>JBLHQF010000023.1:0-19662 GCA_047624885.1 Cryomorphaceae bacterium | reverse complement strand
GAATACCACCTAGTGGTTTATTTCGACTTGCATGAAGAAGTTTGCCAGCCGTGAAAACTTCGTATCCAGCCTGCTCAAAACGCTGTGTCATCCACGGCACCTGATTACCTGGTTGCAACTTACCTTTACCATCATATTGAGGGCGATTTCCATAAAGACCTGTGGTCGTGGGTCGAAGTCCTGACATAAAGCTCGCGCGTGAAGGACGGCAAATTGGAGCCTGGCAGTGGGCATTGGCAAAAAGTATGCCGCGCTTAGCAAGACGATCTAGATTCGGCGTCTTTGCCTGAGGATGACCTCGACCAGTGACATGTCCGTTAGCCTTCTTTGGATCTTCGGGGTCAGAAAGACAGCCAATCCAGTCATTAAGATCATCAATGGTGATCATTAGAACGTGGTCACCAGGAGGTATCTTTGTAGGTGCTACTTGCGCACTGAGCAGAGTCGTTGTTGCCAGAAAACAAGTGAGAAGAATTTTAGGATAAAACATACAGATTACTAACCCTTTAAAAGACACGAGGCAAAGAAAATAAAAAGCCCCTCTATGTAGAATTGGTGAGGCTTGGTGATAGAGCGACGTATTGACAGGATAAAGTTCACTTTCAGGGAACGCGAGCTGTTTACAATCATCGTAGGGATGCGTCGCAGAGCTCCTTTCCCTACGCTGATATAAACTTCTCCTTTGGAAAACACACTGATACTGAGCCCATCTTCCCTGAAAGGGAAACTTATACCAGAATAGGGAAAGGCAACGCCGCATCCCTATTACCTCATCTGCTCCCTAAAAGAAAAAAGCCCCACTAGATTTCTCTAGTGAGGCTTGGTGATTTTTCTTAGTTGTTAGAACTAACAACCGTTAAACGCTTCAACCTTGGTCGTCGCATCCTTCTGCTGCTGGAGCTTCAGTCTTCTTAGCATCTCTTAGTGCTGCTTTGATGGACATTTTAACGCGGCCTTTGTCATCGATCCCGATGCACTTAGCAGTGACTTCGTCACCAACCTTAACTACGTCTTCAGTCTTCTCTACGCGGCCTTCAGCGAGCTCAGAGATGTGGATGAGTCCGTCCTTACCAGGAAGCACTTCAACGAACGCACCGAATGCTGTTGTTGAAACGATCTTGCCTTTGTAAGTCTTGTTCACTTCTACTTCTGCGAACATTTGGTTCACCATCTCTACTGCGCGGTCGAGACTTTCCTTCTTAGCAGCGTATATGTGGACAGTGCCGTCATCTTCGATGTTGAGGTCAGCGCCTGACTCAGCTTGGATCGCTTTGATATTCTTGCCACCAGGTCCGATGAGCATGCCAATCTTGTCTGCGTCAATTTTCACTGACTCAATACGTGGAGCATTCTCGTTGATAGGTGCTGTCTCGTTGATCACTGAAAGCATCTTCTCAAGGATAACCTCGCGGCCATCTTTAGCTTGATAAACTGCCTCTTCAAGAATCTTGAGTGGGATACCGTCTAGCTTGAGGTCAAGCTGGTAAGATGTCACACCGTCAGGAGTTCCGCAGAGTTTGAAGTCCATGTCGCCATAGAAATCTTCAGATCCGATGATGTCGAGAAGACGCTCATACTTGACCATTTCACCTGCTTCGTTGAACTCAGTCACGAGACCTACTGAAATACCTGATACTGGGTTAAGAAGAGGAACACCTGCACCCATGAGTGACATAGTGCCTGCACAAACTGTCGCCATTGATGATGAGCCGTTTGACTCAAGCACTTCTGATACAGTTCTGATTGCATAAGGGAAATCTTCTTCAGCTGGGATCACTGGAGCGATTGAGCGCTCAGCGAGGTTACCATGTCCGATTTCACGACGGTTAAGACCACCGAAACGACCTGCTTCACCTACCGAGAACGGAGGGAAAGAGTAGTGAAGAATGAAGCGCTTGCTGTCTTCTCCACCTGCGTAGTTATCGAAATACTGACGTTCGTCAGCTGGTGCGAGTGTGGAAACGGCGAGTGCCTGAGTTTCTCCACGAGCGAATAGTGCTGAACCGTGCACCTTAGGTAGGAGACCTTCTTCAGCGAAGAGGTCACGAAGGTCAGCTGGCTTTCTGCCATCTGCACGTGTGCCCTTCTCCATGATAGAGATGCGGAATGCTTTCTTCTGGAGGAATTCAAATGCCTGATCGATCTGGAAGTCAGTAGTGTCAGGGAAACGCTCCATAATCACTGCTTCTACTTCTTTTCTGAGTGCGCCAACTTTAGTAGCACGCTCTACCTTAGAGGCAGCGTAGATAGCACCTTCGATGCGGTCACCTGCTACTTCGTAAGCGATGTCAAGGAGATCTTGCTCAGCGACTGAAACATCGTATGGACGAGTCTCTTTACCAGCGAGTCCCTTGAGCTCTTCCTGAGCAGCAACGAGGATTTCTACCTGAGTCTGAGCGAAGTAGAGAGCCTTAACAAATTCCTCTTCAGGAACCTGGTCAGCACCACCTTCGATCATGATCACGTTCTGGTGGTCTCCCACGTAAACGAGATCGAGGTCAGATTCTTCACGTTGGTCAAATGTAGGGTTCACTACGAACTCACCATCCACACGGCCAATACGCACCGCACCGATAGGGCGAGCGAATGGGATGTCTGAGATAGAAAGGGCTGCAGATGCACCGTTCATTGCAAGAATGTCAGCATCGTTGATGCCATCAGCTGATAGCATGAGGGCTACGATCTGTGTTTCGTAGAGGTATCCTTTAGGGAAGAGTGGGCGTAGCGGACGGTCAGTCATACGGCAGGTAAGGATTTCCTTTTCAGTCGGGCGCCCTTCACGCTTAAAGTATCCGCCTGGGAAAACACCAGCTGCGAATGCTCTTTCTTTATACTCTACTGAGAGTGGGAACCATGATTGTCCCGGCTTGATTCTAGTGAGTGAACAAGCAGTTGTTAGAACCGTTGTCTCTCCTGATCTTACGACTACTGCGCCATCAGCGAGTTTAGCCATTTTACCTGTTTCGAAGGTAATTGGGTTAGCGCCTACATTAGCGGTAACCGTGTGTATGTTCATTTCCATATTATTTATTTTCTTTTCTTATTTCTGTCGTCCTCGTCCAGCGCATCGCTCATCCCGTGTGGATAAATTTAAGTCACTAAACACTTCAGTGTTTCGATTGATAATAACCTTAATCATCAATCAGGAAATAGGATTACAGACGATCTGTCCTCTCACTCCCCGTAAAAGAGCTTCTAAAGCTCTTTTTGTTATTATAAAAGAGGTTGAAAACCTCTTCTACAAACCTAAAAAGGCCACGGAGTGAACCGTGACCTTTTGAAAATTGTTTATCGGCGGAGATTGAGGCCGTCGATCAGCTTCTTGTAGTTCTCTTCAGATTTACCTCTGATGTAGTCAAGATGCTTACGTCTCTTAGCTACCATTTTCAGTAGTCCACGTCTGCTAGATACATCCTTCTTATTTACTTTAAGATGCTCAGTTAGTGAGGCAATACGCCCAGTAAGAATTGCTACTTGGTAGCTTGAACTACCGGTGTCTTTTTCGTTTAGCTTGAAATCAGCTAGATTGATGTCGCTCATAATATTATTTTTTGAATGTTAATGTGTATTCTGGCACAGCAAAAAATTTCTTTTCATTGTTGAAAGAGAGAATCTCAAACCAAACCACCCTACGTGGGCACGGTGCCTTCACTCGAAGACAGGGGAAAGAAATCAGAACCTGGGCTAAATGCAAGCTTTTCTTGCATTTAAACACGCAGATCCATCAAGTCGCTCAGAAGCTGGGACTATACACTTAGGAAAGTTACCAGTTTGATCACTACTTTCTCTGACAGAATTAACAAAATGTAACAAAATTTCACCTTGCTGATGAAGCTACTTGATTAAAAGTATCGCAATTTACCTTATCTAAATAAATAATTCTCAATTATTTGACCTAGTAATTTTGTGAATCTTGTTAATTCTATCTAAAAATCCCCTAGTGTAGGAGCCCTGCGCTCAGAAGCCCCCCCCTATCTACCTAGCTTAATTGTAGTAAGGGATATTTCCTTCCCTTTTAATACCGGTTTGTAGAGCGTGACCGGTGCGTAACCCGCATCGATAAATGCCTGAGCAATATTAGCAGGATTGGGCGTCACGCCTTTTTTCAGCTGCAAGACTACCATCTGTGTGTTCACATCTAGTGTGACTCCTTTGCCTTTTGCTTTTTTATCTGTATAGCCCAACTAATCCATTTTTCTACGAATTACAATCGTTCATGACTGTCAGCATGCACCCTTCACGAAGACGGCTAGCTTATTCATCGAGTTAACAGACTTCACAGCAAATGCATTGCGTTCATCTGCAGGGGAAGCCGCGCTGACCATGCTGAACGATGTCATCATGCCCGTGAGTATTATCAATTATGTTTTCATAATGTTGGTGCGTAAAGAATTCTACCTCGCTCGTCTCATCTACCTATTCCCACCGAATCGCCCCTGACCTTCACCAGGTAATCTATGGTTCCATGGGATAGAACTTTCGGATGACTGAGGCCCTTTATTTTTTGGGTTTTCTGGCAAGGTTCCGCATGAGGTGCTGAGAACTGAGATCACAGCAGCCAGAGATAATGTAAGGTATTTCATGTCGGCAAACTGCCACCGATCAGACTCTGGCGCAACTCAAAATTTTCACAACCCGATCAGCTCTATCTGCTTTGCTATCCAGCCCACCTATTACCTGCCACCTCACATTCACCCCAGCGATCAGACAGCCATACTCTCGCTCATCATTATGATAGGCGGGCCTAGGATCTACTGAAATAGTCTCGGTGATGAGCTGCTTTAAACCGGGATCAACCTCCACCTCATCACCCCACTCTACAGCTAAGTTTTCTGGCGCACCATTCACATAGCCAGATTGAACAATTTCACCACCTTGCTTAGAAACAGAATCACAATACGGAATATAAGGTTTAATATCTAACAGCGGAGTCCCACTCACCAGATCCACCCCGCTAACATGTAAGACACTCCCCTTAGCACTAGCCTCTATACGCTCCAGCTTCACCAGCGAGAGCCCAATAGGATTAGGCCGGAACGGAGAACGCGATGCAAATACCCCCACCTTTTCATTTCCACCAAGCCTAGGCGGTCGCACTGTAGCTTTCACCTTACCCCCCGTTGAGGATTGATTAACAGCTTGATGAAAAACAAACACCAACCACAAATGACTAAACCCCTCTAATCCACGGATAAAATTGGCACTCTGGTAATCCTCATGAAAGCTGATCTTCCCCCACGCGGAGCCGACCACTCCAGACTGCCGAGGCACGCCAAACTTCTCATCATAGCAAGTCTCCACCCAGCCTATTTCATGGATATTCATGGACGCTTAGATTCTAGTTAGTCGCGAGGTTAATATTTCCTTAAACCTGTTCATTTATCAGAAACCAGATCGCTACCGCTAGGATCAAGGCCACTATCTTCGCTATCCAATTCTTCTCTTGTGTCTTCTTCATTATCTATTTTCTCCTCTTCTTCTGGCACAAAAATCTTCTCCAGCTTTTCTTTAAATTCACTCTCCTTGAGATTTCTCTCCAGCACCCCATTCATCGCGATAGAGATACTTCCCGTCTCCTCACTCACCACAATACAAACACTATCAGTCTCCTCAGATAGACCCACTGCAGCACGGTGTCTCAGACCCAGCGTCCTATCAGACATTTCATTCCTGCTCAGCGGAAACACACAACCCGCAGAAGCGATACGGTTCTTAGACACGATCACTCCCCCGTCATGCAGCGCAGTCATCGGGTGAAAAATAGTCATGGTCAGCTCTGGCGAAAACTCAGCATCCACCCGCACCCCATTCTCCGAGTATTCCTTCATGCTAATCTCACGCTCCAACGCGATCAACGCCCCGATGCGCTTATGCGACAACTGCATCACCGCATCAGTCAAGCCTTCGGCAAACTCAAGTTTCTGGACATTCGTAAAGGAAAAGAAGCTCCCCCCCAGCCTAGCAAGCGCCTGTCTCATCTCCAACTGGAACACAATCACCAGCGCAAAACCAATCCCCACCGCAGAACGCAGCAGGATCCAAGCGATCACCTTCAAATCAAAAATAAATGCCAACGAAGTCACCACCGCCAAAATCATCACCACCCCAACAAAAATAAGCGCCCCCTTAGTAGCACGGAACACCCGGTAAAGCTGGTACAAGCCGACCCACAAGATCAAAATCTCAATCCCCGCCCGCCAGTTATCTTCTATGAATTCCATTATCTAACAAAAGATTAACAGACCCCACCAATAACAACAACAGAGAAAGAAGCCATTGTGAAAATTTTTAACCGAATGAAAAGAGCGATCATGCCTGAGATAACTCAAACTAGATTCTAGAAGATAAGATTAAAAATCATAGTCCATCACGTAGAAGAGCTTTTAAAGCTTTTAGAATCTTAGCA
Organism: Cryomorphaceae bacterium; assembly: GCA_047624885.1. Classification (GTDB taxonomy): domain Bacteria; phylum Verrucomicrobiota; class Verrucomicrobiia; order Verrucomicrobiales; family Akkermansiaceae; genus Rubritalea. Next base: position 13,256 of record JBLHQF010000023.1, on the reverse strand, counting down.
AAGAGGTTAAAAACCTCTTCTACGTCATCGCATACTAAATAAATGCCCTTACTTTCAGTTGCACCCGATCCTAGGACGGAATCAAACCAATATCCCGACTCGCAATCTTAGCCAACTTCAACACAGGCACCGGGATCCTCGATTCATGCTGCTCATACTTCCTATAGGTAGAAAGCGGAATCCCCAGTAACGCCGCAAAATTCTTCTGAGTCATCACCCCATCACCAGTCTCATGACGGCACTTCTTCAACTCCGCCACCCCTTCCACGATCGAACGCTGAACCGCCACAAACTTAATCCCACTTGCCGTCTTCACCACCCGCTCCACCATTGCTGGCACCATCTCACCTTTATCGATGGCAGTTTTATCCTCCATCGCTTCCTTGATCATCTGTTTTTCATTCATCGTTAGATTTCCTTTCTGAGTCGTTTGTATTCATTTTCTGAGAGGTCTGTTTTACTATTTTTGCTATAAATACTTAGCAGAGTGACCTCCGCTGGACCAGAAACGTAATAATAAATCACTCGCGCCCCAGCCCTTTTTCCTTTCCCCTTCGCTGCCCAGCGTAGCTTCCGAAGCCCCTTATGCCTCGGAATCAGCACTCCAGCTTCAGGATTACCATAAAGCGAAACCTTCAGTTTACCCACCTCCTCGTCCTCCAATCAGCTTAGCAGCTTCTTTGATGAACTTGGAGGTCTGGACAAACTTCACACGGAAGAAGATACCCAATTTGAACACAAAAGCAAGCGCGAACTACCCACATTGGATAGTGATTTAGACGTTCAACAAACAACAGTCATCAGGTTCACAGTGACGAAGACAACAGAGAAAGAAGCCATTTTGAAAATTTTACTGGCGAGCTTTATAAAGGGCCAGGCATGCTTATCCGCATATAATTCTCTAGCACCTCACTTCGAGTTTGATATTAGATTTTCTATTTCTCGCAGAAAACTTCAAAACTAACTGCTATTTATTTACCACCTCAATTATCCATACACATCCTTTTGCAAATCACGGAAACTGAATATCTTCCAGCCTTCCATCTTATCAGCATGATTCACTCTTCGCATCGGCTTCACTCCTGTCTTTCTTTCTCCTGCCTCACCCTTCAGGCTCTCCTTTACTCGCTTGAAGAATTTCTCCACAAACGCCTTACTTCCAATCGCCGTGCCGTCTGCGAAATACCTTGTCCTACAGCGCAAAATGTCTGCTTTATGCAGCTTCCCCTTCTTTTCCAGAATCTCATCAATTTCCTCACGACTATAACCTCTGCGGCGTTTGAAACTTTTACTAGCCAGCTGCCCACGCACCAGAGGTAATGCCTCAGTATCCGCCTCTTCTCCCTCCTCAGCCATCAGCATCCGATATTCCAACATCGCCTCATCCACCGTAAGCTCAGCAACACATGCGCCAGGCATATCCGCCATCTGATAGAGATAGGCATACGCAGATCTTGCCTTTTGGTTCTCTTTCTTACTACCAGCCACTGCCTCTCCGTAGCTACACCAGCGGTAATCCATCGGGTCCTGAACCATGCCAGCACGCATTGGATTCAGATCAATGTAGGCTGCCACCATCCTAGCTGCGCTGCCAGCACTAACAGCAGTCGCGCTATAGCGTTCCTCCCACAACGTCCCACGCCGACCATGCTTCTTATTATACCACTGAGTGAATCGCTGCTTGAGCGATTTCATAAACTCCGACATATCACCCATCCGATACGTGTATTTAGCCTTCAATTCCCGCATCGCTTTAGGCGCTTGGTTCTTATTAATCCTCTGCATCAGCGACTTCACCTCTTTCACATACACATCAGAGTAGATCCAGCCAAGCTTCGCCAAAAATTCCTCATCACTCAGATCCACCACATCCATTCTAGGGGGGATTTCTAAGAGAATATGAAAGTGATTCGACATCACACAATACGACAACACCCGCACCCCACAAAATTCTTCATACATCCGCATCATCCCCACAAACACCTCGCGCTCGTCATCCTTCAACAGAAACTGACGATCCACAATACGTGAAACAACATGCATACAAACAGGCACCTCATCGCTGAAACCCGACAAAAACAGAGCTCTAATTTTCTCATGAATCATTGATATCAAAAGAAAAACAAGAAGTCAACCACCTTCTTCCTTCTAAAGGTCTGACCTTTAAATTATAATTTCAACAAAAAAAACACCATACAACCACAAAAAAACACTTCCAACCGATCAAAAGCAACACATAATACACTCAATAAGAAGGACTTAACAACAACATGGCGGAGAGGGAAGGAATTGAACCAACCCGGGACCGTAACAGCCCCACAACGGTTTTGAAGACCGCGGCCACCACCAGGCATGCATCACTCTCCGTGTTGAAGTTGGTTGGAAACTAGGGTGGGATGGGTGGGAGTGCAAGTCGCAATGTTAGATTGCTGGTGATTATCTCTGATGGCCGTAGAAACGACACTCTGTCGTTTCGCATCCTTACATTTTCAGAAACAGCGACAGGGTGTCGCAGCTACTTGATCTTCTTCATGAAAATATCAGGATTGGCATCGAAGGCTTTGATGCAGTTAGTGCAGCAGAACTTTACTTGCTGGCCTTTATAAATTTTGGTGTAGGTTCTCTTAGTTTCGCTGAGTGGGCGGTCGATGACTAGGCAGGTGTCTAGTGGATAGGGTTTAGCTGCCGCGAGCTCTTCCTTGCTTGGCTGTGGTATCGATGAAACACAGGAGGTGGCGAAGATAATAAGAACTGCTGCTAGAATGTGTTTAGGTTTCATGATAGTTAGTTAGTGAGTGGATTTGATCTAGTGTGACTAGATCGTATGCGTAGTAAACATGAAAATGGCCATGACAGCCATCGAGACGTTTTCCGTGATGGCTACTGTGGAGAGTGGGACTTTTAGTGATGTGCCTAGGCAGGCGCAGTTGGTGTCGAGTCCTTTCGCTAATGCTCCGAGGACGCCCACTGCGCCGAAGCCCATGAGAATAAAGGTGGCGATGTAAATCCATATTGCGCCGCCAGCTAGGTAGCCGAGCGCGAGGGTTAATTCTAGAAACGGGTAAATCAAACCATACGGTCTGCTGCGCATCGCAAGGAGATCATACTTCGCGAAGCCTTTGGCGAACCCTCTGACATCAAATAATTTCAAGGCCGAGAACTGAAGCAGGAATAGCCCCATAAAGAGATGCATGAAGCGATCCATGGTGTATCCTTCGTGCTTGGATAAAGCGATTGATCCCAGAACCGCTAATCCGATGATGGTGACGAGTGGAGCGTATTGAGCGAGCTTTGATGAGTTCTTATTCATGGTAGGATTTGAATTTATCATATTCTGCTGAAAGATCAAAAGTAATGAGTGGGTAAGTCAGGTATGCGTATTTTCCCGCGAATCAAAAGACATCGTAAGCGTATCCTGAAAATCACTGGGATTTCGCTCGGGGTTCTCTTGATTGGTGGGCTGGTTGCGGTTAATTACATGGCGATGCGGATCGCGTCCCCTGCCCCATCGGATATACAATCGAGTGCGGCGGTGGTTCTGGAAGCTCCCGAGAAATATGGACTACGTGTGCAGTCGCTCGCTTGTCTCGATGGTAAAGTGCCTACACTTGTGGTGGAGCCAGACGCCACTCAGCAGATCAGTGTGAAAGGTGAACTGGTCAGAAAGCAACTAATCGAGCGCGGTGTGGATCTAACAGAATATGGTATGATCAAAGGCACGGTGGTGATTCTACATGGTAGGAATGGCCGCAAGGAACATGGTATTGGTATCGCGGAGAGATTCTGCGCTGCGGGGCTGCGGTGTCTATTGATCGACTTGCCATCGCATGGTGAGAGTCCGGTGGAGAATGTGAAATTTGGCAGCACCGCGTGGGAGCAAGATTTGCCATTCATGGTTCTAACAGAATGTGCTAAAAAATTTCATTTTAGCACAGAAAATGTGGCGCTCTGGGGAATGTCAATGGGTGGGAGCTTCGCCACGGCTGCGGCTGCGGATCAGCAACATAGTGATACCTGGGATAGCATCACGATTGTTTGTTCGTTAGATGCACTGACTCCAGTGATCGAGAAAAAGTGTGCATTTAGCTGGCTCACAAAACTTACCTCTAGCCTCTGCCAATATCATGGTGGAGCAGACTTTGCGGATGTGACACCAGCTGAATGGGCTGCTGAAATTTCGATTCCTGCACTGGTGGTGCATGGTGATCAGGATGAACTCATCCCATCTGTTAGAGGTCAGCTTCTCCATGATAGCTTTGCTTCAACAGACAAGAAATGGCTAACCGTAAAAGGCGGCAATCACGATAATATTTTAATCACCCCGATGCCACTCTATGCAGAAATGGCACACTGGATACTAGAACATTTTTAGCCAATGAAATTTAATAGTAACTCAAAACTCACAACTCAAAACTCACAACTCAAAACTCACAACTCACAACTCACAACTCACAACTCACAACTCAAAACTCAAAACTCACTATTCAATATCTCATCAGCTAGTCTTCTGGCTTCGCGGATGAGATCTACGTCGGCTAGATACTCGATGAAGCGCATGTCGGCTAGTCCACTCTGCTCGGTGCCTAAGACATCGCCTGGGCCGCGCATTTTCAGGTCTGCCTCGGAGATCTTGAAGCCATCGATGGTGTCGGCTAGGACTTGTAGTTTCTCTATCGCTTCTGGATTCTTCGCCTTCGTCACGAGGATGCAGTAGCTCTTATGCTCGCCTCGGCCTATTCTACCACGGAGCTGGTGCAGCTGGGATAGGCCGAACCTCTCTGCGTCATAGATCACCATCACGCTCGCATTTGAAACATCGACACCGACTTCGATGACTGAGGTAGAAACCAGAACTTGGCTGGTATTCTCTCGGAAATCCTTCATCACTTGCTCCTTGTCATCGGCTGACATTTTACCATGCACTAGTGAGACCTGATGTGGACCAAGACGCTTCTGCCACTTCTCATATTCGACAGTGGCGGCACCCGCCTTCAGAGTTTCGCTCTCCTCCACTAGCGGATAGACGATGTATGCCTGCCGCCCTTTATCGAGTTGTTCTTTGATGAATTTAGTCACATCACTGACCTTGGCCTTGGGGCGCACCCCAGTGATGATCTTGCCGCGGCCTTTGGGTAGCTCATCGATCACTGAGACATCCAGATCCCCGTAGATAGTAAGTGTGAGCGTACGTGGAATAGGTGTGGCGGTCATCACGAGGACATCTGGCATCACTCCCTTACGCACTAGTTTACCACGTTGCTCGACCCCGAATTTATGCTGTTCATCGATGATCACCAAGCCGAGATCATCGAAGACATTTTTTCCATAGAGCAGCGCGTGGGTTCCAATGAGAATCTGTGGTTTCTTAGACCAGCTCATTTCTCCCTGCTCTTCCCTGTCAGATGTCGTCAGCCCCACTCTGACTTCCAGTGGATCTAACCATTTGCGAAATGTAAGGTAATGTTGCTCGGCGAGAATCTGTGTGGGAGCCATGAGTGCTACTTGAGCACCGCTATCCACAGCAAGTAATGCCGCGCATAAAGCCACGAAAGTTTTACCAGATCCAACATCTCCCTGGAGCATTCGGTTCATAGGGATTGACCTTCGCATATCGTGGATAATTTCCTTCACACAGCGCTTCTGCGCATCTGTAAGGTCAAACGGAAGGCTCTGATAGAACTCGGTGAGCAAGTGCATTTTCATCGCTTGCACCCGACCCTGCTGTTGATGGTATTTCTTCCTTCGTCTCGCTACTTCTAGCTGAAGGCGGACAAATTCCTCTAGTGCGAAAAACCTCCTCGCCGCTTCTACCTGCTCCATTTCACTAGGGAAATGCACCTCGCGGTAAGCATCGATGCGCGGATAGCTTTCATCTACGGTGAATTCTGCGCTAAGGGAATCCGCATCCACCCCCTCTAGTAGAAGAAAAACGATCTCGCGTAATCTCCGCTGAGCAATCCCTGATATATTCTTATAGACTGGGACAATCCTCTCCACATGGACACTTTCTTTAGTTTCCTCCCCTTCCCTGATCACTTCAAATTCTGGATGATCTACAATCAACTTCCCGTTCACATCCTTGGGTTTTCCATACAGGACTACTTCATGACCCACAGCTAGAATTTTACTGATATAAGGAGCATTAAACCATCTACAAGTGATGCTGTTCTCACCAAACCCCACTTCATTTCCGGCCTGAACCACCACCTCGTAGACACCACTGCGTCCTCCAAAAAATTTTCTCCCCGCATCCACCACCATGCCACGCAGACAGACTGGCTGACTACTTGCCTGAGTGGGGAACGCATCGAACCTGCGCCGGTCTTCGTAACGCTTAGGCACTCGGTCTAACAGATCCATCACCGTTTCCACAGCTACCGATGTGAGGGCGAGCACTTCCTTAGGAGCAAGCACTCCCATTTCTGCGATCACATCATTTCCTGCCCAAGTTTCCATTTCGGTCTACCTCTATGTTGCCTACTGAGCCGCTCGTATATCCTGGATCACTACCTGCAGCGAGGTCACGCCACGAAAGGTATTTCTATCGATTGTGAATGCCACATCCCACGGCGGATCTGGTAGATCCCGCTCGCCACCACCAAAGAAAATAGCATCATGCTCAACGACTCCTTGACGCATGAAGAGCTTCAGGTGCTGGTTCTTCAGCCTGCGCGGAGCCTCAGTGAGCCATACTTTCTTGCTCATGAATAAAGGCTGCGGATTCTTGCTACCGAATGGCTGGAGCAGCTCGTAGCTATCGAGAAACTTTAATGAAAGTTGCTCAAAATCAATCTCCGCATCCACATAGATACGCGGCGCCCGTTCGGACACAGACGTGTTTTCTAACACATATTTACCAAAGCCTTCACGGAAGGCATCGAGTTTATCTTCATCGATGCTAAGTCCTGCGGCCATATCGTGTCCACCACCCGTGATGAGGTGCTCATCACAGGCTCGGATCGCTCCCACCAGACTGATTCCTTCAACGGATCTACCGCTCCCTTTACCCACGCCATGTTCATCGATAGCGATGATGAATGTTGGTTTGTAATACATCCGCATCAAGCGCGATGCCACGATACCGACCACGCCAGGATGCCAGTCACGCGAGCCAAGCACAATCACGGGATCATTCACGGGATCAAATTTTTCTAACAACATCACCATCGCCTCATCTCTGATACGTTTTTCAAGCTGTTGTCTCTCGATGTTAAAGTCATTCAGCTTAGCTCCGAGAGCCTTCGCCTCTATCACATTGTCTGCCATCAGGAGATTCAGAGCTTCATCTGGCTGATCCATCCGTCCTGCTGCATTCAGTCTAGGCCCGATCCGGAACCCCACATCCATACTCGTGAGTTTGCCTTTGAGATCAGCTATATCTTGGAGTGCTTTCAGCCCATAATTACTTGTCAGAGGTAATCTTTTTAATCCATGACGCACCAGTAATCTATTCTCAGCCACCAGTGGAACGATGTCCGAAATGGTCGCTACCGCCACTAAATCGAGACAATCTTTCAGGTCGTAACCTTCTATCATCCGCTCCTTCAAAAGTGCGTGAGTGAGCTTGAACACTACCCCCGCTGCGCAGAGATAATGGTGATCTTCACCAAGCTTAGGATTTACCACCGCGATACAATCCGGACATCCAGCTTCACTCATTTCATGGTGATCCACCACAATAACATCGATCCCTTTGTTATTTAAAATTTCTATTTCAGCCAGCGATGCCGTCCCGCAGTCCACTGTAATAACCAGATCCACGCCACCCTTCTCTGGGATATTCTTCTCTATCTCCAGCATCCGCTCGATAGCCAGTTCACTGAGCCCGTAGCCTTCTTCACCACGCTTAGGAATGAAGAAACTAGCCTCTAGCCCGTAAGCAGAAAGTATCCGCAGCATCAGTGTCACGCTCGTCACGCCATCCACATCGTAGTCGCCATAGACCAGGATTCTCTCATTCGCGTCCACCGCACGGAAGATCCGCTCCACAGCCGCCTGCATGTTTGGCAGATCATATGGATCTGAGAGATCTTGCAGCTTGGGATTCAGAAAGAAATCCACATCAGCGGGGTCCTGCACTCCTCTCTGAGCCAGCAGATGCAGCAGGATAGCGGGGACGCCGGCATGATCCGCAATAGCGGATTCAGGCGCGTCTTTCAGCATCCATTTGACTTCTGTCTCAGTTGTTTTACTCATAGATCGTAGATTTGGTTTGGTATCGGACTTGATTCCAGCTTGTTTGTTAGAAACTAGACAGCATCGCCTCACCACTCAAGACACTTTCTGAAAATCGGCAATTTAATCCCTACTCACCACTGCGCGTAGTGCTAACGGGTTTGTGATTTAGCTGCGCGTGCTTACTCAACCGCTTTGGTGAATCTCGCCGACTGATAAAAACTTACCCCTAGAACTCCAAAATACTTCACCTCTTCTCTATTACAGCCCAGTTTGCTTAAATGCTCTTGGTAGTCGTAGATAGGGTGCTTGGCGTTTTTTACGAGAATACGGAAAATTGATAGCGCGAGATTCCAATTCATTTTCTGTAGCATCCTAACCAACCCATTTCCCTCAGTATCATAGCAGAAGTCGCCAATCACCAGGCTCCCGTGAAGGCTACATTTTTCTAACAGAACATCCACCATCCCAACCATTTCAGATTCAGAGAACACATTAAGAAAGAAATTTGCCACCACCCAATCATAGCGATGCTGGACATTTCTGATGTCGTCATGGATTACATTCACCCTTGCCTTAGTATCGTCTGATGCGCCACTTAGCTTCCTCTGAAACACCTCCAGCATACTCGCAGAAATCTCCACCACCGTCACCATCGCCCCCTTTTCTGCCAGAGAGATCGCTTCTGCACCATGCCCTGCACCAGCAAAACACACCTCTAACCTAGTCAAACCGTAGCCCCTAACAGCATCCGAAATTTCATCTTTAAATGCATTTCTACACCTGGGAATCTGACCTAGACTATAGATAGCGCTGAGTGAGTCGTAGTATTTAGAAACTGGCTTATAGGAATCGCACATTGTTAAGATGTATTTATAACTTGATTACTGAACACATTCTAGGCATTATATCGGCAATATGAAATCGCTTATTTTTTGGTTCGTCTCATTCCTACCACTTCTCGCCACTCCTGACTGGGCGGATAAGACCAATGAAACCTATCTCGGCTCCAACGAGAAATCCTACGCCACTTTTCTAACACAAACTGACAACCAAGGAAGTTACTACGAATGGCGCGAGATCAAGAATCTCAACGAATATTCTAAGCAGGACGGCACGGTCATTGACTCCACCATCATTTCAGACATCCTCTACACAATAGATGCCAGTCACAACGACCCGAACACCCAGCCAAAGATCACCAGATCTGTGCAGAAGCAGAATAAAGACGTCTTGCTATCCACCATCCTTACTAGCTTCCACCTACCGCTCATCCCTGCCGAGAAACCTGAATGGGTCAATAGACTCAGCTGGACAGATGGCAACATCACGCTGGATAAGAAACTCATCCTAGTGAGTAAAAATATCCTTACTGGTCTTAAAATCCCGTTGGAAGTCATGTCAGAAGTCCCCATGGAAAAATCTATCTTACAGGTCTATTCAGATGCTGAAAGCATTTATCTAGTGTTCAAGGTGGAAACTGAAACAGACTACAATACCCATGTGCTACACATTTCCGCAGAGACTACAAAGCAACTACGTGACCGCATCAATCTGTTAGAAGAATATGTATTCATTAAATCATTTAAAACATTCCAAGAAGCAAACACATTTGGACTGGAGCAAATCAAGAATTCTCAGGCTAAAAACTTCTACGGGCTAAATCCCGAAATCTGGCTAACTAAAGAGGCTGGAGTCAGCCAATACTCACTGCTTCATCGCCCGCTAGAGCTCCCCATTGATCCAGAACAAGTCAAACGTCTAGACGCTACCATAGGCATCAACTCCTCTATCATGAAAAGCGACCATTTCGTAGAAAAGTGGATCCCCTATGACTCAAACGCCAAGCTCCCTGCTACCGAGGAAGAAGACGGTGAAGATGAAGCTCCAGAGGGTCTCTTAAAGGATCCAGTGGAGTAAATAATAACACACTACTTGTGGTAAAATACGTTAGAGTAGTCTATTTTCTATTAAGGCATACAGTCAGTATCCCCGTATTATAAATTTAAAAAAATAAGGGTTTCCCACCTTCATTAAATGTAATTCACTTCTGTTTTTTAAATTTTTCACCTCGCAGATGAATTGCATGATAAACGCTAAATTTCTGACTTCTCACTCGCCAGAAATTGCTAAGAATGGCGCAAGCATGACATTCCAAACCATTAATCCTCCAGTCACTTCATCCCCTACCCAACTAGACTTCACCGCGAAAATAGCCAAGGAACTCGGCATTCGTGAGCTACAAGTCGCCTCCACTGCCAAGCTACTCGCTGAGGGAGCTACCGTGCCATTCATCTCCCGCTACCGTAAGGAAGCCACTGGCCTGCTCGATGAAGTAGCCATCACGCAAATCCGTGACCGAATGCAGCAACTCGGCGAGCTAGAGCGCAGACGGAGCGCTATCATTAAGAGCCTTGATGAGCGAAAGCTCCTCACTGAAGAGCTACAGAAAAAAGTCGCAGCAGCAGAAACCATGACGCGTCTCGAAGACATCTTCGCACCATTCAGACCGAAGCGCCGCACCCGTTCTACCATGGCAAAGGACCGAGGCCTGGAGCCACTCGCTGACCTCATCTGGGACAACACCATTGACCCAGAAACCGTATTCAAGCAATACGTTGTCATCAGTGATGATAAGGATGTAGCGGTGCCCACTCCGGAGGATGCACTGGCTGGTGCACGTGATATTCTAGCAGAGCGATGTGCCGATGACGCGGAGGCGAAATCCGAGATCCGCGAGATCATCCAGAAGACCGGCACTATCTCATCTCGCGTTCTCATGTCAAAAGCAGAAGATCCTGCAGCGCAGAAATTCAAAGACTACTTTGAGTGGTCAGAGCCACTCCGTGATGTGCCATCGCACCGACTTCTAGCCATGCGCCGCGGCGAAAAAGAGGGCTTCCTCTTCATGAGAATTTCTGCCGATGAAGAGACCGCGCTGAATGCTCTAAGAGAAATATTTCTCCCCGCCAGACCGATCAATGATCAGCTCGAGCTCACTCTAACGGATTGTTACAAACGCCTGCTCTCATTATCACTAGAGACCGAATTCAGAATGAAAACCAAGAAAGACGCAGACACAGAAGCAGTGCGCGTCTTCGCAGAAAACCTCCGTGAACTGCTACTCGCATCACCGCTCGGTCAGAAGCGCACCCTCGCCATAGATCCCGCATTTAGAACCGGCTGCAAGACCGTGGTTCTAGATGCTCAGGGCACACTACTCTATGACTGCGTTCTCCACCTCACCATGGGAGTAAGCCAAGCAAAAGAAGCCATCATGCAAGTCCGCAAGCTTGTGACACAGTTCAAGATCGAAGCCATTGCCATTGGCAACGGAACAGGATCACGCGAAGCCGAAGGTGCCATCAAACTCGCAAGCCTCCACACCTCTATCCCCATCGTCATTGTCAATGAATCCGGAGCATCCATCTACTCAGCCAGTGAAGTGGCGCGGGATGAATTCCCAGATAAAGACGTAACCGTGCGCGGTGCCGTATCCATCGGTCGCCGCCTCATGGATCCACTCTCAGAGCTAGTGAAGCTAGATCCTAAATCCATCGGCGTGGGTCAGTACCAGCACGATGTGGATCAGAACTCACTCAAAAGCAGCCTCGATGACACCGTCATATCCTGCGTGAATGGAGTAGGCGTGGAAGTCAACACCGCCTCAAAACAACTCCTCTCCTACGTTTCAGGACTAAACGCATCAATCGCGGCAAACCTCATCATTTACAGGAATGAGAACGGCCCGTTCACTTCCAGAGCGGATCTTAAAAAAGTCCCTCGCCTCGGCGACAAGGCCTTCGAGCAAGCAGCAGGATTTCTCCGTATCCGTGGAGCCACTCATCCACTAGACTCCTCATCCGTCCACCCAGAGCGCTACGCACTAGTAGAGAAAATGGCTACCGATGCAGGCTACACCATCGAAGATCTACTCAAAAGCGACTCAGCCAGAAAGAAAATAACCCTACAGAACTACGTCTCAACCGAAGTAGGACTACCCACACTCAAGGACATCTTCGCAGAACTCTCCAAGCCAGGCCGTGACCCCCGCAAGCTGTTCGAGTTATTCAGCTTTGCAGACGGTGTGGACAAGCCATCAGATCTAGAGAAAGGCATGAAGCTCCCCGGCATCGTCACCAATGTCACCAACTTCGGAGCCTTCGTAGATGTCGGTGTCCACCAGGACGGACTGGTCCACATTTCCCAGCTCGCAGACCACTTCATCCAAGACCCATCCGAAGTCGTCAAGGTCGGCCAGAAAGTGCAAGTCACCGTCACCGAGATAGACCTCCAGAGAAACAGAATAGCCCTCTCAATGAAAGCCAATCCAGAAATGAATACTGGTGGTGGTGGTGGGTCAAGATCAGGCAGTTCATCGAACAGACCTCAACAGGGTCAAAACCAGAGACAGAAACCACAATCTAACAGCCAGTCTAACGGCAATCAATTAGGTGGCAATTGGTTCGATAACGCAGTGGGAAAATCTAACAAAAAGTAGTTTTTAAGCAGCCTCATCTTCAACACGCTGGTTCTGGATCATCTCCTGAACAAGACCGTTAGGGGGTTTACGGCTTGGGGCGAACGCATAGAAACGTTCATAAATATCAGGAAACCTGTGCAGCTCCACGAGCTGGCCACGCTCAAGCTCACCAATCACCACCACAGGAGGAACAAGCGCTGACTTCCCGTTCCTAAAGCCCCAGAATACCCCAAGGCGATCAAGCTAAAGTGCAAATATTGTATTACCGATGATTCCGCTGATTTCCAATGCGATGAAACCACTTATTCGGTAATAAGAATCACAATTACAGCGATGCTGATAATTTCAAGTACTAAAGAAAAAGAGCCATCCTCGAAAGGATGGCTCTTAGAAACTGTATGTATCTGTAGATTACCTGCGACGACGGAGGAGCAAAGCAAGTCCACCAAGACCAAGAAGAGCGGTGCTAGATGGTTCGGGTCTGGGTATAGCAACGACGGTATAACCTGCGAATGCGAACTGTCCGCTGCCACTGGAGCTCGAATCGATCGAAATCGCGAGATCAGCGAGAGCGTAGTATAATTTTGTAACCTGCGAA
>JBLHQF010000022.1:0-19724 GCA_047624885.1 Cryomorphaceae bacterium | reverse complement strand
CTCAGAGAGTCCTTTTTGATTGAGGTATCCCTGGATGCGACCATGCACATCGCCGATGGTGAAGAACACGCTTTTACCCATATCGCGGATCGCGAGTAGGCGACCAGCAAGAGTCACTGGTTTATCGTTTTCAAAGTTTTCTTTGAGCTCACCAGGAGTCGTGGTTACTGGAAATTTCTGGCCATAGGGATCGATGCCCAACTCACGGAGTTGGTTCATTTTCTCGGTGCGGACTGCGATGAGTTCTTGCTCAGTTGATTGCGTTTCTTGCTCGCTCATAATGAGGCGGAGACTAGTGGTCTTTATCGATTTTGCAACAGCAGATTACAGCGATTTGGAGATACGGTTACTAGACTGGAGGTTTTTTATACAGAATTAACAAGATTTCACAGAATTCTAGAAAGGCTCAACGGGGGGATTTATCCATCAGCTTAGTTAGCCTAGCGGATACTCTCCATTCAATCATGATGTGAATTTAGTATCATGATGTATGATTTATTTGGTCTAGCAGGGAGCTAACCAATTCTAGATTAAATCTTCATCACCGGGGACTGGTGGGATGAGGTCTTCTCTGAGGAGGAGGCGCTCGATGTTGAGGTCGTCGATTAAGTCATCGGCTGTTTGCTGAATCATCGAGCAGTAAGGGGTGATTCTATCCACTTCTGCGATGGTGCAGTGCGTCATGGTAGAGATGATGTCTGCGTCGAATTTTTCTCTCTCGAAAATGTTAGTGATGCGGAACACCACGCGCTGTCGATCCAGGTCATATTCCAGGCCACCGAGGTTCATCTGTTTGTTGGCACGGTGCAGTAGCTCTAGCAGGTAGGGGATCTTTATTTCATCCATAGGCATCGCCGTTTCACCGACGATACTAAGAGCATTGAGCTGGGTGAATACCTGCGCAAAAACTTGCACGCGGGTGTGATGCGCATCAAATGCCGTATTGATGACTTCTCTGCCTTCGATGATTTCGTGCTCCCAGCCTTGCTGATTAAAGGCATCTGAGACGGATTGAGTCTGGAGTGATGGTGGTCGCATAGTGTTGATTTATCTTGGTGTGATGGTGAGTGGCTCACCGTAAATATTCGTGTTGGCCCAGACTGTATCGCCAGTTTTGTAACTGTTGTTCGCCTTGGCTGATGTGCGTAATACGAGCCTATTCTTCCTCTAGCGAAATCCTCGGGAATACAGGCTTAGGCTTGGCTACTTCTTGGCCTACTGGGATCATGCCCCATTTGAGATCGTTGATGTTTACCTCGGTTAGGAAGTCTGCTTTGAGTTGGCTCTGGATGCGCTTACAAGCGGATGGGATGACTGGCTTGAGCAGCACAGAGACGATGGCTACCACTTCTGTTAGATGCCCGAGCACTGTGGTCAGTTCAGCCGTTTTGGTATCATCTTTTGCGAGTGACCACGGAGCTTGCTTGTCGGTGTATTGGTTGCAGAGCGTGATGTATTTGATGACTACTTCGAGAGCCTCTGATACTGCATAGCGGTCCATGGCTTCTCTGTAGGCGGAAATGGTGACTCCTGCTTGTTCGCGGAGTTCTTTGCTGAGATCATCATCGTAGTCGCTCTCGCAAGTGGCTCCATTGAGGAATCTCTTGGTCATGCTGAGTCCACGGTTGCAAAGATTACCGAGGTTGTTTGCCAACTCAGTATTAAATAGCATCACGAGCCTCTCGGGATCGAAATTTGAATCTTTTCCAGTGTGGATGTCTCTGACTAAATAATAGCGAACTGCATCAGCGCCAAATTTATCGACGAGGTTCACTGGATCCATCATCGCAGCTTGCTCTGGTGTCATGTCACTTTTGGAGACTTTACCACTGTTCAGATTCCAGAATCCGTGCACCAGAAGTGAAGGCATTTGCTCATCGGTAAAGCCAATAGCATGCAGCATACACGTCCAGTAGATGGAGTGAGAGGGGACAAGTATGTCCTTGCCGATGATGTGGAGATTCGCTGGCCAGAGTCTGTCGAAGTCAGGTAAGTCTGAGCCCTCAGCTTTGTTGTATCCTGCGAAAGAGATGTAGTTGATCAATGCATCGAACCACACGTAGGTGACGAATTCAGAATCAAATGGTAGCTCGATTCCCCAGCGGAGTCTCTCTTTAGGTCGAGAGATGCAGAGGTCATTGCCTTCCGCGCGTTCGATGGCATTTAGCACATCAGCCTTTCTAAAGGTAGGAAGAATGAAGTCCTCACTGCTCTCCACAAAGTCACGCAGCCACGCTACATGATCGCTCAGTTTAAAATAATAATTCTCCTCATCGCGCTCTTCTACCTGTCCCCATTCGGCTCCGAAGTTTCCATCTTCACCGCGTTCTTTATCGGTGAGGAACTGTTCCTGTTTGATCGAGTAGAAGCCCTTATACTGCTTCTTATAAATCTGCCCTTCATCATGGAGCTTCTGTAAAATGTCAGTGACACAAGCCTTGTGTCGCTCGTCTGTAGTCTCAGCCCAGCCATCATACTCTAGCTCTAGCTTATTCCACGCGTTGGTGAAATTCTTAGTCGTCTTACGAACGTAAGTCCCGGGGTGAATCCCTTCCTTCTCCGCAGTCTGCTGCACCTTCTGACCATACTGATCCACGCCTGTTAGAAAATAAGTATCATCTCCGCAGAGCTTGCGGTAGCGTGTGATGACATCGGCGAGCACTTTCTCGTAGGCATGACCGATGTGTGGTTTGCCATTCGTATAGTCAATAGCAGTGGTGGTGTAGAATGTTTTAGACATAGGGGTACTTGTGATTTGAAATTGGTTGGCTCCTAGATGGTGTTAGGTTATGAGTAGGTTGAATGGCGTAGCGCCCTGTTTTTGGGGCTCGGCGATCGCACCCTACCGGGTCTTATCCACCTTGCCGCCGATCCCTAGGATGGTGGCGTTTTGCTTGGCGGCTTCGGCTTCGGGGATGTTTTCATCCTGCACATACATCTGCGAGAGGGCAGTCCAGGCTAGGAGGTCATTAGGTTCTAGCATCACAGCTTGCATTCCGCAGCCTATGGCTTCCTTGATTTCACCCACTTTCATGAGCGCCATGCCGAGGGCCTGCCAGCCATCAAAAAACTCAGCATCTAGCGCCACGCATTTACGATAACCGACGATGGCGTCCTCAAATTCACCGATTGCGAGTGAGCCGTTTGCGTCATCGAAGATGTCATTTACCTCAGCGCTCATTTTGGTGTTTTTGTTAAAGGGATTTGAAGTTAGATTTAGTTGAATTCCATGGCGGGAATATCCGCCTTGGTAACAGCCTCCTCCATCCATGCGCGGAAGACTGAGTCTTGCAGCATTTCTGATCGAGCCTTTTGGATTCGGAGTCGAGTATCTACAGCCTCGGCAGTATTCTCTACTTCTCTCTTATTGAGATACACAAGGATGACTTGATTATCTTCCTCTACATTTTTCTCAGAAAATGACTTGTTGTCGGTGATGGTTCCGTTCTCGAAGACTTCATATTCAGAGCCTATCACTCCACCTCTCTCGTCTTTAGCGAGGTTGTTGTAGCTAATACCAGTTCTGACATCAGCCTTGAGGTTGTTGATCTTGGCAGCTTCTCCAGCAGTAGCACCGCCAGCAATGGCCTTGGTTAGCTTTTCTTTGATGTTCTTCACGTCTTCCAGCATCGCTGCGTTCGCTTTTTCCTGGATGTAGTCAGTCTTAGCGAGTTCCTTAGCTGCTTCGTAGCTCTTGGTTGTAGGCATCACTTCCTCATCGTATCTCACGTAGAACCATCCATTACCTTCTATCTTGATTGGAGCAGGAATGCGGTATTTGAGTGATTCTGAGATCTTGATTTGGAAAATGAGATCTGCGATGGATTGACCGTTCTTGCTATTTATAAGCTTGAGGTCAGCTGGCACGTTCTTCGCTGAGAAGAGCTCGGTAGAGGTAAGTTTTAGTTTTGCGTTCGCCACTTCTTCGTCAAACTTTAGTCCCTCAGAATCGTCCACCTTATAGGCGAGATCATCGAGCTTAGATGCGCTGAGCCTGTCTGCTGGCTTCTCAACTTCTAGTTCCCACTTAGCGAGTTCTTTCTGGTAAGCCTCATCTGCTTTCTTGAATTCTTCATCCTTAGCGTCTGTCGCACGTATTGGCGCTACAGGTCTTGGAGACGAGTAAGTTGGCTTCTCCACGAGGTAGCTGATGCGGATTTCACGATCTGTTAGATACTTAAAGTCGTTCTCCTTCCAGTAAGCATTTATCTCCTCCTCAGTTGGCTTGATCTCCTTCTTGTAGCGATCTATGTCGATAGCGATGGTCGTGAGGCCTAGAGTCTGTTGTTGGAATTTGATCGAGCGGTCAGTCAGGCTGTTCGGTGTTTGTAGTCCGCTGGAAACAAGGCTTTTGAGTCGATCATAAACCAGAGATTCTGCCACGAGGCTGACAAAGTCTTCCTCCTGCATGCCAGATGATCCTATACCTTTCATAAAGGTTTGGTATGCTTGAGCGTTGAAATTACCACCCTGAGCAAAGATCTGCTCCTTGATGTGCTTCTTGGCCTGTTCAGTAGATGGATAGATGCCATACTCTGCGGCAGTCTTAGCGATCACGATACGTCTAGTGACAAATCTCTGCACCTCTTGAGAGTTAGAACCTGTCTGGTAGAACCCCATCATCATACGCCAGTCAAGACGTTGATTGAAAATCATGTCCATAGCATACGCAGTGAGACTCGGGTCTCTTAGCTGTTTGATCACACTGAGTGAATTGAATCCCATTTTGCGATACTGAATCTGGTCGATGGCTTCACCATAGACCTCAGTGACCTTGGCTCTGCCCCCAGTGTTCGCATTGAAATTCCCCATTGTGAGGATGAGTCCTGCGGCGAGCAGGACGAGGACTACGACCATTAGGCCGGTGTATTTGCGCATGTTTTCGATCATGATATTTTACTTGGTTAAAATTGGTTTTGAATTGAGTTTGAAATTGGTTATTACGACCAGCCATCGGGCGCGCTCGTAGTGTGCGGAGCTTTTAGGCTGAGAATCCCACGGAATCAACCGTGAAATGCGGAATATGGATTAAATTTTCCCCATCTGTGCTCTCTGCCTCAGCATGTGGTCACAGATAATGATGTTTGCCATCGCCTCCACCATCGGTACCGCTCTTGGCAGAACGCAGGCATCATGTCTGCCGCGCCCCTTGAGTTTGGTCTCTTCGTGGTTGCTCGTGACCGTAGGTTGCTCGCTCATGATGGTAGCAGTGGGTTTGAATGCCACCCGGAAAATGATGTTTTCACCATTTGAAATGCCGCCTTGGACACCGCCAGAGCGGTTTGTCTTAGTGCGCACTCTGTCGCCATCCATGTAAAAATGATCATTGTGCTCGCGTCCAGTCATCAGCGTGCCGCCAAAGCCTGAGCCGATCTCAAACCCCTTGGTAGCAGGGATACTCATCATCGCCTTAGCTAGCTCAGCCTCTAGTTTATCAAACACTGGTGCACCCAGTCCTGCTGGGCAATTCCGGATCACGCATTCCACCACGCCGCCTATAGAGTTACCATCCGAGCGCACTTCCTTAATGCGGTCGATCATCGTATCCACCACCGAAGCGTCTCCGGTGCGGACGATGTTAGATTCTATTTCCTCTGAAGTCACCGTATCCGGATCCACATCTGCATTAATGTCATGGATGGACTTCACCCACGCGATAATTTCTAAATCTGGGCAGAGAGAATGAATCACCTTCTGAGCCACCGCCGCAGCCGCCACTCTACCGATAGTCTCGCGAGCAGAAGCTCTACCGCCACCATGCCATGCTCTAAATCCATACTTAGCATCATAAGTGTAGTCAGCATGAGACGGACGGTATTTATCCTTCATCTCATTATAAGATGATGGGCGTTGGTCTTGATTCCTTACCAATATTCCTATCGGAGATCCTAAAGTTTTTCCTTCAGACACGCCAGAAAGAATCTCGCAGACATCACCCTCCTTACGCGGAGTGACTATTTCACTCTGCCCGGGGCGGCGTCTATCCAGCTCCTTCTGGATGTCCTCCTCGGTAAGTTCTATGAGCGGCGGGCAACCATCAATGTTCACCCCAACCCCCGCACCATGGGACTCTCCCCAGGTGGAAATACGAAAATTCTGACCAAGTATGCTAGACATGGGTAGACTGATAAACCTAACCCCCCACAACTGCAACCCTTCTCTTTGTCTGCATTTCACCTCTCAGATCCACCCCTAGAAGACAACAACGCTGCCGAGCAGCAGTTCGACTCCATCCATGTGGATCCCAAAAGCATTCACAAGAAGTAGTTAAGAGGCTGGTAGGACCTTTAGTCATCGGTGGCAGGTGAAGTTGCCGGCACAGGCATGTAGCGGCTAGCCACGTCTTTAATAGGTTACTGAGAACGACCTAATGAAATTACCCATGTAGCAGGGCGATCAAGCTAGGGAGGAAATATTCTATTACCGCTTATTTCGCAGATTTAAAACTGATTCCTAATGCGATGAAACTACTTTTGAGTTATCAGAATACATAAATATGATGAAGATGAGATTTTGAAGCGCTAAAGAATAGGCTAAGGTAAAAAATCAGCGGTAATCAGCGGTAATCTGCGTAATCAGCGGCTAGAAAGAGTTTATTCTGAGATTTCCCCCCCTAGCTTGATCGCCCTGACCCATGCAGCTCAGCACAAGTATTGACATCAGACTTTAATTAACGCACAAGTAAAGCCTGCCAAACCGCAGGGACGCTGAGGAAGGAGTAATCCAACCATAGGCGATTGTACAGAGGTCTCTGGGTTCTCCCCCGGAGGCCTCATTTTTTTCAAAGCACCAGCCCACCATCAAACCAAGAAAAATTCTGTCCATTCTGTTAATCCTGTCAAAAAAAAGCTAAGCACCAAGCCCGCATCAACCAAGTTCCCGAACCCACCAACCCGGTTCCGTAAATTCAGTGCCTTTCCGTGGGTCAAAAAAATCCATCAACCCCAACCATGACCGAAATAGAACATAAATTTCTCATCAAAAACGATGACTGGAAAGCCACCGCCAGCGAAGGCATCCGTTACCAGCAAGGTTATATCTCCACCCATAATGACACCGCTGTGCGAGTCCGTATCGCCGGTGATAAAGGCTACCTCACGCTCAAGGGGCCACGCAGCGGAGAAGAAGGCATCAGCTGCACCGAATTCGAATACCAGATACCACTTAACGAGGCAGAATCCATGATCGAAGAATTCGTAGATTCCCCGCTCATCGACAAGCATCGCTACCTAGTCATTCACCAAGGAAAAACCTGGGAGATCGACATCTTCTCAGGCGACAACGCGGGCCTAGAAATCGCAGAAATAGAACTCAGCTCCGAGCACGAAGCATTCCAAATCCCCAGCTGGGCCGGCCCCTGCGTCTCAGAAGCCCCCCGCTACAGCAACTACTCCCTAGCCCAAGTCCCCTTTAAAGACTGGTAAGCTGATAAATTATTAGTGATTAGTGATTAGTGATTAGTGATTAGTGATTAGTAGTTGGTGATTAGTGATTAGTTATTCGCTCTAGCGTATGACGCTCATAAGAGGCAATGAGGTAAACCAATAGCTCCAACTCGTCAGCCTCTGCAGATCCTTCCTCAGGATTCGCCAGCATAAGAACCTCCAGCTGCTCTAGAGCGTCTTGATACTCGGTCTCTGAGTTGATGAGCTGTTGCATAATAGCTCTAAGCCGCTATCCCTCTGACGAAGGTGGTGACGTAGTCTTTGATTTTACTCAGGACGGAGGCTTCTTTCTCCTCTTTGTCGAAGAGTCCAGGTTTGATGGTCATCACCTCAGCTAGATCCGGATCTGGTAACGGTTCTTTGCCGGTGTAAACATAGCGGTTGATGACTTTTTCTAGTTTGTCGGCATCGAGCTGTTCTTCTTTGGCGAGGTTTTCTAAGGCTTGGCGGCGTTGGGTTTCCCAGTAGTCCTCAAAACTATCGGGGATCTCGGCGGAGTTCTTTATTTCTGGGAGGTTATTTTCGATGAATTGTTCGATGAGTTGTTGCTTGCTGCGGAGCTCTGGGTCGCCTGAGAGGGTGTCGCTGATCTGGCGCTTGATGGATTTCTGGGTCGCTTCATCGGCATCGTAGAGCTGGGCGAGGAGCTTTAGGATGTAGCTGACGTTGATGATGTCGGTTTTTAGTAACTCTAACTCTAGCTCGAAATCCACATCGGCTATGACCGATACCTTTACCTTCTGGGTGTCACTTTTGACTTTTTGATAGAGATCGAGATAGGCGCTGCGGAAGTCGGCGTAGCGTTGGGCGCTTATCTTGAGATCGTCATGCTCGAACTCCGCATAGCTGGTGAGGATGTTCATCAGACGCATTAACTCACGGAACAATTTGACGAAAAGTAATTCCGCTTCTTCATCAGCCAGCTCTGCCACCGCAGCTGGCTTGGGACAGTGTTCGAGTAACTCGTCAAGCGCTTGGTTAAATGCTTCTAAGTAGTTGTCATAAGGTGGAATGAAGATGGTTTCTTTGGCATCGATGTTAGAGAAAAGAGCGATGGCTTCGTCAGTGCGTTTCTTGAGGTTGCGGAAGACCACGATGTTGCCCTGTGACTTCACCTCGTTGAGAATGCGGTTGGTGCGTGAGTAAGCTTGAATCAGTCCGTGGTAGCGGAGGGTCTTATCGACATAGAGCGTATTGAGTTTCTTACTATCAAATCCAGTGAGAAACATATTCACCACCAGTAAAATATCCACCTTGCCTTGCTTCACCTTCTTGGCGATGTCCTGATAGTAGCCATAGAATGATTTGGTGTCCTTGGTGGAGTAGTTGCTGCCAAACATTCCGTTGTAGTCGCCAATAAAGCTGTCGAGGTGCTCGCGGGTGCGCTTGTTGCCGGTGTCGCCACCGATGATTTCGCCGCCTTCATCGAGGATGCCATCGGCATCTTTGTCGTCCTCGTTCGCGGCGTAGCTGAAGATGGTAGCCACCTTGAGCTGGTGTTCTCCTGCCGCCTTCTTCTTGGTAAACAGTTGGTAATACTTGATCAGGTTGATACTTGCGGTAGAGTTGCATGACTTGTTCAAATGCTTCGTTGGTTACTAGCTCAGCGAGGCATTGAAGAAGCTCGTCATTAAAGCATTCGAAGTCGATCTCTAGGTGCTCGATGAGGTAGGGGAGGGCTTCGGCTAGCTGCATTTTTGCTACCAATTCTATATAGTATGAATGGAGACCTAAGGTGCCTGTGGGGGTGTCATTATTTGGGGTTTTCTTGAGCTGGGCTATGACTTCTTCTTCCCATCCATGTAAGTCATCAGGCAGGGCTGAGATGAGCCGATGAATGTGTGGCATATCGAGATCGTAGTATGGCTTATCGTCATCGACATCCTCAAAGTAGGTGATGACCTGTTCTTTGATGGATTCTTTCGTGAGTTTGCTCTGATCAATACGCGCTAGTATTTCCTCGAGTTTGAAGTCTAGAGCTTCTGTTAATGGGATAATTTTTTGTTCTAGAAATGAGATGGGTGCTTGATTGTAAAGCCATGTTCTAAGATGGGCGGTATCAGCTTCTAAGATACCGTAGTCTTCATGCTTGAGCAGGTGATCTAATAGCCAATACGCCGAAGTTTCGTCCAGTGGAGTATGGGTTAGCCTGTAGAGATAGGGAAGGTTATCACCGAGGCCAAATGCATCGGATGCTTGAAGGACGCATTTAGTGGTCTCTAGTATGGAAATACCACGTTTGGTGATGATTTCGATTGCGGTATTTCTGATGATTGGATCATCGCTTAGTATGGACTGGTTAAGGGTGTCTGCTGTGGTCTGCACGATGGCAATTTTTTATTGTAGTGAATTCAAGGTTCTATTTCGCAGGTCTTTTTAAGAGGGGTATTTTGGCCGCTGATTTATCGACCGGGAGTTCGATGTCACGGGGGAGTTACAGGGTGTCGCTGCTACTGTGGTATCTGGGTTTTGTCTGAGAAGTTTGGTCGCTTTTTCTCCTGAAGAGAGAAAATTTGTAAAGTATGTGGACTTCAGCGGCATCTATGGAATTTCCATCAACATAACTGTACCTGAAGCATGGGATAGGTTAGTAGCAGGCGGTTTTATCAGAATTTTTTGGGAGGTGATTTTCCTAGCGTTTAAGGATTGTTTTTTTGAGGTTTTCGCCAGCAAGGAGCACGGGATTTCATCCAAAGAACCTGATAGATCAGGGCACAAAACCCTGAGAGAAAAACGAGAAGATAAATGATCATGGCAATGGGTGTTCCTTAATAACCTGAGGTGCTGAAGGGTGAGGCTGGAAGGCCGTCTTTGTTGTAGAGATTGCAGCCGGTTGGGAACTGGGTGTAGGCGTAACGAACTGCGATCGGTTCGGTCACTTTCTTGGAGTATACGATCAGGTCGCTGCCGTCGATCTTGCCTTCGGCCCAATGCCATTTACCATCCTTTGCTTGAATGGACAACCACGGTATCGCTGCATCTGGTGTCGCCACTGGAGGCTCGAAGCGATCCTTGTTGGCGAGCATTAGTCCGTTCTCAGCGTAATCGAATTTCACTCGGATAGTGCTGCCCTCGATCTTGTGTTCCTTGTAGAGTGGGCCACTCGGCACCACAGCTTTTTTTCCGTAATCGTTGTGCAGTGCCCAGTAGGCAAGCCGCAGGCCTACGTCATACTTGTTAAAAGGGTGCTCCTTCTTCTCGCCGATGTCAATGGCGACCGCCATGCCGGTGTTCAGAATGGCAAGCGCCTCGAACTGGGCGTTGCGGATGGCTGCCCGTCCGTCACCGCCTGCAGGTTGGTCTGTTGGTGATTTTCCCTGTGCTGCTAACTGGACGAAGTAGAACGGGTAGTCGCCTTGATTCCAGACCCCGCGCCATCCTTTGATTAGCCTTTTTAGTTTTGGCAGGTAGTCCTTGCCATTCTTCACGTTAGCTTCTCCCTGATACCACAGGGCACCGCGCATCGCGTGACCTACGAGTGGTTCGATCTTTGGGATGAAATTTTGATACTTTGTTTTAATCGGGATTTCACCGGGAGCAATGTACTGCCAGCCCTCAATGCCTGTTCCCGCCACCGCTGCATTCATCAGTCCGATGGGGACGAGCAGTTCGCTTTGCAGCTTGCGACCAAAGACAAAAGAGATGCTATAGCACCTACCTACGGTTTTAGGAGTGCTGACGGTCCACTCGTTTTCGAGAAAACGTAGCGCAGGGAAGTCAGCTTTGACTTGTGATTCTTTCGTACCCTGCCTGTGACTGAATCTCACCGACATATTAGATTGCCCAGAACAAAGCCAGACCTCGCCAATCAGGATGTTGGAACATTCCTTCTTCTCTTGCTTGCCACCCGCGCGAGTAATGACGGTCAGGGTGCGACCGGCAGGCGCGTCATTCACTGACTTCAACTTGTCGGCGGGCATGGCATCTAGTTTTACTTCAAAACGTCCGTCAGCACCGGCCTTGGTTACATGCTTCTGACTGTCAAAACTCACCTCGACGTCCGTGCCAGGTAGGGTCCAGCCCCAGACGGGAACCGGAATTTTCTGCTGGAAGACGGCGTTGTCGCCAAACGGACGCCCGAGACGCGGCACCAATTCTAATGGTGGCTTTTCTTTGGGGAATGCTGTGGATAGCTCCGCGGCGGGCAGCAAGCCTGAGTAGGCAAGCCCCAAGACGAGGACACAGAACGTGACTCGGAGGGCGAAGCGGAAGCGGCTTTTCGTGGTTATCAAACTCATGGCTGAAGCCTAGCTGATGCAGTCTTGTCTTGCCACTATTTAAACGCAGCAATGACAAACATCGGTGTTGCTGTTAGCTGTCCTGTTTTGAGATTTTTCGTGAAAGACATTGCTTGTCAGGGGACCCTTTCATCACTCATGTTTCTTTAATATTGGAACACCTACCGTCATGACTCCATTCCATTCAATATCATAGGTGCTGGCCGCTATGATAGATTGTTTGTTTTTGATGGATAAATACAGTAATTCCGCTAACGACAAAAATTGAAGTAATGCGGGTAAGAAATCATTATTTCTCCATAAAACGTCTTTACTTTTAATCGTCTTTTTTTTCAATAGGAGGTTAGGTTGAGTCAACAGAATTGCTGGTTTTATTGAAATGTCTGCTCTTGTTTCATGCTCAAACTTACCTGTTTCTAAAAACGAATGAACTAAATTTTTGCCAATAAAATGGGCTCCGCTTATTCCTCTCGGATTACACTCAATCACAATGTATTCTTTTCCGTCAAAGATGAAGTCGAAAGATAGTTGACCAGTAAAATTGATCGCTTCCCCAAAGACCTGAATTTGTTGCTCTAATTCCGGAATATCAGCAGGCTCAAAGAAAATACCAGATCCAGAGCCAATCCTGTGCAATGGATGATAGATGGAGCATGATTTTAATTTTCCTTCATCCCAAATAGAGTAAACACAAAATTCTTTTC
Organism: Cryomorphaceae bacterium; assembly: GCA_047624885.1. Taxonomy (GTDB): domain Bacteria; phylum Verrucomicrobiota; class Verrucomicrobiia; order Verrucomicrobiales; family Akkermansiaceae; genus Rubritalea. The sequence goes on along the minus strand of JBLHQF010000022.1, from coordinate 7,337 downwards.
CTTCAATGAACTCTTGAGCAATCCATTCAGAATGATCTTTTACTCCAACAGGAATACCCCGTTCATTTGGTTTTAGATAAATGGCATTTGAAAATCGAGAGTATTTTTTCTTGATGATGAAATTACTCCAGTCAAACTTATCGTCTATTTTTTCAACAGAAACGGTTTCTGGTGTATAGAAAAAATTCGCTGCTTTAGAGATGAACCTTTCTTTATGATGCAGATCATCCATTAAATCGAAGCGGGATACCCATACTTTACAAGTGAACTGATCTTTACACATCGAGACATAAAAAGCCTCTTCACAAGTGGGGATTAAATGATCGATTTTTTCGGATACTACAATTTCACTCAATCGTTCGCTAAAGTCGTTGAAATGATGAGCTGGTGATGGAATGTGGAAATACTTATAAGTGTATTTACTCCATCTTGCCACGGTAAGTTTCTGGCAATCAGCCACAACAACATGATGACCAGCTTGACCAAAGCTCCGCACCATTTCAAGTGCGATTGGAGCCCTTGAGCCTAAGATTAATATGTTTTGTTTTCCAATCAAAGCTTAATAAAACAAGTTCCTATGGCTATTTCCGACGCTGTTCGGAGGGGGTAGTATAAGTGAACAGTGACGAATGGCCCGCGGTCTAGCAAGGGATAATCTCAAAAAGCGGGGGATACGGGTAATTTTTACCTTTGTCTAACTCACTATTCAATAACAATTCTATGTCCAGAACGATATCGATATTAGTATTTAATCAATACGGCTCCTATTGAAAGTCCTGCAGAGGTTCCAAGAAGCATGCAGGTGTCACCTCGTTTAATATTCCCGCATTCTATCTCGTCATACAATACTAGTGGAATAGAGGCAGCGATGCAGTTACCATATTTTTCAAGACTCACTTTTAGTTGATCATCCTTGAACTCATAGATTTTATTCATGATCGCTAATCCCATTTTTGAAGCCTGGTGCGGAACAATCACATCAGTATCTAAAAAATCCCTATTGAGCTCTTCAAAAAACCAATCGATAAATTCAGGCATCTTTCTTTTAGCCATGCGCAATAGGTTAATACCATTCATTTGAAGAGAGTGAAGCTCTGGAGAGTATGGGTATTCACTGATGTGATATTGATTTCCACCACCTTTAACCATCGTGTCATAGACGCCTTTGCTATAGGTTCTTGTCCCGCCTTTTATGAGGCCAGATTCATCGCTTGGATCGTATTCAACGATTGCTGCGGCTGCCGCATCACCGAAGAGAGTCATTGTTTCCCAGTTATCTTTATGGAGTGATTTACTGGAAACTTCAGAACTGATAATGGCAATTTTCTTATACTGGCTGCCATCAAGCATATTTGCCGCGAATTCAAAGGCAGTAACAAAGCTCAAACAGGTAGAGTTGATATCGACAGAGCCAATATGGTGCTTGTCCCCATCTTTTAATTGGCTTTTAATCACACTAGCCTGACAAGGAATTGGATAATCAAAGATAGCCGAAGCCGATATGATGAAATCAATATCAGCTAGGCCAAGACCTCCTTTTTCTAAGGCATTTTCTAGTGCCCGGGCTCCCATGAATGAAGCGGACTCAGTCGTTACTTGATGACGTGACTGGACCCCAGAATTTTTTAATGACCATCCCGCAGGTATCTCGTGTTTTCGCTCTAATTCTGAAGAATCTATCTTGTTTGGTAAATACTTACCCATAGATCTTATTTTAATTGGTTTTTTTATAATCATTTTTAATTCTTCGTTTCTTATCTCCCATTTGGTGGGGACACTCCAGCAGTTCTTCTATGAAGACGTTCTGAATTCCTTTACTTGAAAAGAACGCTAATAGGTCAGCTTTGACCAAATCAAAATCAACGTCCAATCCCTTTAGGTAGAGCTTCATTTGGTTTGGACCTGATTGAATCAAGGCATAATCTTGAATTTTTTCATCAGACAAAACTATGGTTCTTCTCAATAAATCTGGAAAAATAAATACCTCTTTGTCTGCTTCATTTTGTAATGTAAAAACATCATCAGATCGCCCTTCAATTTGCTCAATAGCCATCATTTTACTTCCGCAACGGCAATCTTTCTTTTCTGTAATGATATCGTTCAACTCATATCGGATCACAGGTTGTGACCTTCTCGAAAGATCAGTAATGATCGGATGAAACCTGGTCTTGTCATCATCGACATAGTTCTTTTCGATAATTAAAAAGTCTTCGTTGAAATGTAGATAGCCACACTCACAAGTAGCCGCGAGGAATCCTTCAGTGCATTGATAGACTTGATGAATAGTTTGTTTAAATACGGCTTCAAACCGTGCTTTGTCTTCAGGACTGAGGACTTCAGCAACTGAAACAACCTTGTTTGGCATTATTTCGATTTTTGAATTGGTTAGTGCATCCGCTATATGGCTCAACATACTCGGCTGTGCCACAATGAGGTCAGGTTTTAGCTCATTGAGTTGTTGGAGGTTTTTATCAAGGTCATTTAAAAGATCAAAGAAATGAAACTCCAATAACTTGGATCCTACTGCCTGGTAGAGGTTGCTATTAGCTCTGAGGAAAAAGGCTACTTTTCTCTTTTTGAATGTGAGGCCAATGACGCGGTCTAATATTGCTCCCACCCACATTGCTTTTTCGTTTTCGCTCGCTAAAAAGATCCCCCGGTTGCCAGAAGTCCCTGTAGAAAGACCTACGGTAATCCCATTGATCATAGGCGAGAAATCTCTGGTTTTATCAGCTTCTATCGCCAAATCAATAGCCTGAGATTTCTTTATGCCTACGGTATTGATTTCATCAAAATACTCCATGAATATGGACTTATCTATCAGAGGATAATCGGTCAGTTTGGAATGGCTCAACTGGTTATAATAAATAGATTTGGTCGTGTGTTTTTGTAATCTATTCCAGCGCTTAGTCCTTAACTTGTGAAGCTGATTGGTATAGATCTTCCTGCTGATCCTCAGCCATAAAAAGCGAACGAGTATTTTGAGTTTAAAGCACATTTAGATCAATTTCATGTTGGATTACCTGATCCAATGTTTCATTACAATGAGTAGGAACCATGATGACATCAGGATGTTGCTGGTGATATTGTGATAATTTATCAACGGTTTGCTTATAGTCTTTCCATGAGCTAAAAAGGAGTCTTACAATTGGATGTGGTAGTTTATTCTGCTTGTAGGCCAGGTGAGTCCAGCAGGCATCAGCCATCAAGAAATAAGTTTTTTTTGCGGTCCGCACTTTTATTCCTATTTGCCCTGCGGCGTGACCTGGTAAATTGAATGTGAGGATGCTGTTATCACCAAATAAATCAAAAGAGGTCCCAAATATCTCGTCCTCGAATTCATGCCCCACATCTTCAATAAACTTCACTCTTTCACCGAGATCATCAGGCAGCAGATCCTTCAATACACCTTTTGAAAAGCTGAGGGTTTTATTCAATTTCACGGTATAGTGATACGCTTCTTTTGAGCAGTAAACGGTCGCATTCGGAAAGTCCTTTAACCCACCGACATGATCGGCATGAAAATGGGTGATAATAATGTGCTTAATATCCTGTGGCTGAATTCCAAACCTTTTCAACTGCGCGACAACTTCATCTTCTTTTTCAATTTCAACCTTAGTGATCTTTGCATATAAACTACTCGGGAATTTATGTGTGGCATCATAAAAACGATCCGTGTAACCGGTATCATAAAGTATCCAACCCAATTTATCATGTTTGATCAGGCCAAACAGTGCTTTGAATTGGATGTTTTTTCTCTGACCACCCCATAAGGCGTGATGTTCTTTAGCGAGGCAATGGCCTGCGCTATTTAGATACAGTTGTATTGCTTTCATTTGATTTATGCCAATCAACAAATTCTTGGATTGCGTCTTGGGTGCTAACTTTGGGTTGATAATTGAGTGATCTTTGCGCTTTTGAAATATCAAAGGTCATCGATTTTGCTAGCGTTCCTACTCCGTATTTTGTGATTGTTGGCTCCTCGTTTTTTCCGATCACTTTAGCACTAAGTTCCATCAGTGCGGCGATAAATTTCACCAGTTTATACCCCACTTTTTTACCTGTTGGATTCAAGTCTAATTTGGTCAATACCTCATGGATCGTATCCCACAAAATAACGGGTTCTCCATTGGTGATGTTGTAGTCTTCATTTAATGATTCTTCTTCAGAGTGTATTGAGTTGTAGATCACATCAGCGACGTTGCTTACAGAAGTCAGATCCGCCGTGTTTTTACCATCGCCTATTATTTTTAGTCTGCCTGCCTGTTGCGCTTTGATGAGCCGCGGCATAATCACCGTGTCTCCTCTTCCGGTGAGTGCTCGTGGCCGTAGAATGATATAGGGGATACTCGATTTTATTAGAAGTTTTTCAGCTTCGAATTTTGTTCTGGAGTAGTCATTCACAAATGAACTTGGCAAAGCATCTTTCTCAGAAATATTTAACTTATCGGTGTAGTCAAAATAAATACTAGGAGTTGAAATGTAGATGTAACGTCTGACTTTATTTGCCTTGGAAGATTGAATTAAATTGAGCTGTGAGGTTACATTGGCACTCTCAAAATCTGCCTTTTTCCCCCAGGGTGAAGAAAGCGCGGCTGCGTGAATCACAACATCACAGCCTAAAACTAAGTCGGCCACAAAGTCAGCATTTGATAAGTCGCCTAAAACGTATGTCACCTTGGGGTGTGAAATCTCATGGGTGGATTTAATGGTTCTTCCAGAAGCAATGATTTCCGAGATCGACTCATCCTGAATCAAGCGCTCGAGGGTTCGGTAACCTAAAAAACCAGTGGCTCCTGTTAGTAAAATCTTCATGATGCACCAATTAACCACATTTGCCCGATTTCTGGAAATTGATTCGATAAGTCAAAAGATTGATTTAAGTGATATTGAGCACCTGCCGTGACGAGTGGTTCACGGCCGAGTAAGGTGAATATCAGTAAGTTTTAGGTGTTAGTTTTGCTCCTTCACATACTTCTGATCATCTGGATGTAGAAAATCAATTTTGAAGTTAGTGGCGCTACCGTTAGCCTTAATGACGGTAACTTTCCCTGTGACTTCATCATATTTTTTGAACCTCGCCTTGAATGATTTTGAACCATCGTTGTTGCGGAAATTATAGAGTTCCGCACGCACCTTTTTCTCGGGCTTAATGTTAGATCCGACTAACTCCATCATCGATTTCCCCATGGCTTCGCCGACGAGGTAATAGGTTTCAGCATTACTATTCCAGTGGTAACCTTGTTTAGAAGGTGACGCTTCAACAGGTCTGGCGAATGAGCCGGTTACTACGCAATGAACATTGTTAAGACTTTTTACCTTTGCCGCTGCTGCTTGAGCATCGCGGATCATGAACCGCCGGCCAGTTGTTTCTTTTCCACCACCAAAGCCGCTATCGGCGATGACGAATGGAAGATCAGGAGTAGCGAACTCTTTGCGCACATCGCGGATGAAGTTCTGCATATTTTTCTCGTATTCCTGGCACATGGCCATGTCGCAGCCATCGTTCCAGCCCTGATGCCAACCAAAACCAACAATCTCATAATCTGAACCGAGTTTTGGAAACTCTTTTTTGAGATTCTCCAGGGTATTGTTCACATTGGATACCATTTGGGTGTAGAATGGGCCCACTTGACCACCAGAGCTGGGTGGGCGGAAATCAACCGCAAGGCTCTTCCCTCCCCACGCTGTTTTGATCAGGAGCACTGGTTCGTCTATGGCATCTCCCACCACGTGACCGAAGCCGAGTTCAGGTCCGATCTTTGAATCTCTCGCGCCGAACCCTGGTTTGAGAGCCCCCTTACGTGCTAGATAAGAAATCGAGACATCATCACGCTCCACCCAGTCGTTTTTTCCTTTTCGGAGGTGCTTATATTTCGGGTTATTATCAGCCAGGTAGCTTAGCGAGCCTTTCCCGTCATTCTTATCACTAGCGATTGCCCCATGCCCCTCCATATTCGATTGGCCCGCAAGAATGAAGATCTTAACAGTCTTGGCGGAAACTTGAGTCTGTGACCCAGCAATAACAATGACACTAAATGCCAGCAAAACGGAACGTGATAGTTTATTCATGGCTCTATAAAGAAGAGTGATGACTCATAAGTCAAAGCAACAATCCAATCAGGGAGTTAAGTAATGGCAATTTTGGTGTGTTTTATTTGTCTGACTATTTATTTCTCTAGTTAATATTTCATCACGAACGGCTCGATGTTTTTGATATAAACAGGTTTTTACTGGCAAGGTCAGGGAGACCACTTCATTAAATGAGCTCATGAAACCTTTAGACATCGTCTATGAAGACAAACATATCGTAGTGCTGAACAAACCCAGCGGGCTGCTCTCTATTCCAGGAAGAGGGATTGAGAAATTAGATTCTGTTACCACTAGGTTGAAGCAGATTTACCCGCATTGTATGGAGCAGCCTGCCGCACATCGATTGGATATGGATACTTCTGGGTTGATGGTGTTGGCCTTCGAGGCTGAGGGACACCGTAACCTTTCGATGCAGTTTCAAGAGCGGGAAGTTTACAAGCGTTACATTGCTGTGCTTGATGGAGTATTGGAGGCTGACTCTGGACGTATAGAGTTACCGTTCAGGTTGGACGTCGATAATCGGCCGCTACAAATCTATGATAAAGAGCACGGTAAAATGGGCATCACGGATTGGCGGACTATAGAAGTGAGTAACGGCCTCACTAGAGTAGAATTTGAGCCTTTAACTGGACGTACTCACCAACTGCGAGTTCATTCAGCTCATGAGAAAGGTCTCGGTGTGCCGATTATCGGTGACTTATTTTATGGGCAAGGTCCTTTTCACTGTGATTTACAACTTCATGCCACGGAATTGAGATTCAAACATCCGGCTACTGGGGAGATGATGAATTTTGTGAGTGAACCCAAGTTTTGAGCAGATTGGTGTGCTTATTTAATCTTATAGATTTTATATGACTAGTTATTTTCATGAGTTCCTCAGATTAGTTTTCGACTTGTCTAAGGAGTTCTGAGATGCCTAATATAGGGTATTATAAAATTACTTATTTATTCAATTATTTCAGTCGCGCTTCTGGCTACTTCAGCACTAGCTCTGGAAAAAGCTACCATCACTGCTACTCCAGTCATCGTTTCTGTTTGTTCCGTTCTGCCAGAAGGAGTAGGCTTCATGGATAAGCCTTCTGGTTACAAGAAAGGCGCTATGGTGACCTTCTTTCTTTAGGGTGAGAATATGACGAGCGTCGATAAAAAATCATTTAAGGCAGCAGGCTGGAAACTAGAATATAGCTCTAGAATTAAGAAGGATGGTAAGAGTGGTACTTTAACTATTTATGACGATATTAACC
>JBLHQF010000021.1:0-19853 GCA_047624885.1 Cryomorphaceae bacterium | reverse complement strand
TGATAACTGTGCTCCGCAGATTATTTTTATGCGCACTGTGCGCAAAGCGGGATGGGTCATTTAGCAAAATCCACTAGAGATGCAAGTCATTTATAGCTTTTTTCTTAAAAGTCGTTTATTTTCAACTAGTGACTGTGCCTATACACCTGCTACTTCCCGCTCTTTTTATTAGGTCTTGGATTGAGCTTTGCTTTGCGCTTGCTGAGCAGGGGCGCTTTATCAGCCCAGTCTATATTCCTATCAAAAATAGTGGCATAGGCTTGGTAGTTGTTATATGGCACGGCCTCAGACTTCCAGTGAGCGAGATGCTTATCGTAGCTCTTACGCATTTTTTGCATGGTGACGCCAAATGCAGAGTTAGCAGACTGGTTGATTAGCTCCAATGGATCTTTTCCCAGATCGTAAAGCTCTTCGGTCACTTCAAACCCCTCAGCGGCATAGGCCCAGTGAATATATTTCATATCTTTGGTCACTACAGCCAGCGCAAAGGTCGGGGCATTCTTCCAGACATTAATTAGCACTAGGGATTCATGAATGGAGGCCTCAGGGGATGCGTAAACTTTCATCAAGTCGGCACCATCCATGTTTTCTGGGATAGGAAGTCCAGCAAGCCTGAGAATAGTCGGGGCAAAATCGATATTTCCCGTCAGCGCATGAGAACGTAATTTTTTACCCGAGTTAGAATGTCGTGGATCAAAGATGATCAATGGGACTCGAGCGGATTCCTCATAAGGCAACACCTTAGATCCATAGCCGTGCGCGCCGCAGAAAAAACCATTATCGGAAGTGTAGATGATTACAGTGTTGTCCGCCACACTATTTTCCTCAAGCGCACTGTGGATCATACCAACAGCGACATCGATCGCGTAAATCTGCTGGTGATAGATTGCCATCACCTCGTCATACTTATCCGAGTAATTCCATGAATGGAATCGCTCATACTGACGTCCCTGCTTGCTTTGCTTTGAAAAATGCGCGCCATTTTCGCGGCCGTAATTAGCCGGTTTCTTAAAGGTTTTCCCGGCGTAAATCGCATCGAACTTTGGATCTGGGGTCGCCGGCTTATGCGGTGCTTTAAAACTTATCGAAAGACAGAACGGCTTCTTGGCCTTAGCCGAGTCACGAATAAAATCCCGCCCAAATGCACCGTAGGACAGCGTGGAATGAGGATGCTCTTTGGCATAATTTGCCATGGATTTGTTCCTCGCTGTTACATAGCTAGTCTGTCCGGGACTACCGCCCCATAGGTCAAAATCACTTGCGGGCAGCTTAAGTTTAGGTCCGTCTGGCGTATCGCGCAAATCAAAACCGAACTTGCCAGCAAAGGCAGTCAGGTAGCCCGCTTCTCGAAGTAACACAGGATAGGATTTCTGCCAAGTAGCAGTCATCATCTCGCCATGCTCAAAGTTACAGCCAGTTTTATACTCATACATGCCAGTCATCACCGAGGCGCGAGATGCCATACAGATAGCCGTCGTCGCGTAGTGATTATCAAAAGTCATACCGAGCGCGGCAAGTCGATCAATGTTGGGTGTCTGCACATCCGAGTTGCCATAGCATCCCATCGAATCGATGCTCTGGTCATCAGACATCAGGTAGACGATGTTCGGTTTTTGCGCCGCGTTTACTATCGAAGCGGAAATCAGCGCCGCTGTGGCTGTGATTATTAGTTTCATTTGGATTTTATTTTTTTGCCTTTTTTTCGACTCTTCATCTGTGGAGGAACTCGACCTAAGGAAGGGTCGTAGACGGGAATCCCCATACCTTGAGGCGTTTGCCAGCCGAGCTTAGGCTGATGCGTCACATAAGCATAATAGGGTGTCGCCTGGCCTTTAGGGCCGATGAAAACCGGGGCGAGTTTAGTGACACCCTTTTTCAGAGAAACGTTGAAGGTAACCTGCTTCGCTCCCTCAGGAATGTCTTTGCTCACATCGATATCGCCGATTCGCATACGCGCTTGTTTGTAGGTAAAGGCCTTTCCGTAGGTGCCGTCGTTGATGCCTTTGTCAGCTTCGACGGGCCAGCGGCGCAGGGAAATTTCATAGTCACCATCGCGTTCCACACTGATAGCCCAATGTGACACTTCTACAACCGCTCCCGATTTGACATGCCTCTGGTTCCATGGCGGGATTCTGTCGAGCAGCCAATCGTGCGAGGAGAGCGAAACGATTGGCGAGCGGTCTGAGCCGATGATCATGTAGCTCGTCATAGCGTGCTCCTTAGACACTTCATCCCAGAATTCATCATACTCGCCACGTAAGCGCGCTAAAACTTCGGGATGCTTGGAGGCCACGTCATTCGCTTGTTTTGGATCATCCTTCAGCCGGTATAGTTCCTTGCCGTTGACGAGCCGCCAGTCGTCGGTCATGACGGAACTTTTGCGCCACTTGATAGGATCTACCACACGCTGCGACTCCACTACAACAGCGCGATCTGGCCACTCTTTCCCATCGGTGTATAGAAGGTCGCGGACATTGGAACCATCGAACTTGATTTCAGGCGCCTTGAGCCCGCAGAGTTTGATAAAGGTGGGCAGTATATCGATGTGTGCAGTGAGGCGTTCAACCGACTTGCCCGCTTCTATTTTCCCATTAGGCCACCGAATGATGAAAGGGACACGGTGACCACCTTCGTATTCTGAACCTTTTTGACCACGCATGCCACCGTCATAGCCACGTTTTCCATCCCTAGAAATGCCAGCAGCAGTGCCGTTATCGGTCATGAAGACGAGGATGGTGTTGTCGACTAATCCTTCGTCTTCGAGAATCTTCATCAACTTGCCCAAGTTGTCGTCGATGTTAGTGATCATTCCGTAGAACTCAGGAGAGGGCACCTTCGGTTTCCCCTTATAAGGTTTGGTGTATTTCTCGGGACAGTAATAGGGGCTGTGTGGCGCATTCGTCGAGATATAGGCAAAGAATGGCTTATCCTTGTTCGCCTTGATAAACTTCATTGCTTCGTCGAACCAGATATCTGTGCAATATCCTTTAAACTGATGATGCTTGCCGTTGACTATATAGGTGTCATCAAAATAATCATTTCCCCAGTAGTCAGGTGCCTGACCGACTCCGCCGGCCCGGTGATAGACGATGTGCTGAAAGCCCCTGTCTTCTGGACGGTATGGATAGCAGTCGCCGAGATGCCATTTCCCGAACATTCCGGTGGCATAGCTATTTTGACTAAAAACATTAGCCATCGTAGTTTCGCGGCTGCGCAGTAGACTACGTCCCTGAACCGTGTGCCAAACGCCAACCCGGTTGGAATAGCGACCAGTCATCAGTGCTGACCTAGTAGGCGCACAGGTGGGATCTACATGAAAATTATTTAATAATGTGCCCTGAGTTCGCAGCTTATCGATATTTGGTGTTTTGATGACAGAATTGCCAGTGAACCCAGAATCCCCATAACCCTGGTCATCGGTTATGACGATGATGACATTGGGTTTTTCTGCGGTGGAGTCTGCTCCATCATTTGCCATCGCTATCGTCAGCATCGAAGTAAAACATCCCGCCACAATAGCCCATTTTTTACAAATCATTTTCATCGTTTGTTACTAGATTAGTTTATCAGTTTATTTTTACGTAGCCTTATTGCGTTAAGGTGCAGAATGAATCAATTGTGTCACCTCTCCATCATTTGGGAAACGTCCCGTATCTTTCTTATTATAAAATACTTTCCCATCCACTGTCACAATGAATACTCCTCCACTGCCTGCGGTGAGTGTTGAGTCCACTTTATATGCTTTTTTTAATTCTGCCGCTAAACTAGCCGCATTAGGTTGGTAATTTCACACCCCTCAGTATTCGATCTCAATTTTCATGCTCCCTTTTACCGTATCTTACTCCTTCTATCCAAGACTTTTTTAAAAATTCGAAATTAATGCACAGCCCCCACTTTCTTCATGCATGATAAATCATTGCATGATCTCACTCTCTATTATGAAGAAATATCATCGATACCACTGCGAAAGACTATGGTTTGAAAAAACAGGATTAACAAATTTAGGACCTCATAAAAAATCCCCCCACTACTGCGGCATCATCATTTTACTGCGGAAAAATTAATAATTTAGATTGGTTAGACTTTTTAACATTGGGCAGAGATATTGTAGCCACTTATACACATTCTTAAAAAGGTTAGTTCAGTTGCCTTAATGCTCAGTAAAAACTAAAGTTTTTTTTCTTAAAATTCATCACTTATCTCTTGCTGTTCGGTAAATTTATAAGCAATAATTTTTTTAAGATTTAACTCACCAGACCATCACACCATGAGCCTAAGAAAACAACTTAACGGAGCACTACCAGCTATCCTACCTGCTAACCCCAAGAATGCGATCAAGGGCACAGAACTCATTCGCCTCATCCGTCTCAAGATCGAGGGGAATTATTCAGATGCTTCACTGCGTTACCACTTTTCCATCATGTCATGTGACCCCGGCTCACCGATCGCTAAGGTGGAGAAAGGACAAGGCTATTACAGACGCACCGCTCCTGTGCCTGTCTTATCTAGTGCTAAGGAGATTTTATCACTCTCGCAAGGTCGCTTAGAAGACTTTGGCGCGAACAAGGAAGTCATCGACATCGCACTGATGCGGGTGAAGAAATTCCGCGCCATCGTGCATCGCTGGGCAGAGGTAAACGGCAAGCAGCCATTTATCTTCAGAGAACCGTTCCAAGCAAATGCCCCTATCGGCAACCTCTGGAAGTTTCCAGAAATGGTCATGGTTGATTGGGAAGGTGCCATGGATCAGTTCGAAGCAGACCCCCTGTTCCAGCTTAAGAGCACCCTTCAGCTACCTGCTTTTAGACTGATCGCGTCTCGCCTCTATATACAGGCTGGCTTGCACTCATTCCGTGAAGATTTCTTCCAGGCGCTAAGCTCATCAGAGTGGGCTAATGCCGGTGAGATCTACTACGCTGGACCAATCGAAGATGAAGCACTCGCAGAGGCTTACCGCAGACTCAATGCCAAGTTTGGCGTTGGCGTCACTAGCTTCGGGCTCAGCTCCACACAGCTTGATGATCTCCCCCGCCCTGCAGAAATTCTCAATGCTCAACCTAGAGAAACTGAAGCACTCATGGAGAGGCTCGATATCAACCGTATCGCCAGCCCCGTCTCTCGTGATCACATAGACTGGACTGCGCTCGATGCCATCCGCAATGACTCAGACGAAATCAACAAGCTGTTCAACTGGCTCATCGAAGGCATCAGCAGCAAGAACCCTAAACCTTATCCTGCGGACTAATCTAACTCTCCTCTTCTGTTAGAAATTGTTAGAACAACCACTCATCATGTCTGATCCCCAACTATCACCTCCTCGGACATGGGCTGAAATAGATCTCGCTGCTCTGAGGCATAACCTCCACGTAGCGCGTGATATTTCTGGCCAGTCCATCATGGTCGTCCTTAAAGCTGCTGCTTATGGCCACGACATCAAAAAGATAGCTCAAGCTCTCGATCAGGAAAATATTACGTTTTATGGCGTAGCCAGCGTCATAGAGGCACGCCGCATCCATAGCACAGCGAGCAAGACCAGGATCTATCTGTTAGGGCCCACACTCGCGGATGAACGGGCAGAAATAGTCAACCATAGCTGGACTCCATGCATTTCGAGTCTGGAGGAAGCACAGCACTTCAGCGAATTAAACGCTGGGAATTCACCATTAGCAGTCCACATCACCGTCGATACAGGCATGGGTAGAGGTGGATTTCTCCCAATAACACTCAGTTCGGCACTTAGTGAAATTTTAAAACTAAAGAACATCAGCGTTGAAGGCATCGGCTCTCATCTCCCCTCTGCAGATGAAGACCGTGAGTTCACCTTAGCGCAGTTTGAAACTTTTACTAACATAGTAGAAAACTGTGCTTATCCATTTAAGTACATCCATTTAGCAAACTCAGCGGGCATCCTAGACTACTCCTCATCTGTCACTAATATCTGTAACCTCTGCCGCCCTGGCCTCATGCTTTATGGAGTTTCTCCGATGCCACAATATCAAAGCCAGCTAAAGCCGGTGATGTCTCTCAAGTCAAAAATCACCCTCATCCGCGAGCTACCCGCAGGGCATGGGATCTCCTATGGTAGATCCGTCCTGTTAGATAAGCCCACCCGCGTTGCTACTGTTGGAGCCGGCTATGGCGATGGCTACCCGCGCTCAGTCTCAGCGAAAAATGCCGCAGTCATCATCCGTGGCGTTCGCTGCCCCATCATAGGTAGAGTCACTATGGACCAGATCATGATCGACGTCACAGCTCTCCCTAAAGCCACAACTGCCGATGAAGTAGAGCTATTCGGTCAGCACATCAGCGTCACCGAAGTCGCAGATAATGCCGGCACTATCTCTTGGGAAATCCTCACTAGAATCACCCCACGCGTCACCAGAATCTATCTGAACAAATAGATTCTAGTATTGCCAAACAGCAGTTCATATGCTCTATTATAGCATCATGCGTAGTCAGTCTATCACCAGTATTTCAGCGTCCGTCATCACCGCTCTCAGCATGCCTTGCTCGCTCATGGCGCAGCAGGCAGAATCTCCAGCTAAACCAGTTCCAGCGGCAGAAGTTGAAGAAGAAATAGCCGAGATCCCTAAGGACCTCATCGATGACCCACATGTACGCGAGGAGCTTGGCATCAATGAATTCACAGCTCCCTCTATCCGCCTCATCTTCGATGATCTAGACCAGCTAACCCCAATGCCTGTAAGGGAGACGCGCCATACCTTGCCGAAGCGCATGCCGCTGAGCCGCACTGATCTCGCATTAGAAATCGGATTCCTCATCGCCGATGGATTCCTTGCCGTTCAGCATGGACACATCGAGGACATCGAGCCCATTGCCAAAAACCTCTCAAAATATGGTCGCGCACTAGGCGCAGGTGACAGAGTGAACCGCCACGCAAAAGCACTTCTAAAGAATGCTAAAAAAAAGAACATCGAGGCTCTAAAGAACGAACTCGCCGCCACCCAGAAAGATGTGGAGAAAGAACTCGTGCAACTTAAGGATGCGGACTTAGCACACCTCATTTCTCTTGGCGGGTGGATTCGCGCGCTCGAATGCGCCTCCGCTGCTGTGAATAAAGAATTCACCGAAGAACGCGCTAACCAGCTCTTCAGAGAAGACATCGCTGACTACTACGAAGGCTCAATCGGTGGCCTAGAACCACGCATTTCAAAGAAGCCTACCTTCATCGCCATCAGAGAAATCTGCTCGGGTCTCAAAGTCACCATGACCCTCGCTCCAGACGAGGAACCATCCGAAGCCAAGGTAAAAGAAATCACCAAGCAAGCTAAAAGACTAGCTCTCCTGGCGCTCACCAGAGAGAAGTAAAACTTACCTCTAGCGGTCTAACTCAAAGCACATTCACCACACCCTTAGTCATCTCGACTCGGGGTGTTTTTTTTGAGACAATTCTGGGACGCTGTCCCGCTATGTTGATAACTATAGATAAAATCTAAATAATATGAAGCACCACACACTCAAACCCTTCCTTAGTGGTCTCGCCATCTCTTTAGGAGCCATCACATTACCGGTATTCGCTCAACAGACCACCGAGAAAATAACTCCTCGAGTCAACAGCAGTGCTGACCAAGATAAAATAGACGCCGCTATCGCGAAAGTTTACCCAGCGCTAGTCCGCATCCATGTAGTGGGTGAGAAGCCTAAGGATGGCAGAATGCAGAAGAGGGGCGGAACAGGATCTGGAACCATCATTCATCCAGACGGCTACGTCCTTACTAATCATCACGTCGCGGGCGAAGGCACTCGCATCTGGGTGAGGCTCTCAAATAAACTTAAAGTCGATGCCACACTCGTAGGAACTGATCCACAGACTGACCTCTGTATTCTGAAGCTAAATCTAGACCAGATCCCAGCCGATATGAAGCCGCTCCCAGTGGCAAAATTTGGAGATTTTAAGACACTCAACGTAGGCGACTCGGTGCTCGCCATGGGCTCCCCTGCTGGCGTTTCTCAGTCAGTCACTCTCGGAGTAGTTGCCAACTTAGAAATGATCATCCCTGGAAACGGTGGAGGCACAAGACAGGCTGGTGAAAGCGTGGGTGATCTCGTCCGCTGGATCGGCCATGATGCCATCATCTACTTCGGAAATAGTGGCGGCCCGCTGGTGAATTTAAAAGGAGAAATCATCGGTATCAACGAGATAGGGCTCGGCTCACTCGGTGGTGCTATCCCCGCAGACATCGCTAAGTATGTGTCTAACGAGCTCATCAAGAACGGTACAGTTCGCCGATCATGGACAGGCATTTTCCCACAGCCTATCCTGATCTCAGGAGCACAAAAAACTGGTGTTCTAATTTCTACCATCCTTGAGAATTCCCCAGCAGACAATGCAGGACTCAAGCCTGGCGACATCATCACAGAGTTCGATGGGATCCCTGTCACCGCCACCGCTCGCGAGCATCTTCCGCTCTATAATAAAGTCGAACTCGGCACAGAAGTCGGAAAGGAAGTCGTAATTAATTATATCAAAGCTAGCAACGGCAAGGAAGCCACCACAAAGTTCACCACCATTGAGCGCTCAAAAGCGATCGGTCAAGACATTGCCATCCGCGAGTGGGGCATCACCGCCAGAGACCTCACGCCTCGAAGCGCGATCAACCGAAAGGAAAGCGAAACCCGCAGCAAAACTGATGGAATCCTCGTTTCCTCCGTCAGCAAGACCGGTCCATCCGCAGCATCTAAGCCAGCAATCGCGCCAGGCGATCTCATACTCAAGGTCAACGGAGAAGCCATCAAGGATCTCGCCCAGTTCCAAAAACTTACCTCTGAGCTCATCCCAGATGAGGATTCCCAGGTGAAAGCCATGGTAGAGTTCGAGCGTAATAGCCAGCTACTCGCCACCGTGGTGGACATCAACAAGCAGCCTAGCACATCGCAATCAACTGCCGCGCAGAAAGCATGGATCGGTTTAGACACCCAAGTCCTCACCCGTGAGCTAGCTACTATTTTAAACCTCTCTGGCAAAAAGGGCGTGCGTGTGACCCAGATCATCCCGCAGTCAAATGCGGACAAGGCTGGCATCAAGCAGGGCGATATCATCCTCAAGATGGACGGTGCTATTATCCCAGTCGAGCGTGAGCGTGATGCCAATATTTTCAACTCCATGATCCGTGAATATCCCGCCGATGAGAGCATCAGCTTTGAGATCTACAGAGACCAGAAATCAATCAAAATCAAATGCGATCTAGAAACGACACCTAAGCCGGCTAAGGAATTTAAAAAAGTAATCAATGACGTACTAGAAATCACGCTCCGCGAGCTATCAAAGGCAAACGCAAAAGAAGCTGAGTATCAGAAAGGCATCTACGTCCATGGCGTAGAGACCGCTGGCTGGGCCTTCCTAGCCGGTCTCCGCGCAGGCGACGTCATCCTCTCTATCAATGACAAGGAAGTCACTGACCTAGCCATGATAGAGAAAGAATTAGAACTCGTAGAAAAGAAAAAGCAAGACTACGTAGTCCTCTTCGTGAAGCGTGGAAAATTCACACGTTTCCTAGAAATCCACCCTATTTGGAATAAATAATCCATTACCTAACATCAACCTCTTAAACATATTAATATGAAAGCAACCAAACTAATCAAACTACTCACTATCGCAGGCCTAAGCCTCGGCATCATCTCGCCTGCTGTCGCCATTGACATAGCAGCTAAACGTGAAATCTATAATGCTAATAAAGGCTCTGTCTATGGCGTGAAAGGAATTCTGAAAATCACTGCTACCATTCAAGGCCAGGTCAAAAAACAAGAGGCTAAGATATGGTCAAATGCTACCTGCATCGGTGACGGACTACTCGTAGCGGCCTACGCATCCATCAGCCCAAACGTCGGAGGAAAAAATCCAAACCTCGAGATCACTAAGGAACTCGAAGGCCTCAAACTCATCGACGCCGCTGGAGAAGAATTTGATGCCAAACTTGTGCTTCATGATGAAGACCTCGGACTAGCCTACATCGCCGTAGATCCTATGGGAGGGAATGCAGCCAGCTGGAAAAGCCAGATTGTAGATATTTCAAAAGACGCTGAACTCCAGCACCTTGATGAGACCATCAATATATCACGCTTCGCCTCACACTTCCGCTACCAGAGTGCTGTGACACTAGGCACCGTCATCGCCATTCTTGAGAAACCACGTAAGCTTTACCAAATCATCAATGCAGCAATGAGCGCACCATCATTTAACCACGCTGGAGAGTTCGTAGGCATCACCGTGAAAAAAGCAGCAGCAGCCAAAGGCTCCCCCTCCCCACCGGTAACCATCCCTGCGAAATACATCCGCAAGCTCGTGGAGCAAGCTACTGCCAAGCAGGCTGAACTGAAAAAATAATCGATCACTTATAGTTTCTAACAAATCAAATGAGCCACTCAGCCCGCTGAGTGGCTTTTTTGAGTCTTAGATCAAAGTTAAATATTTTACATGCGATATAAACCCTGCTAAGTTCTCTCGTAATCAATCATCAAGAAATCTTACTTATGGAAAATCAAACTGAATCAAACGGGGACAGTGCAGACAAATGTCCATTCAATCACGGACAGAGCATACGCGGCAATGATCGTGGAACTACAAACCAGGACTGGTGGCCGAATAAGCTCGATATTGGCATTCTCCGTCAGCATTCATCACTGTCTAATCCTATGGATGAGAGCTTTGACTATGCGGCAGAATTTAAATCGCTCGATCTAGAAGCACTTAAAAATGATCTAACAGATCTGATGACTGACTCGCAAGACTGGTGGCCAGCTGACTACGGTCACTACGGTCCGCTCTTCGTTCGTCTCGCATGGCACAGTGCTGGCACCTATCGCACGGCCGATGGCCGTGGCGGCTCATCCACTGGATCACAACGTTTCGCACCACTCAACAGCTGGCCAGATAATGGCAGTCTCGATAAAGCACGTCTGCTACTCTGGCCGATCAAACAAAAATATGGCCGTAAAATCTCCTGGGCTGACCTGCTCGTTCTCTCAGGAAATGTTGCTCTTGACTCCATGGGCTTCAAGACCTTTGGCTTCGCCGGAGGACGCGAAGACATCTGGGAACCGGAACAAGACATCTACTGGGGATCTGAAGGCGAATGGCTCGACGACAACCGCTACACTGGAGACCGCGCACTAGAAAACCCACTCGCTGCCGTGCAGATGGGACTCATTTATGTGAACCCAGAAGGACCAAATGGCAACCCAGACCCCATCGCCTCCGCGCGTGACATCCGTGAAACATTCGGGCGCATGGCGATGAATGACGAGGAAACTGTGGCACTCATCGCAGGTGGCCACACCTTCGGAAAAGGTCACGGGGCGGCTGATCCAGATCAATACGTAGGACCAGAGCCAGAAGCTGCTCCGATCCAGGAACAAGGGCTCGGCTGGAAGAACTCATTCGGCACTGGTAATGCTGGCGACACCATCACCAGTGGACTTGAAGGCGCATGGACAACGCAGCCTACCAAATGGACCAACGATTACTTTAACCACCTCTTAGGCTACGAGTGGGAGCTCTTCAAAAGCCCAGCAGGAGCCCAGCAATGGCGACCTAAGAACGGCGCAGGAGCAGACACCGTCCCGGATGCGCATGACTCTGAAAAGAAGACTCACCCGATCATGTTCACCTCAGACATCGCGCTCAGAGAAGATCCTGTTTACGAGAAAATCTCACGTCGTTTTCATCAGAACCCTGATCAGTTTGCCGATGCCTTTGCACGGGCATGGTTTAAGCTCATTCACCGTGACCTAGGGCCAGTAGCTCGCTACGTAGGCAATGATGTCCCAGATGAAGAACTCATCTGGCAAGATCCTATCCCAGCGGTTGATCACCCTCTTATCGATGATGCAGACATCACGTCACTCAAAGAAAAAATCTCTGCTACTGAACTCACCATTTCCCAGCTAGTTTCCACCGCATGGGCATCTGCATCTACCTTCCGTGGATCAGATAAACGTGGTGGTGCCAATGGTGCACGTATCCGACTAGCTCCGCAGAAATTCTGGGAAGTGAATCATCCGTTCCAGCTTGCTACCGTGCTAGGCGTGTTAGAATCTGTGCAGTCTGAATTTAATAGTGATGACAAAAAAGTATCACTCGCTGACCTCATCGTCCTCGCTGGATGTGTGGGAGTGGAAAAGGCTTTAGTGAATGCCGGAATGACCATTTCAGTTCCATTCACACCTGGCAGAGCAGATGCCTCTGCTGAGTATACTGATGTGGAATCCGTAGCCTTTCTTGAACCACAAGCTGATGGATTCAGAAACTACCTCAAAGCACAATACACTATCCCTGCCGAGAAACTTCTCATCGATAAAGCGCAGCTCCTCACTCTAACAGCTCCAGAAATGGCTGTGCTTTTAGGTGGAATGCGCATGCTAGGTACGAACTATGATGAATCTAATCACGGTGTGTTCACTGACAAGAAAGAAGCTCTCTCGAACGACTACTTCGTCAATCTACTCGACATGCGCACCACTTGGAAAGAAACCTCAGCTTCCGAGCAGGAATTTCAAGGAACCGACCGAGCAACCGGCGATGCCAAATACACCGCAACCCGAGTCGACCTCATCTTTGGATCCAACTCCGAGTTACGCGCCATCGCAGAAGTCTACGCGACATCCGACAGTAAAGAAAAGTTCGCCCAAGACTTCGTAACAGCTTGGGACAAAGTGATGAACCTAGACCGCTTTGATCTGAAGTAAGCCAGAGTAAAATAAAGTATTGGCTGAAGGCCAATTTTATATCAACCCGGGGAAAGCATCGCTGCATACCCGGTTTTTTTGTTTCAAGATGATCGTTGACTGAAGGCCAACCTTATGCTGACTCGGCTCAGTTGTTTATTAAGGTAAAAAAATTATAGAGTTGATACTCAGCTCATGAGCTAACTGCTCATTTCTTCTGACATCAACCACCTGTAAAGAATTGATAAATCTTGCTAATAATAAAGTAAATGATCATCGCACCGATGATAATACAGCTGGGTCAAACGTGGAATCCGAATATTTTCATGATCAAAGAATTTGGGTTATGAGTAGGCTCTCTTTAACTTATCTACAGTTAAGAGTATCTAAACTAAATATCTATTCCCCAAAAAATAAATCTCTAAAATCACCCCCACTAAAGTTATCCTTCAGAGAACGATAGTCGGTCTTTCCTAGGCTGCACCTTTCCCAGGGATGATATAAATTTCACCGTTGATGAGTAGATACAAAAAAGCCACCCAGTTTCCTGAGTGGCTTCTATTTTGATTGGTTAGATTACTTCGTGGAGGCTTTTTCGTCTGACTTCGGCTTGCGCTTTAGTGGCTTGAAAGTGAGTTCTTTTGTGCCTTTTTTACGGGTCACTTTGACGTTATCGCCTTCTTTAATATCTCCTCTGAGGAGTGCCTCGGCGAGTGGGTCTTCCATGAAGCGTTCCACTGCGCGGCGCATCGGTCTGGCTCCATATTTCGGATCGTAACCTTTCTCAATGAGTAGGTCGCGGGCTGATTTATCGAGCTTGAGTGAAATCTCTTTTTCTTCGAGTCGCTTGTAGAGCTTGTTGCACTCTAGATCCACGATGACATCGAGATCCTTCTTCTCTAGCGAGTGGAAGACGACGAGTTCATCAAGCCGGTTGAGGAATTCTGGTTTGAAATACTTACTCGATTCCTCAAGTGTCTTAGCTTTCATTCCTTCGTAGTCAGCCTCATCTTCATTCATGGCACCAAAGCCTAGTGAAGTCTGGCGTTTCACAGATGCAGCACCCACGTTTGAAGTGAGTATGATGATTGTGTTACGGAAATCAATCTTACGTCCGAAACTATCAGTCACCATTCCCTCTTCGAGGATCTGGAGCAACAGGTTCATCACATCTGGGTGAGCTTTCTCAATTTCATCAAATAGGATGACAGAGTATGGCCGGCGGCGAACAGCCTCTGAAAGCTGGCCACCTTCTTCGTAACCTACGTATCCAGGAGGTGAGCCGATGAGTCTACTGGTTGAGAATTTCTCCATGTATTCTGACATGTCGATCTGGATGAGTGACTCGCTATCGCCAAACATAAATTCTGCAAGATTACGTGCGAGGTAAGTTTTACCAACACCAGTAGGTCCTAGGAACAGGAATGAACCGATCGGGCGGCGCGGATCTTTCAGGTCTGCACGAGAGCGGCGGAGTGCCTTACTGATGGCAATCACAGCTTCATCCTGACCGATGACTCGCTCTTTGAGATCTTCTTCCATTTTCAGGAGCTTCTCAGCTTCCTTCTCCTCCATGCGCTGGAGTGGAATGCCGGTCCACTTAGCCACGACGATCATGATGTCGTCCTCGGTGACTTCGATGATGCTCTCATCACTTTCTGCTTTCCACTCAGCGAGGATATTTTCCAGCTTTAACTTAGCTTTCTTTTCCTCATCGCGGCAGGATGCAGCCTTTTCAAAGTCCTGTTCATCGATGGCAGCAACCTTAGCTTTATTGATCTGCTGGATTTCTGCTTCGAGTTCCTTGAGTTCTGGCGGGCGGGTCATCTGGCTGATGCGGGCGCGTGAGCCAGCTTCATCTAAGACGTCGATGGCTTTATCTGGAAGAAATCTTCCTGTTAGATATCTTGAAGAGAGTTTCACAGATGCTTCAAGTGCAGCCTCAGTGTATCTCGCTTTGTGGTGAGACTCATATTTCTCGCGGAGTCCATGGAGAATTTTCACAGTATCTTCCTGTGATGGTTCTTCCACTCTGACTTGCTGGAAGCGGCGCTCCAGAGCTGAGTCTTTCTCGATAAATTTTCTATATTCATTCAGCGTGGTAGCTCCCACGCATTGTAGCTCAGCTCTACTTAGGGCTGGCTTGATAATGTTAGATGCATCCATCGCACCTTCCGCAGAGCCTGCACCCACGATAGTGTGAAGCTCATCGATGAAGAGGATAACGTCACCCACTTTTCTTATCTCATCCATCACTGCCTTGATACGTTCTTCGAACTGGCCACGGTATTTCGTGCCTGCCACCATGAGGGCTAGATCGAGTGTGATGACCTTTTTATCCCTGAGAAGTTCTGGCACATTCCCTGTGACTATTTCCTGAGCGAGTCCTTCAATAATAGCGGTCTTACCCACACCTGCTTCACCCACTAATACAGGGTTATTTTTGGTACGGCGGCAGAGGATCTGGATCACGCGCTCAGTTTCCGACTGTCTGCCGATGACTGGGTCAAGTTTTCCTTCTTTTGCCATTTTAGTGAGATCTCTACCAAATGCCTTGAGTGCGGGCGTCTTAGTTTTCTCTTTTCCCTTGCCTTCGCTTGATGAGTCATCATCGTCTGAGTCGTCGTCATCTTCAAATGCTTCAAAGATGTCTTCATCATTATCTTCTGGGTCGAAATTAGGATCTATCTCCGCAAGAACTTCTTGGCGGGCACTCTGGATATCTACGTTCAGGCTATTGAGAACTCTTGCCGCCACGCCTTCACCCTCGTGAAGTAGACCGAGCAGAAGGTGCTCGGTCCCTACATATGAGTGGTTGAGTTGCTTGGCTTCCTTATCTGCGAGACTGAGGACTTTCTTCACTCTCGGGGTGTAGGGGATCTGGCCAGAAATAGCTTGGTCTGGGCCAGTGCCTACCTGCTTCTCTACTTCTACGCGGACGGTGTCTAGCTGCAGCCCCATTTTTTCTAGGACATTGACTGCTACTCCCTGACCTAACTTGATGAGGCCTAGCAGCACGTGCTCGGTGCCTACATAGTTGTGGCTAAATCTCTCCGCTTCCTTGCGGGCGAGTGCGAGTACTTGTTGTGCTCTTGGAGTGAAATTATTCATTCTTATTTATTCTATGGTTGGCTCTATGGGAAGCTCATCACCGGCATCGGTGGTGTTTACTTCATTTTCTATACTACTATTAGCAGGTGAATCTAGGTTTTGCAACTGATCACGGATGATTTCTGCACGAATTAGGTCTCTTTTCTCAGGTTCTAGCTCTTTTCCAGCGTATAACTGCAGATGTGCGGGCTGAATTTCCATCATCAGCTCATCACAAAGCTGCATGGTGCCCTCCGGGAAATAGCCGAGATCTGCGCCGAGTCTGAGAAGAGAAATGTGTGTGAAAGCTTCCTTGGAATCAAACAAGTGAGCATGCTTGAGGAGACCGTAGGCTCTGCCGATTTTGTCGGTGAGCTGGTCTGGCTCCTCCTCCATCATTTTGAGTCTCGCATTGCGCTCATGGTTGGCGACCTGATTGATCACACGCTCCAGCCGATCAATAATCGCTTCTTCCGACTCGCCCAATGTGGACTGATTTGAGATCTGAAATAAGTCACCCAGCGACTCCGTCCCCTCACCAAACAGCCCCCTAACAGCAAGACCTATCTTACTCACCGCCTGAAGCACCTGACCAATCTGATCAGTGAGGACGAGAGCAGGTAAATGGAGCATCGCAGAAGCACGCATCCCGGTGCCTAGGTTCGTAGGACACGCGGTGATGTAGCCTAACTTGCTATCGTAGGCGTAGCTGAGTTTGGTTTCTAGCTGTCGGTCAATAGAGTTTAACAGATCATAAGCTTCACGCAAATGCATCCCTGCGTAGATCGACTGCATCCGCAGGTGATCTTCCTCATTCACCATCAGTGAGAGTGATTGCTTTCTATTCACCACGGTAGCACATCCGTCACCACGAGCAGCCTGCTCACGGCTGATGAGATGGCGCTCTACCAAGACCTGCTTCTGAAGTGAATCCAGCTGCGATAGTTCTTGGGCGAAGCCGTTCTTCATCTTATCCAGCCCTTTAATTTCAGGCAGGATGGTTTTTAAAATTTCTTTCCGTTGCTCCTTCATCGCCCATCCAGGGAATGGCAAGTCACGGAGGTTTCGTGCTAGGCGGATACGGCTGGTGATGACTACCGCATTGTCCTTGCTCTTACCCGTCATCCAGTCTGCTGGATGCTTCACTAATGTGGAAAACCTCATCATACTATTTGGAGCCTCCCACTCCTACAGGTAAGGATTTCTGGAATGCAGCCAGCTCATTTTTAAGCTTCCCTGCCTTTTCATACTCTTCATTAATGATCGCTTGCTCGAGCTTGCTCTTAAGCGTTTTAAGCTTCGTCTTCGCCTCTATCACCTTGAGCATTCCTTCTGGGACTTTGCCTTTATGCTCAGTTCCCTTGTGCATATTGCCGATCATACTCTTCAACTCACTGCCAAATACATCATAGCAAGAACTACAACCCAGCCTGCCTATCTTGCGCAAGCTATCGAGAGTGAATCCACATTCCGAGCACTCGCTAAGATTGACCGTCGCGCCCTCTTCTACGGGGCTAGATTTTTCATCGCTCATGAGTATGTCTGACAGGTTAAAATTATCTAAATTAGTAATCCCCTTCTCATCCGCACACTCGGCGCAGAGATGGGTTTTCTGCGACTTATCACCCACTATTTTGGTATAAGTCACACTCGCTTCTTGTTCACAGAATTGGCACTTCATCGTTACCACTAGGTTACACATGGATGCGCCAGGATGCGAAGTTTTTTCTCAGGAAAATGAGTCAGCTGTTAAAAGGGCTGGAGGGCGACCTCAGGGCAACCCTCCTCTTCGCCTTCAGCGAAAGGAGAAATGTAAGCATTGTGGAAAACCGATAATTTATGGCAATAAATTTCATTCTTTCCCAGAGACTGAGGCTTGGATTTTTTGGAGTTTGCCGTCGGCGATGCCGTAGATCCAGCAGTGGACATGAAGTTCTTGGCCGCTTTCCCAAGCATCTAGGACAGGTGGGGATTTGCAGACATTATACATTTGTTCCATGACATTTAGCTCGCAGAGGCGGTCTTCTTTAGCCTGACCTTCTAGTTTTGACAATTCATCGTGGTGCAGGCGCTCCACATCCTTGATGTGTTGCAGCCAGCTATCTAGGCTGCCAAATCTCTCATCGGAAAGCGCGCACCTGACTCCGCCACAGAGGTAGTGACCACAGACAATGATGTGCTTTACTTTTAAATACTCAACCGCGTAGTGGATCACAGCGAGAGTGTTGAAATCTGCGTGGACCACCATATTGGCGATATTTCTGTGCACGAAGACATCGCCCGGCATCAGCCCCATGAGCTGGTTCGCTGGGACACGGCTATCTGAGCAGCCGATCCAGAGGTAGTCTGGTTCTTGCTGCTCTACGAGACTCTTGAAAAAGTCCTTTTTCTCCGCACGGATGGAGTTTACCCAGTCAATGTTGTTTTCAATAATATGATTTAGCTTGTCCATCGCTTTAAGTTATACGACACAATACTAAGACTTGGCAATCTGGATTTTCTGTAGAGACTGACATCCGCATTTCACATGACCATTTATAAAGAAAGCAAGACTATCTTCCTCCTTGCGCTGCCGCTAATCATCGGGCAGGTAGGGCAAATGCTGTTGGGTCTAGTGGATTCCGTGATGGTGGCCAAGCTCGGCGTCTCTGAGCTGGCGGCACTCACGCTGGCGAACAATCTTTTCTACGTTCCATTCATCTTCGGCATCGGCATCATGACCTGTGTGTCTATCCGCACTGCTACTGCGAAAGGTGCTGAAAATGCCGCAGAGGCTCGCTCGGTCTGCCGTAATAGTGCTTATCTGGCACTAATTATCGGCACGGTGTTCTTCCTTATTGCTTGGCTGGGCAATGGTCTCATTGAACACATGAAGCAGGACCCGAGCGTGGCGAGCCGATCTCGCGGCTTTTTCATCATCATCTGCGCATCGCTTATCCCCGCTCTGGTTAGCGTTTCTCTCAAGAACCATGTGGATGCGCTGGACAGAATGTGGACCGCCTTCGCCATCAGCATGGCCGCTGTGGTATTAAATATTTTCCTAAACTGGGTACTGATCTACGGAAATCTCGGCGCTCCAGCGATGGGACTAGAGGGCGCGGGATACGCCACTTTTATTTCAAGGGTGGTCCTCGTTATCGCGATGCTCATCTGGTTTGCTAAGGATACCAGCCTGGCAGAATGGACGCCTTACCGCTGGCTCATACGTTTAGATACTGGGGAAATAAAGTCCCTCCTCAGACTAGGATTCCCCGCAGGGCTACAGACCCTCACAGAAGTCGGAGCCTTCGTCATGAGCGGCATCATGCTCGGCTGGGTCAGTAAGGAAGCACTCGCTGCACAGCAGATCGCCCTAGTCTGTGCCAGCATCGCCTTCATGATCCCACTCGGAATCTCCATCGCTCTCACCATTCGGGTAGGTGAGAAAGTAGGGCAGAAGCTTACCTCTAATATGCGCGCCACTTATCTCTCAGGCTGGGCGCTCACCTTGATGTTCTCGACGCTAACCGCAGGCGCGTTTCTACTTTTCGGGGAACAGATGGCGCTGTATTTTATCGATGACGCACCTGAAGTGATAGCCTATGCAACCAGCTTCCTGATCGTGGCGGGTGTGTTCCAGATTGTCGATGGCCAGCAAGTAGCCTCCATCGGGATGCTACGCGGACTGCACGATACCAAAGCGCCGGCAATCATCGGCTTTTTCTCCTACTGGATCGTAGGTATCCCCTTCGGCTACTGGCTAGCATTTCATACCACTGTGGGAGCTGTGGGCATCTGGTGGGGGCTAGCTCTGGGCCTGACGATTGCTAGCGTATTGTTGGCTGTTAGGCTTTGGAGGTTTAGGGTGAAATGAGTTACATTTCATCTCGTAATATTCACTGCTGATGTCTAGGTTATAGGCATGCTTAAATTTCTCATACTTTCGGTTCTCGGTTGTTTATGTGCTTTTAGCCAGGAAAAGAAAAAATCTTACATGAATATGGATGGCGTTGCCTTCATCCCTATCGTTATTCTTGTTGACGTTGGTCTTCCTGATGAAAATGGTGATCTCAAATTCAACATTAAGCACAATCACACTA
>JBLHQF010000020.1:0-19880 GCA_047624885.1 Cryomorphaceae bacterium | reverse complement strand
GGTCCACATGCCCTATCTCATCCTGATAAATCTTCTCCAGCACCGCCGCCGTACCCGTGTCTCCAACCTCGCGGAATAGCCTCCCGTAATGCAAAGAGTAGTCCAGATTCGCTTGCTCAAAAACCAGGCTTAACCGACTCACAAAATCCATCGGGCACTCCATCGGCGCCACCATCCTCCAGAAATAATCATTCACCGGCAGCTCGCCAAACTCCATCCCGCAATCCCGCATCCGCCGCATGTACATCAACGTGTGCGCCTGTTCCTCCCGCATCGTCTCATACACACCCTGCCTAAACTCCGCAGGAGCGTTAGGGAATTTCAACAACACCAACGCCATCAACTCAGTCGCTAACAACTCGTGGTTCGCCAGAAAATGCAGCATCTTCCCGCGCTCCGCCGTCTCATCCATCCGGTTCACCTTCGGAAATGTTGATCCAGTAGCAGTGCCAACACTCACTCCTCGCTCAGAAATCATCAGCTCACTAGGCCTCCCCGGCAGATCTGGTAGTGACACCCCACACTCGCGCACCACATCCGTCACCACCCGAGGCGCAGTCCCTTTATATTTCCCCACCGATAACTTCTCGTCCAGGCTCACCCCAAACAACACCCTCTCAGCCACCTCTCGTATCTCCCTGCTCATCAAGAAAGATGATTACCCTCTCCCACCAACCAGTCAACCCTCGTTTACAATTGGCACCTGACAGCCCACCCTCAGAATGAAGGTAAGTCGCCCAATGAAAATTTGAGCCAACTTAAGCACAGGCCCACTTGCGAACACTTGCGAACACTTGCGAACACTTGCGAACACTTGCGAACAACGAGAATAAAAGCAAATAATAAGAAAATAAGAAGGACATAAGAATATAAGGCAATTATCTACTCTACTTGTAAGTTCTTTCTTTCCAGATCCCTCACCCGCACTATAAACAAGCACTAACAAGATATCACTATGCCAGAGATCGAAGACATCATGGAAACCACAGAGAGAGCGCCCCTGCTATTAGGATGGCAGTGGCTGCTCCTAGCGTTCCTATGCATCCTAATAATCTGGGCCGTCCTCGCGTATATAAAATACAAGAAAAACTCAGCGACTATTGCAAACAACCTCAAGAACGCGCTGATCCGATTAAAAAAAATTGAACAATCAGCCAATGAAACCGACCAAGACAGCAATCAACTCACCATCGAGCTCTCCCTCATCACTAGGGAATACCTGCAAGGTCAGTTCCGCAATAAATCGATCTTCCAAACCCATCAAGAATTCATCGCAGACCATCAAGATCTAGAAAAGCTCCCAGTGTCCGCACGTGAAAAACTCTCCACCTACCTCACCGCTCTCGCCGAGCATAAATACTCCCCAGACCAGCACCTTCCCACAGAGAAAAACAAACTGATCCAGCTCACAGAATCGCTTCTCAGAGGAATCGACTCCACCGTCCCCAAGAATCTCGCATAGTCTCAGTAATTAAACCTTCTCCATCATCGACACCATCTTTCATAATCTCAGTTTCGCACAACCATGGTGGTTTCTACTCCTCTTGGCGATCCCGCCAGTGCTCATGCTCAGAGGAAAACTCGGCACCCCTGCCAGCATCACGTTTTCCTCACTTTCCATCATCGGGTCACTAGGGAAAAGGCCCAAGGATATCGCTGGCGCACTAAAGCTCACCACGCTGATCTTCTGTATCGCCGCAGCAGCCATCGCACTTGCCAGACCACAGACTAAGACAGTATACAGCGATAAGAAAGCTAGCGGAGTGGACATCATGATCGCCATCGACATTTCACTCTCTATGGAAGCTCAGGAAGCTCAGTATGGTGGAAATTCACGGATGCGCACAGCGAAAGAAACCATCAAGAATTTCATCGTCGCCCGTCCCTATGATCGCATCGGCATCGTTTCCTTCGCTGGCCGCTCCTACCTAGAAGCAGCGGTCACCCTCGACCACGCATTTCTGATAGATAAACTGCAAGGTATAAAGCCAGATAGAGAGCTAGACGATGGCACCGCCATAGGCTCGGCCATCTCCAGCGCCGCCACCCGACTACTAGAATACCAAGACACAAAATCCCGCATCATCATCCTCATCACCGATGGATCTAACAACTCCGGCACCATCACCCCTGCTGAAGCGGCTAAGGCCGTGGCATTACAAAACATCAAGATCCACACCGTGGCAATAGGCTCCAAGGACGGCAGACTCCCACGCCACATCCAGCGCTACCCAGAGCAAGAATTTGACACCGAGACACTCAATAAAATAGCCACCACTACCAACGGCCAATACTACCGCGCACTCAACACAGAAGAACTCAACAATGCCCTAAACAGCATCGACACCCTAGAGAAGACTATCCGCCAGCAGCGCGTCGTCAGCCACAAGCAAGAGCACCACATCTGGTTCGCTGCTGCCGCATTCCTCTTCGCTCTGCTCCACATTTTCATCACCACCATTACTCCGCCGCCCGCACCGGGCTCATAATTAAATTCACCCATGTCATTTCTCTATCCAGCCTGGTTCGCTACCCTGATCATTATTCCGCTATTCATACTAGCGGTCATCATCATGCGCAGAAACAGAGCCAAGATCTGGTCGGCATTTGTCTCTAACGAGCATAAATCAGAACTCGTGAGGCAGAACAAACCGCTGCGATTCTGGATCGCGTTTGCCTTCTCGCTACTCGGGCTGATCTGCCTCATCTTCGCCTGCGCTCGCCCCTATTCTGGGAATTCTGTTAGCCGGGAAAAGATCCAGTCTCGAAACATACTCATCGCCATGGATACCTCGCTATCCATGCTCTGCGAGGACGTCCAGCCGGACAGACTCAGCAGCGGAGTAGCCTTCGCCGTCAACCTCATCGGGGCACTCCCAGACGACCACTTCGGCATCATGGCCTACGCCGGCAGCCCCAATGTCATCACCTCACTCAGCATCGACCACCCATCCATCATCGAAGAACTAGGTCATCTCGGCCCAGGCTCCGCCCACATCGCAGGCTCTAATCTCAAAGACGCACTCTACGAAGGCATCAACACGCTCAAGCGCGCCGGCAAGCAAGCCAACGCCCTCATCCTCATCACCGATGGCACAGAATCCCTCGATGAAATTGACAAAATCATCAGTATAGCCAAGGAGTCCTACGTCCAGATATTCACCATCGGGGTGGGAACCTCAGCGGGCGGACCAATCCCAGTAAATGGTCAGCCACACCGCGACATGCAGCAAAAAGTGGTCATCACCAAGCTACAAGATAAAATTCTACGCCAACTTGCCAGAGACACCACTGGAGTCTATACTCATATTAGCACCCAACCAGAAAGAGCCATCGCCGCAGCGATCCAGAGCATGACGAAATACGAACAACAAGGTAGAGAAGTTCAGATACCCAGAGAACTGTATCAATGGTTCCTCGCCCCCGGCATACTCTTTTTACTACTCAGCACCTTCCTCACTACACGGTTTAAATCTAGCTTACCCGCAATCATCATCGTTGGCTTTTTCACCACACTATCTGACAGCCGCGCGGAGGAGACATCCTGGACACAGAAAATATCTAACAATTATCTAAAGCGCCCCGCTCAGATCAAGGCTGGATACTCAGCACTTGGAGAAAAAGATTACCCAGCAGCAATCAAGTATTTCACAAAAGCCAGAGAAGGAACTGACGGAGATGCCCACGCCAAGCTATCACTAGCCATCGCCCAGGCCGCATATCGGCTCCGGGACTACTCGCTAGCTACTCAAGAATACAGCCAAGCCCTAATCACCAGCCAGCCAGAAATCCAGAACATTTCTCAATACAACCTCGCCAACACACTCTACAAGCAACACACCGGAGCACTCGATGTCCCCGCCGGCCAAGACCTCACAAGCTATCTCGAAGACCAGATCCGCAGTGGTGCGCTCAAGAACTCCTCACTAGACAGCATGGAAAAAGGTCTGGGAAATGCCATCACCCACTATAGCGATCTGTTAAAAGTAACAAACCAACATGCCTCCGCAGAATCTAACAGAAAAATGACCGAGCAAGTCATCAAGGCTATCAAAGAAGCAAGGACAACCATCGCCGAAGAAAAGAAAAAACAACAAGAGCAGGAGAAAAAGGATAAGCCTAAAGACAAACCAGAAAAGGATCCTAAGTCCGATAAGAAAGACGACAAAAAAGAAGGTCAAGACCCACCAGAAAAGCCAGAAAAACCAGATGAAGACAACAAGGGTGATCAAAAAGGCGATAAAGAGGGCGAAGCAGGTGAAAAAGGAGATAAGAAAGGAGAAGGCAAAGAAGGAAAAGGCAAAGGAGATAGAGAAAAATCAGATGACGCAAACAAGAACCCTGACAAAGGCGAAAGTGATGAACCACAAGACGGAGACGCAAAACAACCTGACAAACAAGACAATCAAGCTAACACCGACAAGCCTGCCAAATTTAGTAATAAACAAGAGGCCTTAGACTTTCTCAAGAAGCACTCAGACACCCGGAAGAAACCCCTAACAAATCGCAGAGGATACTATAATCGCCCTGCTATCGATTGGTAAACCATGAGATTTTTTATTTCCATCCTCTGTCTAACATTTGTTTGGCTTGCCAGCGGCAACGCCCAAGCCAGGGTGCACAGCATCACCTCGTCACAGAACCTCATCACTGGTGAGAACTGCTACGTCACCTTCGTAATAGAAGACCCAAGCTCACCACCTAAACGGACAGAAATAGCGGTTAAAAATGCATTTTTCCAGCTTCATGACACTAATGTCATCGCGCAACAAGGCAAGCGGTATTACCTAATGATCTATCGGTTTAACTCACCAAACGCGGGAACATACACCATCCCGTCAACCGCATTCTCCGCGACAAATCCCGAGGATACCTCTGGGCCCATCACTCTCAAAGTAAGAGATAAAAGCACCCTCAAAAAACACACCGCCGATTCAGTGGCCGTGAAAGCCCCTAACAGGAACAGACCAGTAAAAAAAACTTACCCCTACTACACTCAGTTGATCGCTGAAAAAACCTCTCTTTACCCAAACGAAGTAACCCGGCTAGAATATAAAATTTATCTTCCCAGGTCCATCAACGTAGCACAATGGGGCCTACCCACTGGAGAGAAAAAAAATGCCACTGCCTGGAGATTTGAAACACCAGACCCACGCTCACGCAATGGCGATGCCGTCATCGATGGACTCAAATACCAAGTCGGACGGTTTCACACCACCGTTTCTGGCATCAAGCCTGGCAAGGCCGTTCTAGGCCCGTTCAAGGCTCGCGTGGTCCATCAAGCATCCATCATCAGCAGCAGGAAGGGGTCAATTAGAGAAACTCAGGAAATCTTCCCTCTCTCTGAAATTTTAGAGTTAGAGATCCTCGCGCTCCCACCGAATCCACCCACAGACTTCAAGGGCGATGTGGGGAATTTCAAAATGAGCGTGAACGTAGAAAGCAAGACCGAACTAAAAACCAACGAGTCCATCAAGGCCGAAGTCACACTCATCGGCAGAGGTAAGTTTTCTGAAGTCACTCCCCCGTCACTCACCAATAACGAACACTGGAAACTAATCTCCGAGAGTAAACGCGATCTTGGAGAACAGCGCAAAAACATCAATGCCTATGCCGAGTTTACCTACCTGATCCAACCAGCGAACACTATACCAACTGGAGCCACTACCACCCCAGGATTTAGCTTCAGCTATCTCGATCCTAACCTTAAAGCCTACCGCACCCTCAGCCACCCCGGAGTGCCAGTAAACATAACCCTTTCCTCTAACACTGGCAGCGGCACATCAGAACAAACAGATTTAATAGAATCAGCTGATCAGATGTTAGGAATTATTGAGGGTGCTAATTTTAGCCAGAAACCTTGGTATAAAAGCTTACCTCTATCGCTCATTCATATCATCCCCGGAGCACTCTGCTTACTACTCCTGTCCAGATCCGCTTACCAGAAATTCCAAGCAGCCCGGCTAAACAAGTCACAAAAGTTCATCCAGCGCAAATCGATAGCCGAACTGGAAAAGCAAGATGGTGAGTCTTTCCTAAAATCTGCCAGCAACTACATACAGCGCTGGGTGGACACGGAGAAACATCCAGAAATACGAGACATCCAAAAACTCCGCGATGACCAATGTTATAAACAACAGGAACCCATCAAGCTCTCTGAAAAACGCAAAACCGCGATCATTGATTCGCTAAAGAAACTCACTATCCTAATACTCTTTATCACTCCTCAGCTGAGCGATGCCTCCGCTGAGAAAGAATGGAACAAGGGTGAATTCGCCTCGGCACTCACTCAGTACGAAGCCAAACTACCCAGCGAGTCCGCTGACCTACTCTACAACATAGGCAACTGCCATCAGAAGCTCAGCCAGACCGGTAAAGCCGCAGTCTTTTACCACCGCGCATTGCTGTTAGATCCATACCACAGCCGAGCAAAACATAATTTATCACTCCTACAAAAGCAAAACAACAGCGTAATATCCAAGTCATTTATTATAAGTGGATCACTACAAGACTGGATCAGCGTAATCTCACTAACCACTTATTACATCATATTCAGTCTCTCGCTCTGGAGCATCCTGCTCGCCTTTCTCTATATAAGAATTCTCAAACCTCAGAAAAATATCAGCATTATCCTCACACTAGCAATGCTCGTATTTTTTACTGCAGCAATAAGTGGCTACGGATACTACAAACATCCGGATAAAGAAAAAATTACCGGCTTACCTTTCGCCGTGATCGCTGAATCCAGCAGCCTGACAGAACAACCCATCGCAGAAAGCAAGAACATCACCACAGCCACAGCCGCATCAGAATGCCACATTCTAAGCTCCAGAGGAACCTACACCTATATCAAGCTAGCAGATAATACCAAGGGCTGGATACGCAGCGAAGATTTAATACGCGTAGTGGATTAAATCAGAACAGGCGAGTTAGAACCTTGGGCGGTTTAGCCTAAGAGCCACATTAGTTCTCACAGTAGTCTTTCAGCTCTTCATCTGAGATACTTCATGCATTCTGACCAGCGATCTTTGAAGAGTGGATTAGACTTTATTAGGTTCCCCGCAGCACTTGTTGCTTTGCCTTTTTCCCCGCCCAGCCATGCATAGGCGATAGCTTGTTCGAGTCTAAAGTTCTTTTCAAATTGGCTCAGATCACCTTCGCGCACGCTGATATTATGAAGGCCTATCACACTACTGGTTTCTATTTCTCCCCATAGCACTTTACGCACGCCTTCTTTACCTTTCACAATGATCCCTTTGGAATCAATACCTGAAAACCTGGTAAATACCTTCCCGTCCTTAAGTTTAACTTCCGAGCTAACAACTCCTTTGCTCAGCGTCTCACTTAATGTACCGAGGAAGCCGGACGCCCTCTCGCAGAGGTAGATCATCTGTTCTTTTTTCTTATTCGTTTGCTCTTCTTTAAATGATCTCAGCTTTAACTTCTCGCTGACAAAGACAAATTTCGATGCTGCCAAATCATCTTCTAGCCCTTTATAAAATTTATCCCAATCATCCTCAGGTTGCATTTTTTCATTATTAGAAGCATGTTTCTTTGCTTCTATTTCAGCAGCTTGCTTGCGCTCGTAGGCTAGTCTATTTTCATGCAGATCTAGTTGAAGTAACCATTCTTCAAAATTTTCAACTGCCCTACCCTTGGTCTTGATTTGGGACTTCGCTGTATTTAATTTTGCTCTACGCGCATCGATCTCTGCATCATTTGATGGATAGTATTTCTTTTCAAATTGCTCCATCACTAAAGCATCGCTTTTATAATCTGAGATCAATGAAACATAAATCTTAAACTCTTCAGATAGTTCTGTTCCTTGCCTTGCGGCAAAGCGTCCTACGTTATCTAACAGCTTTAAAGTATCAACCGTGTATCCTTCTTCCCAGTCCTTGAGTGCTGAAGCATAAATTAGCATGCCTTCCACTTCTGTCCGGACATGCTGAATATCCTCGGCTTTAATCCTCTCCATCTTCAGAAGAGACGGAATAGACTCGACTAGGCCATTAGTCAGTTCAGTAGGATCGACTAATTGATTATTTTTTTTTGCTTCCTGGTAACGTCTATTAACCATTATCAAGCTCCGTTTAGCTTGTGCAGGTTTCCCATCCAGCCAGTTTACAATAGATCCCTGTAGTCCTGCCCACATAGCGGAGTTTGTAGAGAATCGAATATCTCTTACTATGCCTGCGTAGCGATCTGCTGCATCATTGTAATCTTTGCTTTGCAGAGCCTTTCGCCCTTGTCGGATGGCTATGCTGAGCTTTCTACCTGCCGCACCGCCATCATCACTACCCTCAATCCCTAGTATTTTATTATCTGCTATGCCGTCATCGCCTGCATCCTTTTCATTATTACCAATGCTGAGAGCTACTATGATTCCGCCTGCTGCTAGAACACAAACTGCGATAATTCCGTAGAGCATCCCTCTACTCATATTCATTTTCCCCTGGTCTTCCTGAGAGATGCTAGTGACAGGCTCCATCCCATCACTTTTCAATACCATTTCGGCATGGTGAAGTGCATCTATGATTTCCTTGTAAGAGCTAAATCTATCGTCAGCATTAAATGCCATCGCCTTATCGATGACTGCGCAGGTCTCGTCACCGAGCCATGGCGCACACGTCCTCAGCGTAGGCAGATTCATCTTGATCTGCTTCAGCTGGGTGGTAGATCTAGATTCATTATCAAATGGAGGTTCCCCTGTGAGCGCGTGGTATAAACTGGCTCCTAGAGCATAGATATCACTACGGAAGTCTTCCTCTAGGGCATCCAGCGTCTCTGGTGGCACGTAATAAGGCGTGGCCCATATCTCATCAGCCTGCGCCTTTCCTCCCTGAGTAACCAGAGCAAGGCCAAAATCCACAATTTTCACATAACCTTCCGCATCTAACAAAATATTACCTGGCTTGATATCGCGGTGAATCAGCCCGGCCTCATTCGCCGCATTCAGTCCCTCACAGACCTGTCCTCCCCACCTCAGCACATCGTTCTCTGCGAGACATCCATTATCGTGCATTTTCTTCTCCAGGCTATCACCAGGCACTAGCTCCATAGAGATGAAAAACCTCTGAAATGCCTGCCCCACTGTATACACCCTCACCACATGCGGGTGACTGATCGCAGCAGTAATCTTGGCTTCTTGCTCAAATTGAGCGATCCTTTTTTCATCCATCGAGTAACTCTCGTTAAGGATCTTGATCGCCACCTCTCTTCCTAAAGTCTTATCCACCGCCCCGAAGACCAAACTCATGCCACCTACTCCTTGACGTTTCTTCAGAACATAGCTACCAACATCTACTTTCACACGATTATGCGTCCCGCACTCTGGACACTCGACATTCGTGAATGGTTGCATCATAGTTACATCCATCACACAATCACAAGCTTCGCATTGGGCAATATTCTCATCGGTAATACTCATTGTTAGGATACTACGAAGAAAACTCTGATAATCACACTCAAAAACACCAAAAAAGAGTATTTTTTCACGCTTGATCAAAAAAATAGCCAGCTAAGCCAAGACCAACCAAGACACTAACATGAAAATCACCGTTCACGATACCACCAAGCAGCGACTGGACAAGTATCTATGCACCGAACTCCCCGAGCTGACTCGTGCGCGTATCCAGGCATTACTCAAGTCCGGTGACATTTTAGTAAACGGCACTATGGTAAAAGCCAAGTCACCCGCGCTAACGGGCGACATCATCACAATCCACATCCCTGAGCCCGCTCCAGAAAATGCTCAGCCAGAGGATATTCCACTGGAGGCTCTCTACGAGGATAATGACCTCATCGTGCTCAATAAATGCTCAGGCATGGTAGTGCACCCAGCGGCAGGAAACCTCACCGGCACGCTAGTGAATGCGTTATTATACCACTGTAAAGGCAAACTCGCAGAGGTCGGTGGTGCTGAGAGACCGGGCATAGTACACCGCCTAGATAAAGACACATCCGGCTGTATTGTAGTGGCTAAGACAGAACTCACGCACAAGGCACTCGTCGCTCAATTCGCTGAGAGATCTACCAAGAAAAAATATTTAACCGTGGTGCAAGGAATCCCAAATAAACGAGAGGATAGCGTCTTCACCCACATCGGTAGACATCCAGTAAACCGGCTAAAAATGGCAGTAGTGAACCCTGGCTCGGGCAAGACAGCCATCACTGATTATAGAGTGCTCGGGACACTACCAGAAAATGACACCAGCCTCATCCTCTGTGATCTTCACACTGGCCGCACTCATCAGATCCGCGTCCACATGCTCCACATTGGCACACCCATCCTAGCTGACCCTATTTACGCCAATGCGAACAAGCAAAAATGCCATCCTGGCCGACTAATGCTACATGCACTAAATCTCAGTATCACCCATCCTGTTACACTTGAAAGAATGCATTTCACAGCGCCTATTCCAGAGGAATATAGACCGTGGACAGATAAGTTTTCTGAGAATCTATAGTGTGATTTTATAGTTTCATGGTTTTTCATAGCCACCAACTAGCCCCTATAATAAGGATCATCTAGTATTCATTCTAAAAGGTATTTTATGAAGCCATGTATTTTCATTGGCAATTCAGTATCTCTCGTTTAGTTTGTGGCCATGAAATTGAAAATTGCTATTTCTCTGCTACCTATAAGCTTATCGGCTCTATTATTAACTCTCGCTAGTTCTTGTAGTAAGAACACCAATCAGGCTCTCGCCGCTACTGGCCGAGTGCAAGGGATAAACTCTCAAACTGCCGCATCAATCTTCGCCAAGGCAAAAGGTCATCAAGCCTCTGGCCAGATCAAGGCCGCGATCAAGGCGTATCAAACCGTCGCAGATACATACCCGCTATCGGCTCAAGCTCCAGAGGCGAGATATCAAGAAGCCTCCTTACTTTACGCTAAAGGCGATCTATTAGACTCTTTTGATGCTTACCAGAAATTCATCACTAAATACAACTCCAGCAGCCTCTACAGTTCCGCGATCCAGAAGCAATCCGAAGTAGCGCTGGCTGCCGCTAAAGGCGACATCAAGCGCAGCTTCATAGGTCGTAAATTTGAACTCTCAGGCTCAAACGTAGAGGCAATGCTGACTAAAGTCAGGGACAATGCCCCATACTCAAAGCAAGCTCCTAGAGCGCAGTTTTCCATCGGGGCCATCTGGCAGGATAGAGGCTCTAATGACAAAGCTATCGCTGGCTACCAAGGAGTCCAGGAGCGCTACCCTAACAGCAGTCTCACACCAGAAGCCCTCTACCGCACCGGCTCTATACTGATGAAGCAAACAGCCAAAAATAACCGTAACAAGGCGAGTATCGATACCGCGAGAAACGTATTCCTTGATCTTCGCCAGCAATATCCTAGCCACCCTCGTGCTAAAGATGCGAAGGCTAAACTCTTAGAACTCAGTAAATCAGACATACAGCGGAGTTTCGACATTGCAGAATTTCACCAGAAAAAAGGACAGAACGCATCCGCTGCATTCTACTACCGCGAAGTCATCCGCATGTCATCCGCTGGCTCACTCCGTGAAAAAGCTCAAGTTCGTCTATCAGAGATCGGACAATAAACTACTATGCCATCATTTCTCAAAGCAATCCGTGCCAGTATCATCCTAGCGATTACCGCTGGCCTATGTTCCTGCAGTGGCTACCGGCTCGGCGGGTCCAAGCCTCACCAGCTTCGAGAAATTCAGTTGATCTACTTACCGATGATCGACAACAAAACCCAAGAAATCAAGCTCGCTTCTCAGGCGACAAACTCGCTAGTACGCTTCATTAATAATGATGGAGCTTACCAAGTCTCCACCCTTGCGCAATCAGATGCTACACTCAGAGTCGTGATTGAAAAGATCGACTACCGCGAGTTTAGATCGTCACGCCTAGACACCCTACTTGCGGAAGAACTCACTGCCAACATTGTCGCAACTTGGCAACTAGTGGACCATCAATCAAAAGTACTTCTCTCTGGTAAGTCGAACGGAGAAACGAGGTTTTTCGTTGATGATAATCAACGACTCTCACGCGATAATGCTATGTATGATGCTATCGATAACTTATCTCGCAAGATCACATCTCGCATCTCAAATGGCTTCTAACAGAAGCATAATAAAAACATGATCTACTTCGTACCCACACCTATCGGCAATCGTAATGACATGACTCTACGTGCCATCGAAACACTCAAAGAAGTGGACCTCATCACCTGTGAAGACACGCGGCACTCCCGCCCATTATTAGAGCATTTCGGTGTGTCCAAGCCAGTGATCGCATTGCATGAT
This sequence comes from Cryomorphaceae bacterium, assembly GCA_047624885.1. Taxonomy (GTDB): domain Bacteria; phylum Verrucomicrobiota; class Verrucomicrobiia; order Verrucomicrobiales; family Akkermansiaceae; genus Rubritalea. The sequence goes on along the minus strand of JBLHQF010000020.1, from coordinate 7,605 downwards.
CACAACGAAGCCAAAAAAGTCCCCGAGTTAATCGAACGTGCGAAAAACGGCACAAACATCGCCATGATCACCGATGCCGGCATGCCCGCCGTATCAGATCCAGGCTATCGCCTAATGCGTGCCTGTATAGAGAACGACATCGAATACACAGTACTCCCCGGACCTTCAGCAGTGCTCACCGCCCTCGTCGGATCTGGCTTTCCCGTCCATGCCTTTTATTATGGTGGATTCCTCCCCGTGAAGAAAGGTAAGCGCGGCAAAGCACTAACAGCAGCCACCGAGTCAGAGAACACCTCTATCTTTTTTGAGTCGCCACACCGTATTCTTTCCACACTAGAAATCCTCTCAACAGAACATCCAGAGCAGCAGGTCTGTGTCGCCCGCGAGCTATCTAAAAAATTTGAAACCTACCACAGGGGATCAGCCAAGGAACTCTTCGACCATTTCAGCACCCATAAGGCAAAAGGAGAAATTGTCTTCCTCATCGCTCCGCTAGATTTTAAAACTCCATCCTCACCCAAGCTCTAAATTTCATGCTTAGCTTTTCTACCTGTTGGAACAACTCTCGTCACCGGGAAGGTGACACCATGATCGATGAAATTGTCGAGATGGGGTTTCCTAACATCGAGCTCAGTCACGGCATGATGATCACCAAGCTCCCAGGTATTCAGCGTGCCTATAAGGAGGGTAAATTTAACTGCGTAGGAGTGCATAATTTCTTCCCATCACCAGTCGAAGTCATGATCGATGCGCCAGACGCATTTGAATACACCTCCCACCGCCCCTATGACCGCAAACGCGCCATGGACATGACCCTCAAGACGCTCGATGTAGCAGCAGAATTCGATGCCGGCTACATGGTATTACACATGGGATCAGTCCCCATGAACCCAAAAAAATGGACCAAGAAAATCACCCAAATGGTCGAGGACAAGGTCGACATCAAATCGCCTAAAAAGTATGATAGATTCAAAGCTAAATTCATCAAAAAACGCACCAAAATCGCCAAACTCTACTACGCCAGAGCGATCGAAGCGCTAGAGCAGATCGCCGAAAAAGCTGCCGAAGTAGGTATCATCCTAGCCGTAGAATCAAGAAGTAGATTCGAGGACATGCCCAATGAGGAAGAAATGATCAGGCTACAAGAACATTTTAAAGACAATCCCCACGTCGGATACTGGCATGATTTCGGACACGTCCAGCTGAAAAATAACATCCATTTACTCAATCACGAAGAATGGCTTGCCAGCATGTCCCCCTATCTCGTAGGATGCCATGTCCATGATGTGTATTGGCCTAAGCGGGATCACCGGGTTCCGCTAACAGGTGAGCTGGATTTCCAAGCACTGCTAAAACACGTTGCCCCTACCCTACCTCTCACCTGGGAACTCAGCCCCACCAGAGAGAAAGAACAAATACTCGAAGCAAAAAAAGTGTGGGAGCTAGCCTTCCCAGAAACCCTCACCTAAATACAGCTGGCTACCCAGAGCCACCATTACCCATTACCCATTAACCGTCAAAAATGACCTTAGCAAATCCATTAGGCCTTCTCGCCCTTATCGCTATTCCCATAGTGATAGCTATCCATTTTCTTCAGAGAAGAGCCCAGGTCATCCCCTCTAGCACACTATTCCTACTAGAGAAAACCCAGAAAGAATCTGCCAGCGGTCGGAAATTTGACACATTGATTAACTCCATCCCGCTCTGGCTCCAGCTCCTCATCGTCTTGCTCATCACCTGGCTCCTCGTGCAGCCTAGATTTGTGAAATCTAACAGCACCCAGCGCATCGCCATCGTGCTAGATAGCTCGGCATCCATGTCCGTCTTCACGGAGGAAACCAAAGCCAAACTCAAGGAAATCCTCCCCAGCCTCCAGAATAGCGCCGAGCAAGCAGAATACTGGCTGCATGAATCTAACACCTCCAAAACACGCCTCTATCAAGGAAACTCTCTAGAAGAATTACTCGCTGCCATAGACAGCTGGAAACCACTCGATGGCGCCAGTGACCCCACCCACGCGCTACGCATTTCTCGCTCACTCGCTGGGGTTGAAGGCGCTCTGTTATTCCTAACAGACACCCCTAAGAAATCTATTCCCTACAACGCCCACATCCACTCCATCGGTAGCTACAAACCAAACTGCGGCTTCACAGGGGTAAGCTTTGAGACTCGCGGCAATCAACAGATTTGGCAGACCCTTATCAGAAATTATTCTAACGAGCCACAAACCCGCAGCTGGTACTTAGAAAACCAGAAAGGCCAGCGCACGCCAGAGAAATCCGTCACCATCGAGCCAGGGAAAATCATCTCACTCAAAGGCGCCATCCCCACCGGATCAGTAAAAGCCAAGCTCATACTCACTCCAGATACCTTCACCCTCGATGACACCCTACCGCTGATCATCCCCCAGCCCAAGACACTCCTCATCCATACTAGCTCCTACCAGCCATACCAAAAACTTACCTCTAGCATCACCACCGGATTCGCTAATACCCTAAGCGTCGCCAAACCAGAAGAAGCAGATATCCAGCTCATCACCCAGAGCGCTCTAGCCCTGCTCTCTAACAACGCCATTTGCTTTAACAACGCACCGATCAAAAACACCAAGTATATAAAGGGCAACATCGTCGCTGAAAAGTCCCCACTGATGGAAGGATTAAACTGGCAGTCACTTCTCATTCGAGACGTCCCATCCATCCCCCACACAGCCGAAGACCAAGTCCTACTCTGGCAAGGAACCCGCGCACTCATCATTCTCAGACCAGTTTCAGGACCGAACAACAAACAATGTCTCATTTTCAACTTCGACATCACCCTCTCTAACATTGATAAATCAGAATCCTCCGTCGTCCTACTCTACCGTTTCCTAAACGACATCCGCGATGCCAAACCCACCCACGAGCAAGCCATCACCGAAACCTCGCAGCCACTAGACATCATCATCCCAGTGATCACAGCAGAAAACCCTCTCACCCTAGAAATCCAGCCCCTTTCAGGCGATAAAATCATCACCCATACCTACAACACTAAAACCAAACTCTACGCCCCAGAAGAGCCCTGCTACTTTCATATCAAGCAAGACCAGACCGCCATCTTCACCGCCGCAAACTACTTCGCAGACACCCGCGAAGCAGACTTCTCCGAATGCGAAACCGCCTACGTCCCCGCCAGTAACAACGCCACCGCCGTCTTCAAGCACACCAGCGGCGACCCCTACTGGCGCTACTGGACCCTCCTCATCCTCACCGCCCTCGTCCTCGCCTGGCACCACGCCATTAAACCAATGAACAGAGAGCAATGAACAGAGAGCAATGAACAGAGAACAATGAACAGAGAACAATGAACAGAGAACAATGAGCAAAGCACCGAGATAAATTCTGTTCATTCTGTTAATCCTGCCCAAATAACCACCAACCCAAGCCACAACCCAAGTTCAAGTTCCATCAACCCGGTTCCGTGTCTTCCGTGGTTCAAAAAACCCATCAACCCAGCATCAACCCAGCCTTTAACCTTAAAGCTTAAACCTTAAACCTTTCGCCTTTTTTAAAAAAATGCACTTCATAAACCCACACTGGCTCTACATCATCCCCGCCATCCTGCTCCTAGGCCTAGTCTGGAAACGCGTCCAGATCCTCAAGCCCCTGCGCTTCATCACCATCATCCTCACCGCCCTCATACTAGCGCAGCCCACCATCCAGCAAAAACAAGACAGCCTAGACCTCTGGGTTCTATTAGATAGATCAGACTCCACCGAAGGCCTAATCTCACAAAACCTCCAAGAATGGGACAAGCTCCTCAAACAAAAGCAATCTCGTAAAGACAACCTCCGCTACATCGACTACGCCGCCGAAGTAGTAGAGCAGATACCTAACTCAGAAACCGCAATCTACACCGGCAACAAAAAGCTCACCAGAACAGCACTCGCGCTCGAAAACGTCCTAGCCCTCGCCTCAGAAGACCGCCCCTCACGCATCCTCCTCTTCACCGATGGCTACTCCACCGAGCCATTCGATGACATTGCCGACAAGCTCAACAAAGCCGGCATCCCCGTCGACTACCGCCTAGTGCGCGAGGAAACTACCGATGACTTCCGCATAGCCAGAATCCAGCTCCCCACCCGCGCCCAGACACTAGAACCATTTCTATTAGGAGTCACAGTCAGAGGTCACGAAGACGGAAAAGTCCCCATCACTATATACAGAAACCGAGAATCCATCAGCACCAAAGACACCACCGTAGAACTCATCAACGGAGTAGGGAAACTAGAATTCCAAACCAAAATACTCAAACCAGGTGGCTATGAATTCACCGCTGAGATATTCCCAGAGAAAGACGCTCACAGAGGAAATAACAAATCTAACAAGTGGATAGAAATCACTGGCGGCCCACGTATCGTCATCGTCACCAAATACACCGATGACCCGCTCGCAGCCTCGCTAAAGTCCCAAGGCATCAACGTAGAAACCGTCATGGATCCCTCCACCCTCAACGTGGGAATCCTCTCCGGAACAAAAGCAGTCATCTTCAACAACATCCCCGCCCATGAAGTGCCAGGGAAATTCCTAGACTCACTAAACTTCTTCGTCCGCGACCAAGGCGGCGGCTTCATGATGGTCGGCGGCAAACACTCATTCGGATCTGGTGGATACTTCCAATCCTCCATCGATGAGCTACTCCCCATCTCCATGGAGCTCAAAAACGACCAGCGCAAGCTCGCCGTCTCCATGGCCATCGTCATGGACCGCTCCGGCTCCATGTCCGCCACCGTCCCCGGCGCAGCCGGCGGACAGATCAGCAAGATGCAGCTCGCAAACAACGGAGCAGCCAAAGCCATCGAACTACTAGGCATGATGGACTCCATCGCCGTCTACGCCGTGGACTCAGAGCCAGAAACCATCGTCAAACAACAAACCATCAAAGGCAACAAGCAGAAACTTATGCGAAAAGCCATGCGCGTAGAATCCATGGGCGGTGGAATCTACGTCTACACAGGGCTGAAATACGCCTGGGACAGGCTAAAGAAATCTGGCATCGGCACCAAACACATCATCCTCTTCACCGATGCCGCAGACTCCGAAGAACCAGGAAACTACAAAGAACTCATCAAACAAATGACCGACCAAGGCGCCACCATTTCCGTCATCGGCCTCGGCTCTAAAAAAGACGCGGATGCCAAATTCATCGAAGACATCGCCAAACGCGGCAAAGGAAGAATCTTCTACACCGAGCGCGCCGTTGACATACCCAAGCTCTTCGCCCAAGAAACCGTCACCCTAGCCAGATCAGCCTTCATCGAGGAACCGATCAAAACCCTAGCCACCGGCCAATGGGCTGAGATCTCCCCCGCCCCCGTCACCTGGATGCCGCAAGTCGATGGCTACAACCTCTCCTACGCCAGAGACAAAGCCACCACCTCACTCATCTCCACAGACGAATACAAAGCACCACTCGTCTCCCACATCAGACGCGGCCTCGGCCGCACCGCCGCCATCTCATTCCCCCTAGGAGGTGAACACTCCACCTCAGTCAGAAACTGGGCGCAATACGGAGACTTCGCCCAGACCATCACTCGCTGGCTCATGGGAGACAAGCTCCCTCGCGGACTAGGACTCAAACACCAGCTCGATGGCACCCGCCTAAAAATTGACCTCCTCTACGATACCGAGGAATGGTCGAGCAGATTCGCAACCACCGCCCCAAGCATCAAAATCATCGAAGGCGAACACGGCGGTGACGCCTATGAAGTCCCCTGGAAAAGGATCGCCCCCGGACAGTTCTCCGTCACTCGAGACCTAGAAGAAGGCACCCTCATCCGTGGCTCAGTGCAAGCAGGAAACCACGCCATCCCCTTTGGCCCCATCATCGTAGGCTCCAGCACCGAATGGGCATTCGACAAAGAACGCCTCGCCGAGCTACGCACCCTCTCCCAGCAGACCAGCGGCAGAAACCTAACAGACCTCTCCAAAGCCTGGATCAGACCACCAGTCCTCCACTACGCAGACCTCCGCATCCCACTCGCCATCGCCCTACTACTCGCAGTCCTACTAGACGCACTCATCACCCGCACCGGCTGGACATTCCCCGAGCTAGCACTTACCGAAAAGTTCAAGCAATCCAGTAAAAATAAAAAACTTACCCCAAGCACAAACATCCCCAGTGCACCAGAAGTCGAAAGCATTCCACAAAACCCAGCCAAGCCAGAGCAAAAAGTGAACCAGAATAAACCAGAACAAAAAGCCCCACACACACCACCCAACACCAACCGCCAATCCAGATTCTCCCGAGCCAAAAAAGGCAGGAAATGATTAATGAGCAATGAGTTGTGAGATAGCAGGATAGTAGGATAGTAGGATAGTAGGATAGTAGGCTGCAACAAAACGGCAGGGATAGATCGCCGAGCAATCCACGAGCAACGCGAGTCAAAGACTCCGCGCTCCATCAACAAAGAACTCCACATTCACTATTCACCACTCACTATTTTTTCACCCCACAACCCAAGTTCAAGCTCCATCAACCCATTTCCGTAAATTCCGTCCTTTCCGTGGTCAACAGCGCCGCAGGCAACAACCCAAGCCCCATCGCACACAAAATTCTGTAAATCCTGAAAAACTCTGTAATTCTGTATAAAAAACCACCACCCCAGACTATAACAGCTCCGCGGCACACGGTTCCATTACCTGCGTCATAGACGTTATAATTGACAACAACCAAGCCCCCATCAACCACCACATTCGTGAAAATTCGTGCAGATTCGTGGTAAGCGCCGCAGGCAACTACCCAAGCACGCAACCTTTCGCGAATTTCGTCCCTTTCGCGGTAAAAAATCCAACATGAAAAGCAAACTCCGAGACCAAGTCATCCATCAGCTAAATTCTGACCTCACCGGTCTAAAAAAAGCCGCCGCAGAAACCCACTCCACCTCCACTGGTGATGAGAACAAAGCAGAGGGTAAATACGACACCCAAAGCATCGAAGCCTCCTACCTCGCAGATGCCCAGTCAGCCCAAGCCAAGCAACTAGAAGAAGGCATCTACAAACTCCGCAACCTCCCCCTAACAGACGACCCAGACACCGCCCTCCTCGGCTCCATCGTCATCCTCAGCTCAGACGATGACGACCACCAGTTCTTCCTCCTCCCCGCCGGCGGCGGCATCACCCTGGAATACGAAAACTTACCCCTAACAGTAATCACCCCAGAGTCCCCCATCGGTAAAAGAATCATCGCCACCACCATCGCCGAACAATTAAAAGACACCCCCATCGGCACCGTCTTCGTCTCAGAAATTTACTAATCTACTAACCTCCAAGACCGTGAATAAGTAGTGAGTAGTGAGTAGTGAGCCACCCCAGCGGCAGCGCTTGTCTCGCCAAGCACACTACGGTAGGAATCGATCATCCAAGAATACCACATTCACTATTCACCATTTTTCAACCATCAACCCAAGCACCCTTTAACCTTTCCCCTTTTCACTTTAACCTTTCCCCTTTCCCCTTTTCACTTCTCTACCCCACATCCAGCGGACTCCTGACCCCACGTCCATTCTGACCTTTGGCCACATGCGTATAAATTTCAGTCGTCTTCACATCAGCATGACCCAGTAAATC
>JBLHQF010000019.1:0-19977 GCA_047624885.1 Cryomorphaceae bacterium | reverse complement strand
AGTAAAATCCGACGTTGAGAGCCACTTCTTCTGACTTGGTGTAGGCGAGGATGAGGTAGGAGTGGATGGAGGAATTGATGGCGAAAATAAAGCCGAAGAGACCCAAGCCTAAGAGTAGAGAGTTGGTGGGGTGGAAGTCCCAGTAAATGGCGGCTGTGAGAGCGGAGCAAATACTGACGAGCAGGAATGCCCAGATTTTGAGGCTGTTGACGGCTTGTTTCAGTCCTGCTTTAGCGCCGCTGATTCTGGGTGCGGATGCTTGAACGATACCGTAGCCGATTATCCAGCTAGCCATGAAGGCTCCTACTTGGGAGAAGGTCCATCCAAGCTGATCATGGAGAAAGATGGGGAGACCTACGACGAACCAGACATCGCGCGAGGCAAAGAGGCTGGCTCTGGCGAATGAGAGTCGGTTGATGGCTGAGCTTTTTGAAAAGAGTTGGGAAAATTTCACCTTTGTTTTCATTTTCCCGAAGTCACCACGGATGGTGAGGAGTGAAATGATAAAGGTGAGGGAAATTAGTCCGGCGAGAATATAGAGTGATTGGTCAAACCCGATAGCGGCTAATAGAAATGCACCGAGGAAGAATCCAATGCCTTTGATGGCGTTCTTAGAGCCTGTTAGAATAGCGACGAGCTTGAATAGTCCTGATTCGTTCTCTTCATTGACGAGAAGCTTGACTGAGCTTTTAGAACTCATCTTTGTGAGGTCTTTGGCGATGCCTGAGAGTGCTTGCACAGCCATGACGAAGACTACTGAGAGCGTGATGGCCCAGCTTTCTTGGAAGAGGGTGAGTCCTAGTAGTGCGATGATTTGGAGTGCTAGGCCAGTGAATAGAGTGGATTTCAGACCAAAGCGTGAACCCATCCAGCCACCTAGCAGATTGGTAACGATGCCGGCTACTTCGTAGAGGATGAAGAGAAAGGCTAACTTATCTGGAGTGAATCCTAGCTGGTGAAAATGTAGCAGCACTAACATCCGCAGAGCACCGTCCGTAAGCATGAATGCCCAGTAGGAGAGGGTGACGGAGATGTAGGACTTTGTGTTCATTTTGTGGCTAACAGCTTTTGTGGCTAGGAGGTTTGTTTGGCTCTAGTCAACGTGCCGAAGGCACTAAAGGCTTCGAGCAATCTTGCTTGTAAATACTCACTAAACGATTGATTTAGCCACTTTTTGGACTAGTTCCATCATTCTTGCGGCGTAGCCCATTTCGTTGTCATACCAAACAAGGATTTTTAACATGGTGCCGTCTACTACCATGGTGGATGGGGCATCAATGATGCCGCTGCGGATGTCGTTGGTGTAGTCGGCGGAGACGAGTGGTTTTGTTTCGTATCCGAGGATGCCTTTGAGTTCACCTTCGGAGGCTGACTTTAGCAGGGCGTTTACTTCTTCCACGGTGGTCTCACGCTCTAGCTCGAATACGCAGTCTGTTAGAGACGCGTTGAGAAGCGGGATGCGAACTGCGATGCCATTGAGTTTACCTTTTAGTTCAGGGTAAATCATGGTGATGGCGGTGGCGGAGCCGGTGGAGGTGGGGATGAGTGAGTTGATGGCTGAGCGTGCGCGGCGGAGGTCTTTATGGGGAGCGTCGACTAAAACCTGAGTATTGGTGATGTCATGCATGGTGGTGATGGTGCCGTGCTTGATGCCTAGGTTCTCATGGATGACCTTGATAGGAGGTGCGATGCAATTGGTGGTGCATGAGGCAGCAGTGAGAAGATGGTGAGTGGCGGGATCATAGAGGTGGTCATTGCATCCCATGACTACATTGAGCGCGCCGCCTTCTTTTACGGGGGCTGCTACGACTACTTTCTTCACTCCTTGGCGGAAATATTCGCTGAGTGTGGCTTCGGTTCGGAATGCTCCTGATGACTCAATGACGATGTCACAGCCTGACCAATCTACAGCTCCGATGGTGTTTTCGAGGGTGACGGGGATTTCCTGGCCAGCGACGATGATGGAGTTCTCGGTATGAGAGATGTCTCTGTCCCAACGGCCATGGACGGTATCATATTCTAAGAGATGCGCGGCTGTCTCTGCGGTTCCCTTGTGCTCATTGATCTGGACGATCTGGTATTCCAGATGGTCAAATCCTTGTCTAAAACCGAGCCTGCCCATTCTTCCAAATCCATTTATTCCTACTTTCAACATGGTAATAGAGTAGCAGGGGTTATGGAAAAGAGAAGAAGAAGCTTTGTGTCAGTATCGTGACATGCGGATCATGTCAGCAGGATGGAATTTTGAACCACGCTGCAATAATGAATTGGTGTTCTCGGAGGAGAAAATGCGTAGATGCAGAGCCTGAGCGGAGCGAGGGCAAAAGGCACTGAATTTACGGAACCTGCACGATGAAGCGAGAATGAAACTTACATTTGCATAGCGATCTCGATCTCTTCTTCGGAGATGTAGAAAGGATCTTGGCTGGCTAGATCTAGCATTTCATCGGTGAAGTTCTCTTCTTCAATTTCTGCGAAATTGGTAATATCTTCAAATGATATGTCATCTAAAGTATTCGGAAGTTCTGTATCGACAATGGATGTGGCTGATCCAGTATATTGGTCTGTTATCTGGGTGATGACTAGAACCGCACATGCTGCTACAGCGCCGAGGGTGAGTCCAACTTTGTTGAATTTAGGAGCAATGAGGCGCTGCCAAAATGATGGAGCTATTTCTTGGCTATGGTTAACACGTATCTCACGCATTACATTCCTGGCAAACATAGGGCTAACTTCTACTGCAGAGTCTTTTTCGGCAGTATTGAGTAGAGACCAAACAGCATCATTCTCCAGTTCACTGAGCTGTTGCTCATTGAGGGGTTCTTGATTTTGGTCCAAATTCATCTTGTTAGCGTTGTTTTTCATGTTTTGTAGTCTCCTGACATGGGTAGTAACCACTCATCCTAGGGGAAGTTGCAAGAAAGTTACGTATTATTTTTTTTTCCTAGTGACTCTAGCTTTCCCACTTTTCTATTTTATCGACCATCCACTTGATCCACAGCGGGTGGGTGTTTAGGCAGGGGATGAGGTCAAACTCTTCACCACCATATTCTAGAAACTCTTCTTTGCCTTCCATAGCTATTTCCTCAAGAGTTTCTAGGCAGTCAGAGATGAATGCTGGGCAGATGACTTTTAGTTTTTTGACGCCTTCTTTTGCTAGTCTCTCGATTTCATTGTCAGTGTATGGGGAAAGCCATGGGTCGCGGAGGAGTCTAGACTGGAATGAGATGGTGACGTCTTTTTCGTTAATTCCGCCGTATTTCATGAGCTCTTTAGCGGTGGTCAAGCACTGGTGCTTGTAGCAAGTAGCGTGAGCTGGGTGGCAAGTTTCGCAACAGTTTGGTGTGACCAGGCAGTGAGCGTGAGAGGGATCACTTTTCTTAACGTGACGCTCAGGGATACCGTGGAAGGACATCATGAGATGTGCTCCTGAACCTTCGTATTGTGGCTTGATGGATTCCCACAGTGCGTGGATGTATTGTGGGTCTTGGTAGTAAGGCTGGACGAGTTTGGTAACAATGTCTGGAGCCTGATCCCTGAGTTCTTCCATGGCTTTAACGACAGCTGACTCGTAGCTAGACATGGCGTAGTGTGGGTAGAGTGGAATGATAAGCAGCTCGGTGATTCCAGCCTCTTTGATCTCAGCTACGATGTCTGCGGTAGATGGCGAGCCGTAGCGCATTCCTAGGAATATTTGGATCTCGGTATCTGCCTGGACTAGCGTTTGCTGCTTTTTACTGGTGACGATGAGGGGGGAGCCTTCGTCTGTCCAGACCTTGGAGTAGGCTTCTGCGCTGGCTATGGGGCGCTTTGGAAGAATGATGAGTTTGAGGAGGAGCTTGCGCTTCCATTCAGCTATATCGAGGACGCGCTCATCCATGAGAAATTCGTCAAGATATTTTCTTACGTCTGAGACTTCTGTAGAGTCGGGTGAACCGAGATTTAGTAATAATGCGCCTTTCATGGTTGTTTGTATATTGTTTTGAGATTATCTGCTTCTAATAAAGCATGTTTTTTCAGAAACTACAGGAAGTTTTCGCATAAAATGGATCTTTTATTTTTCTAGAAGAGTTCTAAGTGTGCTAAGTTCTAATTCACAAAGATGCCAGTGGCATTGATGATCATGTTTTTCTCATTGGAGGACTTATCGACTACACCTGTGATGGTTAGAGCGCTCATTTCTTTGATGCCAGCGAGTCCTTTTAATTTTGCTTTGATGGGTGCGCCAGATTGGTCGAGGATTTGAACTGTGACGATATTGTCTTTGATGACTTTGTGGTCGTCGCAGCAGACATCCCATGGAGTTACGCAACCGTCTCCTGGACGTAGATTGCAGGTAGTCATCTTGCTAGGATCTCCCATGGTTATAACGGCTAGGTTATCGCTGAATACTTTTTTAGCACCGATGATTTGACCTGAGAAGGTGACGGTTTCTCCGGCTTTGTGATTGGTGCGAAGATCTGAAATATTAATGGCTTCAACAGGTTTTTCTTTTAATAAAATGTATTCTAGAATTGGATTATTTTTGCTTTCTTCTGTGTTCGTTTCAAAGGTTTCTTTGTCGCCACAGGAGATGAAGGTGAATGGAATGATGGCGGTTATTAGTAGTGTGGTTAGTTTCATGATTTTATTAGTTTAGTGTTATTTGTTCTGCTTGAATTTAGAATGAACGAAGAGCTTTTGGTAAGGATGGTAGCAAGCAGCGTGCAGCTGGGGGTAATGTGCCGATGAATCCTAATGCGATGCCTGTGAGTAGTCCTATAATAATGACTAAAGGAGACAGCGATAGTTCAAAAGTGCCAACAGAGAAGGGGACGGTGAGGCCATCTAGCAGGAAGTATGCGAGTAGGAAAGCCATTAAGGTTCCTGTCAGAGTGGCGAGTAAACTTTCTTGGATCAGCGAAATGAGTAAGGCGCCCCGTGAGTAGCCGATGGCTTGTAGGGTGGCCATCTCTTTGATGCGGGCAGAAAATGCTGCATAAAGTGTGTTTAATCCACCGAAGAGTGCGCCGGCGGCGACGAGTGCGGCAGTGACCCAGGTCATCAGCTTTATGGGTTCGTAGAAGATGCTGAGTTTTTTATAGTATTTATCCTCACGAATGGCTGCAAGCTCTAGATCATTGCGACGGAAGGTGAAGAGTTCAACGGCATCCATATCTGTGTGATCCATGCGGATGATGATGGCTGATAGTGAGTCGCGCTGAGTGAGGGATGACAGGTCATTTCGATCAAACCATATTTCTGACTCCAGCACCGTGCCTGGTGCCGCGAACTTCCCAGAGATGATGAGTTCATCTTTGCCAAAATAGAGCTTCTTTCCAACAGCCAATTCAGCGGCATCGACTCCGAGATTTCTGTGGGCGAGGTGTCCCACCATGACTTCTCCAGGCCCTGGGAAGTGACCATCTAACAGTCTAACAGATTCGTGAACCAGTAAAGCGTTTTCTAACACCCCTCGAAGTAGAGCTGCGTCCTCATGTCCTGAGTCAGTGCGGATGGGGGCTTGGTAAATGATTTCTCCTGAGACGGCGCTGATGCCGAGTTTAGTTTCGATGCCTGAAATGTCGGTGGCGGCGGAGCTCTCTGCATCGTAGGAGACTTCTGATCTCTCAATGGATTCTTCAGACCCTTTGCCTAAGAGAATGATATTCCTGGGTGATCCAGAGGCGGAAAGCACAGAGTCCATTCCTTGGTTGAGAGCAACGGCTGCGATGAGTAGTAGCACGACGATAGCAGATCCTCCCACGGTCTGCAGCATGCGTGCCGGGTCGCGGAAGAGGTTTCTAAGTGCGTAGGTGAAAGGTAGCATTTTATGAATTGAGTGATTGAACAAGTGGGCGTGAGGTGGCTCTCCATGCAGGATAGATCGATGCAAATAAACCGAGAGCGACTGCCACGCAGAGGCCATTAATAGCGACTGAGGTCGATGGTGTGAGTGCCAGTGTTAGGCCTTCGTTTCCTAGTGTGAATGCTTGGGTTTTAAAGAATGCGATGGCTCCTGAAACTCCTAACAGACCGCCCATTAGCCCTAACAGAATACCTTCGAAGACGACCATGAGTCCGATGGCAGAGCGTGAGAATCCGAGTGTCTGGAAGATGGCGGTTTCCTTCACTCTGCCTCGGACGATGAGTAATACGGCATTAGCCACTAGCCCTAGCACGGCAGCCACGGCGCCCATACCTAGCCAGCGGGTGAAGCCGATGAGTTCGATCATTTGCTTCGCTGTTTCAGCGAAAAATGCTTTTTCTGGGCGTGTTGAGGTAGGTTGCTGGTCGGAGCGGAATATGTCGTCGATTTGGTTTGAGACCGTTTGGAGTAGGTCAGAGCTATCGACTTTGACATTGAACTGGGTCACGATTCCTAAGCCAATGCGTGAAGCTTGCTGTAGGAAAGGGAGATGCACGTAGGCCACATTTTCATCCTGTGGTGAGTCTGAGGTGATGATGCCTGCTACTGTAACGTTTACGCCAACCGCTTCAAATTTATCACCTGGTGAAAGCCCGCGGCGCTCTGCGAAATGCTGACCCACAAGTGCGGCATCTGTGCGATTGATGAAGTCGTCATAACTGCCAGCCACGACCTTGATCGATGGGTTGTATTTACGGAGGTTTTCTGGTGGGACACCACGGAAGGTGATGACGTCGAGCGAGGCTCCGCAGTTGTTGACGGCGATCTGGATAGGGATGACCTCTCGCACGCCTGGGATACGCTGGATGACGGGCATGTAGTGCTCGGGGAGGCGGGAGGTGGATGGACAAAAGCGGTTTTCACGATAGACTACTAGTGTGGTGTCATCGGCGTTGCTTTCGGTGGCTTTTGCGAGTGAGGACTGCATCGTCTGCACGGCGGTGTAGAGGAACATTCCGGCAGTCACACCAAGCACGGTGAGTATGGTGCGCAAGCGATGGCGAATGAGGTTTTTGAATGCGAGATTGAGTAATTTCATTGTTTTAGGTGTTAGGTCTTGGGTTGTGTGCTTTGGCTTTGAACTGCGGAGGGTTCTGAATTACAGTGAACTTGGGTTGTGTTCTTGGGGTGATGCGGGCGGGACGCCCACGCTCCCGTCTTTGTTTATGCTGGGCTGGTGTCGATGAATTTGCCTTTTTCTAACAATAGTGATCGGTGAGCGAAGGCGGCGGCTTTTGGGTCATGGGTTACCATCACGATGGTTTTCCCATGTTCTTCGGCGAGTTGCTTGAGTAGGTTTAAAATAGAATCTGCGGTGTCACGGTCTAGGTCACCAGTGGGCTCATCTGCTACGAGCATTTGAGGATCATGGACAATGGCTCTGGCGATGGCGACGCGTTGTTCTTGCCCACCAGAAAGCTCGGCTGGGCGGTGATCAGCACGGTCTGATAGACCGACTAGTTCCAGAGCGGTGAGAATTTTCTTGCGGCGCTCTTTTTTACCCATTTTAAAGAGCAACAGCGGGAGTTCGATGTTTTCATAGGCGGAGAGGATCGGCACTAGGTGATAGAGTTGGAAAATGTAGCCAACATGAACCGATCGCCATTGTGTGAGTGCTCCGCGAGAGAGTTTGGCGATGTTTTTTTCGTTGATGATGATTTCTCCAGAGGTGGGGGTGTCGATGCCTGCGATCAGGTTTAGTAAGGTGGTTTTACCTGAGCCAGACGGACCCATGAGGGAAATGAATTCACCACTTGCGACATCAAGGGAAAGGTCATCGAGCGGAGTGATGGTGGTTTTTCCTTTGGTGAATGACTTACTGATCGAGCGGATGGAGATGAGTGGTTTCATGAGTTAGTTAAGATTGGTTTTAGCAACGCGCACGCGGCTGTCGTCTTTAAAGTTATTGAATGGTGGTAGGATGACTTGTTCGCCAGATTTAACCCCATCTAGGGCCTGTTGATGTCCTGATTTAATCTCTGTTCCGAGTGTCAGTTTACGGAGTTCAGCTTTATTTTCTGTGGAAATGACCCACACGTATTGCTTATCAAAGATCGCTTTGTCTGGGACAAAGATAGAGAGTCTGCCGGTTTTTTGGCTGGATGTCTGCGAGATGTTGGAGCTAGCTCCATCATCATTCCCTGTAGCATAAAACTTAGCTCTAACTAGCATGTCGGGGCGGAGACGTGGGTCTGGATTGTCGATCTCTACTTTCGCTTGCAGGGTATTACGCACTAGGTCTGCTTGACCATTGATACGTGTCACTCGTCCTGTGAACGTTCTGTCAGGTAATAAATCAGATTTGAGTTCGACGATTTGCTGCAAGCGCATGGAGGCTGCTTCGTTGAGCGGTATATCGATACGGGCTTGCAGCTTTTCTGGATTATATAGTTCCACAATGACGGCTGAGTCAGGATCGTCCATTTTCAGGATGCGTTTTTTTCCTGGGGCGGCATGAAGGTGGAGCACAATGCCGTTGATGGGTGAAGAGATTCTAGTGCGCTCGAGTGCTAGTGTAGCGGTATCGATTTGTGTTTGTAATTCCATGAGTGCGGCGTCCATCGATTCACGTTCAGCCTCTATTTGTAGTTTTTTTGCTTCGAGTCGTGGGATCTCTGAGCGTCGTTCCTCAGTTTCTGATTTTTGTTCTAGGAGTTGGAGTTGAGCTTGGAATTTTTGTTGTTCTGAGACGGAGCCTTTACTGAGGTTGTTGAATCTATCGAGAGCATCTTGAGCTTTAGCTGTCCTTATCTCCGCGGTTTCTATTTGGCGTTTTGCAAGGACAATTTCGGTATCTGTAATTTCCAACCCGATACAATGAGCGGTGATCCGTTTTTGTAGGCTGGCGTGCTTTTGAGTGGCTGAGGATAGGATGAGTTTGGCATCATCATCGATTAGCTCAGCGAGTAAGTCTCCCTGTTTTACTTTTTGTCCTTCCAAAATGTGTACATTTTTAACGACACCATCAGTCAAGCTCGGGACGTAGATAGTGTATGGATCAGGTTCTACCCAACCAGAAGCTTGGAAAAGCATGGCTCCTTTAGTTGGCGGATTTTGCTTAGCTGGATCTGATTTTTCTTTTGCTGTTGGTTTAGTAGAAGAAATACCTGATCTCACCGTGACTACGCGAGTGGCTAGGACTTCTGCGGCTGGGAGGAATCGATTGCCGAAAAGCAGGATAAAAATAGCAACGAAACCTATCAGCAGAGCCACAGGTAGTAACCATGCATATGAGCGTTTAGTGGTATTAGAGCTGGATTCAGAAGTAGAATCAAAATTTGAGTCGTTATTCCGAGTCAATGTATGGAGGTCATTTGATGACATATTAATGGGGATAGTGATTGATGTGGTAAACCTGAGGAATCAAGTATAGAGCCTAGATAGCTGGCTATCGAGGTATGTGATTCAGGCTAAAAAGAACCTGAATACTGAACATCAATCAAAGGCGATAGACGGAATCGCGAAGATAAATAGGCACATTGAGCCTATTGAATAACGGAGGACTACCGCGTGGAGCATAAATGCCACTCGCTAAAATTACAGATGGAGTAGGATAGTCTTGATGCGTGCGATAGAGTGCCACACTAATTCTTGAATCAATCTTAACATCAAATGGAACGTCAGGTTTGAGCACGAAATCATTTAACTGAATCAATAGATCGACCATGCAATCACAGTTAAAGGAAACATCCTTATCAAGGGACTCTGTATTAAATTCTATTTGCTCACAGGAGCCACAACAGTCGCAAGTATCATGTTTACCTGTTCCTGATGGCTGGTCTTCTTGAGGTGATAAATTAGCTTGATCACACAAGCAATTGCCAAGCACAACGGCATCGTTGCATAGACAGTAGCGCAAGCTGGAATGTGCCGTGACTGTAAAAACAGCCATCAGCAAAAATAAAAACCAACCTGATAATTTACGCTTCATTTTCAATAAGATGCTATTAACCTAATCTTATTCCATTAAACTAGCAAGTTATTTTGTAATCTACGGGATGATTCGATCTTGAATATGACGACTATTATAGCTTAAAAAGTGCCATTTAGTTTGCGGCCTATCCAGAAGCAAGCGAGGAGGATGATAAGCAGGATGAGTAGGGCAATGTGAGCCCAGATGGGGTAGCGGGATTCTAGTGGTGATTTGGCTGGGAGGGCATCGATGAGGTTGGAGATCTGGTTTAGCTGGTCTGGAGTCATGAGCTGACCTTTGGTGATGCGGGACATTTCTTTGAGTAGCTCGGTGTTGACGGGTTTACCGACTTTTTCGATCTGTTGGCCTTGAGCGATGATGGAGGTGGAGACTGTCTTGGCTGTTTTGTCGCCTTCGATGCCGGCGGTGACTTTCCATTCTCCGATCTGATCCACATCAAATGCGCCAGTGAACGCGCCCCAGTTGCCTTCGCTTCTGTCTAGGATGAGAGTCTTGATGGTTTTATCTGGCGCGATAATCTCGACCTCTACATTTCCTTCGCGGAGGGGGACTCCGTTGGCATCAAATGCGTTGACACTAAGGCTGACGAGATCACCTGGTTTAGGTCTATCCGGGGTGCGGTAGAGGCGGAGTCTTTCGCCTGCTGCCATGTTGCGCTGATAGGACATCCAACGGGCTACGTTTTTCCAAAATCTGAAGTGGTAGAGGTCTTCCACGCCGCGTCTCCAGCGCCATGCTGAGTCGTGTCCTAGGAAGAGTGCCTTACCGCTGCCTGCCTGTTTAGTGACGAGCATTGGGATAGAGCCGTAGCTGTTTTTGCGGTTGGCGTGGGTGGCGAGAACGGTAGCTCCTGCCTTGGTTTTCTTGACGGCGGCACACCAGTAGAAACCAGGGAGATTTCTCCAGATTTTAGGGTTCTCGGCTTCATTTTCTCCGAGTAGGGTGAGTAGTGATGACTTACCAGGGGTGGTGAGGTTGAGCGGTGAGGGAACTTCGTCGCTGAGTCCTTCTGGCTTTGTTTCATCAAAAATGATAGGGATGATTGGTCCTAGGTCACTGTCTTTTAGGGTGAGTTGATTTCCTAGTGGCCCGGGGATGAAAACGATACCACTGGCCTGTTCTTTGACCAGTCCTGCAAGGAGGTTTGCTTGTTCGAGGGTGAGTTGGTCTTTACCAATTCCAATATCCCCGAGGAAGACGACGTCGTATTTCTGGAGGACTTCTAGCTTGTCTGGGAAATTCTGTATGTAGTCGGGGCCATCCCCTTTGCCATGTTTTGGGTGGAGCAGGAGGCAGTCCACATCGACACCTGGGTCACGGGAGAGGGCGTTTCTGATGAAGCGGTATTCCCAGCGCGGGCGGGACTCTATGACGAGGACTTTGATGGATTCTTTCTTCGCGCCGATGATGAATTCTTGGTTGTTGTTCGAGGCGATGAATTCTCCTTGGCTGACAGGGAATGAGAGTTTTAGCTTGGTGGAGCCTTCTTGTTTTAGCTGCCAGAGCATCGACCCACGGTAGGTTTTGTTGGATGGAATGGTGACGGTTTTTGTCTTAGGCGAGCCACCTATGTCATCCTTGATGGTGATGGTGGTACGGATGTCTTTTTCCATCGAGGACTTGATAGAGAATGGGATCTGCACATATTCGCCTACGATGCCGAAGTCTGGTGCGGAGAGATTGATAAGTTCTAAATCTGGCAGACTTTTATCAGCCCCCACTGGCACGGAGTAGAGAGGGGTTTTGTTGATGAGTAGTTGCTGAGCGGCGCGGGTGGGGGAGTTTGGGTTGCCGTCTTTGCGGTTGAGGTTATGGTCACCATCGGAGAGGAGGATGACGGCTTTGAGGTTGTCATGCTCTTCTAGCAAGTTATTAAGCGGGGTGTTGAGGTCTGAGCCTAGTTTGGACTTTTCTTCTGGAGAAATATCTGCCGAGAATGCAGAGAAGTCTTGGGTGAAGACCCTGACTTTACCGCCGTCTTCGAGCTTTTTCCAGAACTCAGCATCGAGGGCTTGTTTGATGAAGTCAGCACGAGAGGAGACGGGGGAGTTCTTATTCATCCATTTAGGAAGGACGGCATCCTTGGTGGTCATGGACTCAGAGCCATCCCAGAGGATGGCGATTTCTGGTTTATCTTCTGGGTATGTGATGGTGCGCCACTCAGGCTTCCAGAGCATTAGCACGATGATTAGCGCGATGAGAAAACGTAGTCCCTCAAGCATACCGGTGCGGTATGGTCGGCTAGCTCTCTTCCAGGCGGTAAGGCAAAGTGCACCGATGATGACTAGTGCGACGATTCCGATGATGAAGAGTGCTACGCTAGGCGAAAAGGTGAGGTTGGAAATACTGAAGTTCATGTAAGGTGGTTACTAGGGTATTAAGCAGTGGTCTTTTTAGAAGTGCGCGGGACCGTTTTTTTATTGAGGCAAAGCAGTGCTTCTATGATGAGAAATACGAGCGCGGCGATGAGGAATGCCTGCCAGATCTGCTGGGTGAGTGAGCTGTCCTCGCTGCCAGTGTTTTCGAATAGGCTATAGTTTGTGCCTTTTAGCATTGCCGCCAGCTGTGGCTCATCTATCTGGCTCCAGCTGTCTTCTTCTGCGGGGCGGTTGGTGGCGATGACGCGTTCCTTGATGCGTTTGACTCCTGCTAGATAGAGCGGGGTGCTTTTTATCGCTGAGTTGTCGAAGGCTGCGTTGACTTTCGAGTTATCGGTGACGACGATTATTTCTGATTCCTGCTTCGCGAGCGGGCTGTGCCGCCCGGTTTCTGAGAAGAATGCAGAGCCGAATCTTTTATTGCCTAGGTTGAGTAAGTTCTGGATGATAGGAACTGAGATAGAGCCGATCTCTAGATCTGACCAGCGTAGCTCTGGAAGTGTGCCTAGGAAAATGGCGGTGCCTTTACCGTGGATCACACGGCCGAGCATGGTGGAGCTGTCATCCCAGTCTGCTAGTGGTGATATGTCACCACGGATGGCTCTGCGCTTGATGGTGCGAAGGGATTCCATAGGGACGGATTCACCATTGCTGTAGTTGCGCTGTGGGCCATCATTCTGGCGCCAGTCTGAGATGATAAAGTATTGGCCACGTGGTGCTGACTGGATTTCTCCCCAGCTTATGCCTAGAAACTGGGTATCGGATTCATCCTCTGAGGGGAGGAAAACAGCTGAGCCACCTTCTTCGATGAAGCGGTTGAGGATTTTTGATTTTTCAGGCTCAGGGAGCTCGGCTTTCCATATGACGAGTGAGCATTTAGAAAGAACGGATGCACTGATCTCGTGCGGAGCGATGACTTCTGAGCTCTGGTGGTCGAAGCCTGGAAGTGCCGCAGATTTCTCAAGATACTGTATCGATTCCCCACCCTCTGAGACGATGATGGTGTGTGCCGGTGTGGCTTCGCCATAGGCAAAAAACGCAGTGTTATCGCGGTTGTTTCCATCGGGTGAGAGTGTGAGGTAGCCGTGACCATTGATGATATTTTGAGGTAGTTCTATCTCTTCTTGAAGGGTGATGGATTGTCCGCTTAAAGAATATTCTTTGTTGATGGAGTTCTTGCCATTGAGGTTAAACGCGACGTTGACGAGTGCTTCTCTAGTGTCATTGGTACGGATGATATCGAAGTCAAGGATGAGAAGATTATCGCGGCGTTTGATGGTCTTGATTTTGACTGATATATTATCCTGTTGGGATTCTGTTAGAGCGAGAATGCGGAGCTTTGGCTTCTGCGGTAGGTTCTCCAGACCTGAGCGGATAGATTCCCAGCGGGATGAATTTGGCTGCCAGTCATTACTCTGTAGATCTGAGGCGACCCAGACTTCGGTTTGGCCAGTTTGGTTGTTCTGGATGTAGTTAGATGCTTTTTCGAGCAGGTCAGGGATGTTCGATCTGGTGTCAGTGGCAGCGGTTATTGAAAGCTGGTTGAGAGTGTCGATGGGGTTGACCTCTGTGAGTGTTCCACTGGCGGAATCCACTAGGATGAGGTTTGGCTTGCCCATTTCATTGAGCGTCTGCATCACTTGCTGGATGGCTTGCTCTCGCTTGCTGAGACCTTCGGTGCCAGTCTCTGTTTCCATAGAAAGGGAACGGTCTAGGACTAATACTACTGTGTCTAGCTTACTCCCGCCCCAGCCTAGTAGACCACCGATGAGGGGCTGTGCTACTGCGAAAATGATCGCGGCTATCGCGAGTGTTCTTGCTGTGAGAATGAGCAGATGCTTGAGCTTCTTCTTGCCTCTAGATTCTCTGGTTGCTTTGAGAAGGAAGGACATAGCTGCCCACTTCACTGTGCGGTGACGGCGGCGGTTGAGCAGGTGAATGATGACTGGGACAGCGGCTGCAAAGAGTGCCCAGAGGATAGATTGATTAAGAAATGACATTATTTTTTACCTCCTTTTGGCACGCGGTCTAGGAGGAACTCAGAGAGTACGTCCTCGTAGCTTTCATCTGTCTTGACGAGCCGGTAGGCTACGTTTGCATCGAATGCGGTGGTCTTGATATCGCTAAGAAATTCTTGCACTGCTTCGCGGTATTCCTCCGCGATGATCGTAGGCTCGGCAACGACTGAGGTGTTGTCCTCCATATCGACGAAGCGATGTGGGCGCTCAAACTCAAAGGCGATTTCTTGCGGGTCCATGAGGTGGAAGAGGGTGACATCGTGCTTCTTGTGACGCAGGTGCTGCAGCGCGTCTTGGAGCTCCTCTAGGTCACAGAAAAAGTCAGAAATGACAACGATCATGGCTCGTGAGCCAACTTTCTCCGCGATATCATGCAGTCCTTGGACGAGACCGGTCTCACCCTTTGGCTGGATTTCGTGGAGATTCTTGAAGATGTTTTGGAGGTGAGACGCCTTCCTGCGCGGGGGCATTTCAAGGTGAGTTTTCTCATTCACGAGTGAAATTCCAGCGGCATCTCCTTGATCTACTGTTAGATAAGCGAGGGTGGAGGCTAGTTTGCGAGCGTATTCAATTTTAGTCTCAGACTCAAAGCTGAATTCCATCGACCCGCTGGTATCAACAACCATGTAAGCGCGGAGGTTTGTGTCCGCTTCAAATTCTTTGATATAGTATCTGTCTGAGCGGGCGTAAGCCTTCCAGTCGAGTCGTCTGGTGTCGTCTCCTTGAACGTATTTGCGATATTCGGCAAATTCCACCGATGATCCACGTAGGGGTGAGCGGTGGCGGCCAGCTGCGGTTCCTAGCATCGGCTGGCGGGCTTCGATAGGGATCGCGCCGAGACGGGCAATGACCTGATAGTCTATGAAAGAATAATCCATGTGAGTGATGAGCAACGATGCATTATCTCATTTCCTGCACTAAACGGTCCACAACTTTATTAGATGTCATGCCTTGTGATTCAGCTGCGAAGTTAGTAAGCACGCGGTGACCTAGCACGGGGCCAGTGACTGCTACGATGTCTTCCATGCGAGCCATATAGGAGCCATGGAGGGCCGCCCGAGCTTTAGCCCCTAGGATGAGATACTGAACCGCACGCGGACCAGCTCCCCAACTGACGTTTTTCTTGATCCAGTCTGGGGTGGTGTCGAGGTCTGGGCGGGTCTTACGGACTATTTCTACAGCATAGTCATAAATATGATCTGGTACAGGGACGCGGCGGACGAGTTCTTGATATGCGATGACTTCATCACCTGTTAGGACGGTTTGGAGCGCGGCTTTAGCTGCGCCTGTAGTCTCACGGGCGATACGATTTTCTTCAGCGGCTGTAGGGTAGTTCACGTTGATGAGGAACATGAAACGATCAAGCTGAGCTTCTGGTAGCGGGTAAGTTCCTTCTTGCTCCACTGGGTTCTGAGTGGCTAGTACGAAGAATGGCGGGGCGAGATCATACTTGGTGCCAAGAGCTGTGACGTGACGTTCCTGCATGGCCTCGAGCATCGCTGCTTGAGTCTTAGCGGGAGCACGGTTGATCTCATCGGCAAGGAGGAGATTTGAGAAGATTGGGCCTTTGATAAATTTAAACGCTCTGCGGCCTTGTTCATCTTCCTGAATGATGTCGGTGCCTGTGATGTCTGAAGGCATGAGGTCTGGAGTGAACTGGATACGGTTGAACGAGAGCTTGAGGGTCTGGGCAACAGAGGATACTAAGAGAGTCTTAGCTAGTCCAGGGACACCCATGAGGAGGGCGTGACCACGGGCGAATAGACAGATGGCGAGTTGCTCCACCACTTCTTCCTGACCGATGATGACCTTGGCAATTTCTGATTTGAAGGCTTGATAAGATTGTCCCAGGGCATCGATGGCTGCGACGTCATCTGCTGGTAGGCTGTTCGTATCTGCGGCGGGGGCTATTGAGTCTATTGTTGCTGTTTCCATGCTGTATATTTATTTTATATGTGAAATTTTTGCGATTCCTGATTTATAATTTAGCGATGCTGTGTCCCTGATTTATCTATAATGTGAATAGATAACCATATTTTAGTTTGAAGTGAAATTTTTATTTTTAAGAATGAGACTAGCTTAGTCTTATACGCTGAGAATCAGCGGATATTTCAATCGTTTATTGGCTTGCAGAACTCTCGATGAGGATAGATGCTGTGCGGGCGCAAGAATGAAGAGATTTAAACCATACTTCCATTATCTGAAGCCAGTGAAAGCTAAGCTGATCATCGGTATCATCGCCGGTGTTATAGCTGGGGCAGCCATGAGCGCGGGACTACCGCTAATGATAGATAAGGTCTTTCCTGTGATTTTTGCTAGTGAGGAGACTGGGGTAGCCAAGGATGCACCTGCCTGGCTAGAGTGGCTGGCAGGCGATAATGTCTTGATCGTGGCGTGCCTGATGCTGCCCGCGGTGTTTATGATCAGTGGGGTCTTTGGATACATCAGTAAACTTTTACTCAGCTACGTAGGCTTGCGAGTGCTGGAGGAAATCCGAGTGGATGTGTTTCGTAGATTACAGAAATTATCATTAGGGTTTCACGGTAAACAGAAAGGCGGTGATCTATTAAGCCGAGTGATGGGAGACACACTGCGTCTTCAGCAGGTGCTTTCTAAGGTAGTCGTTAATACGGTGGTTCTGCCAGGTAAGTTGCTTGGTTCCGCAGCTGTCCTCACTTATCTATCCATGGGTGACAGCAGCGTCATGTTCATGTTGATCGCTCTAATCACGGTGCCTCTTTGTGTGTTTCCAATTCGAATTCTTATACAGAAACTGGCTAAGAAGGCCGCGCTGATGATGGGTAAGCAAGGTGATATTTCTGCCATTGTTTCTGAGAATCTAGCCTCTCAGCCAGTAGTCCGCGCTTACATGATGGAGGAGAACCAAGTGGAGAAACTCAAGGAGGATACAGCTAAGTTTTTGGAGTTCAATATGGGCGTGCAGAAGTATCGCTATCTCGTGAGCCCGACCGTGGAAATCGTCTCAGCGATAGGAATAGGGATTGCCATCTATTTAGGTTCTCTTAACGGGCTGACACTACAGAAATTCTTACCTTTATTGGTGGCTCTCTATGCCGCGTATGATCCGGTTAAAAAGCTAGCGAATCTTAGTTCGATCATGAGAGAAGGGGAAGTTGCACTCGATAGATTAGAGTTCATCCTACACAATGAGGATGAAATTTTAGACTGTAAGGATGCGCAGCCATTTGGAACAGCAAGAGGTGCAGTAGCATTTGAGAGTTGTCAGTTTAGCTACGGGGATTCAGTGATTTTAGATGAGGTGAATGTGAGTGTGCAAGCAGGTGAGACGATCGCGCTCGTAGGTGAGAGTGGGGCGGGCAAATCCACCTTTGTTTCACTCATCCCGAGATTCTTTGAGGTGCAGAGTGGTGAGGTGAAGCTGGATGGTATCAATGTGAATCAAATGCTTAAATCAGACCTGCGGAGAAACATAGCACTAGTGAGTCAGCAGCCGTTACTATTCAGAGGTACGGTTGCTGAGAATATTCTCATAGGGAAGCCATCAGGCACTCGGGATGAAGTGATCGAAGCTGCGAATAATGCCAGCGCGCATGAGTTTATAAGCAGTCTCCCAGACGGCTATGATACCGAGCTGGGTGAACGTGGCGAAGGTCTCTCAGGTGGCCAGCGTCAGAGAATAGTCATCGCCAGAGCGTTTCTGAAGGACGCTTCAATTTTAATTTTAGATGAGGCAACGAGCGCGCTAGACAGTGAGAGCGAAGCCCAAATCCAAAAAGCCCTTAAGGTGCTTAGCGAGGGGAGAACCACATTTCTTATCGCTCATAGATTTAGCAGTATCCGAGATGCCGGGAGGATACTGGTTTTCGCAAAAGGTCCAGAGGGTGGTAGGATAGTAGCAGACGGACCACATGAGGAAATTTACCAAACCTGCAGCATCTACAAGAGCCTGTATGATAAGCAGAAATAGTGACAGTATGGGAATTGTAGCTGAAAAAAAATTAAAGTCCAAGGATGTTTTGCCAATAAGTATAATCGGAGCGGTGCTTATATTGATCAATGGAGGGGTCTTATATCAGGTATTAAAGTTAGGAAATAGTCCGATTATTGATGAGAATAATCTGGTGGAAAACTTACAGGTGATCTGTTACTTATTTTCCGCAGTGATCTTACTCATCAATGCTCTGCGAGTATTAAAATTAGCGAAATGGTTAAATCTATTTTTTGGAGTGACCTGTCTATCGTTTGTCTTGAGAGAGTTAGATGTGGAAGAACTAAATGTACCGGATTTATTTATTCTTCTAGGGTCAGGGAAGGGGAGGAATATCATGTTTATAGTGGCTTTCGTAGCTCTCTTTTTTGTGTTCTTTAAAAATTATAGATATGTCCTAATGGGCCTGAAGCAATTAACCAGATCACCTGTGGTTCAGCTTTGTTTGCTAGGGTGTTTCTTGCTGATACTAGGCGCAGTTGGAGATGAAAATGATATGGAGCTGTTAGAAGAGGTCAGTGAGATGAATGGCGCAATATTGATCGCTCTATCCGCATTCACTTTCGTGGCGAAGCCGAGGCTGCTAATGGACTACATTGATGTTCCTCTATCAGCAAAGAGTTAAGATCGCCGTATCAGTTCTTTGAAAAATCCAAAGGAATATTTAGAGCCTCTCTTTTATTAGTGCAGAGTGGTGAGTTAAAAGTGGACGTAAATATTTATCTGCAGATTTCAGAAAATTCAATATCCATTCGAGCGGCAAGTTTTTTAAATCGGCGATTAATTTTTTTACGAGAAAGAAAGGGTAACCAGTTACAGCATTTAATGAAATCGGCGTTGCCCATTCCATCAATGATTCTGACTTTACTCTGGTCGGGCTGGGAGCTTTTTTGAATGACTAGATTCATTTCATGTAATTCGCTTAAAATGTAGCAGTTATCATAGCAGGTGTTGTAGAGATCATGGAGTAGCTGGAAAATTTGTTCTTTCTGGAAGGTTCCTTGCAGTTCACCTGTATAATAATGGTCCAAAGTTTTGGATGTCGCCCCATCGTGATCTAAAACAAGCTCATAGAGGTATCCTTTTCCTAGGCTAGTTGAGACAGTTCCAGAATAGATTGAAACAGAGGAGAGGTCTACTCTATTTCTGACAAGCCTTTGATGTTCTTTTAGTTCTCTGATAGCTCTTTTTACTGCACCATTACGAGCTGGGATGATTATCTTGATGCACTGTTCATCGTTGAGTGGATTGCGGTAGCAGATGCGATCACTTCCTTTACCGATGATATCTTTTTCGCTTAATTCAATGCTTGGAGAGGTTAATTTGGACATTGTGAGTAAAAGGGGGTAATGAGGTTATTACTAATAGATTATGGTAATTATAAAGCTTGTTTGCAAAGCTAATTTGTTGGAAATTGAATTTTAATCAGTGCGCAGTGCGTGTTGACCCGAGTATTAATTTGACTCAGTTAGGGTTAAGCTGTGCTATTAATCTTGGTATTGTTGATGGGGGTGGAGATAGGGCGCTAAGTTGTACTTAAATTATTATTTATCTGGATCTTTATGGACTTGGATTCAACTAATAAACGCAACTTTTGATGGGCGGGAAGTAATCTGTTAATCGAAAAGGGAAAGGTCCGAAAACCCTTCCCTTTTGATTCAGTAATTACTTCAATGCTGCCGTATCAAAAGAAGCCATGAAGCATATTACATCTGAAGAAAGATATACTATTGAGCACCTGCTAAGTCAAAGCCTAAGCCCAGCAACTA
>JBLHQF010000018.1:0-20350 GCA_047624885.1 Cryomorphaceae bacterium | reverse complement strand
TAGACCAGAAACACAAAAATTCTGCCAGCCCCTTACATTTTGTGAATTCTTTCAGAGAAAGTAGTTACCAAACTGGCAGGTGTCCTTAGTGTATAGTCCCTGCTCCATCGCTCCCTCACGGGGGCGCGGCTTGAAAAAGAGCGAGATGACTTATCTATTCTCAAGATAGTAATTAATCACAAAAAACGGGTTATCTCCTTAGAGAAAGCCCGCTTTGTTGTTACTGTGATTGTTTATTTACGCAATGTTGATTGCGGCTTCGGCTGTTAGCCAGTCACCTATTTCATCTCCGATGATTCCGTTTTCGACGCGGCTCATGTAGTTGAGGTAGGCTGCATGACAAAGCTCCTCGAAGGTGACTGATTTTTTAGTCTTCACTTCATTGGTTACTTTGCTTGCTACTTTTGTGACTGTCTCTTTGGCTTTATTCGTTACTTTCTTGGTAGCCTTTTTCGCTGCCTTCTTGGTAACTTTTGTTGCCGTTTTCTTAGTTGCTTTTTTTGCCACTTTAGTCACTGCCTTTTTAGCGGTCTTCTTGACTGCTTTTTTTGCTGCTTTCTTCGCTGTCTTTTTTGCCGCTTTTTTAGCCCCTGTCTTTTTAGTAGCCTTCTGTGCGGTTTTTTTCACAGCCTTCTTTGCAGCGCTTTTGATTGTTTTTTTTGCCTTCATTAGTGTGTTGAGTTATTAAGCGCTGGTTATGCGCTCAACGTAAACTGCTGTTGCCATATTTTGGGCTGATTTGTCAATAAAAGTAATTTGTAATCTATGCATTTTTGCGCATGCAGTGATCAGGGAATCTACACTAGGGATAAAATAACTAATAACCGCAGATTTTCGCAGGGTTACGCAGATTTCCAATACGATGAAACCCTGTTTTTTGTTTAAGCTTAAATATCTCACTGTTTTCTAGATATAGAATAAACGATAAAAATACAGAATCAAAAAATCTGCGACGATCTGCGAAAATCTGCGGCCAAAAAATAGTAACCTCTAAATATTATTCCCTAGTGTATAATACCTAATACAATGATTACTTTTTTCGTCTGGTTTTTCCCGCATTTGATTTCCGCTTATTTCCTCCCCCACCTGGTCGCTTTGCTCCTGCGTTATTTTTACGGTTAGCAAATTTGTTCTGATACTCACCAGTTCTACCAGCTTTCTTCGTAGTTACAGTGGTTGGGCGTCGGATGGGCTCAGGGGTTGATTGATCATACTCGAAACCTTCAACTATCTTCTTTGGTAGAGTTTTCTGAATGAGCTTTTCCACTTTTTTAAGAGCGTGTTGATTTCTCTGTGTTACGAAGGTGATGGCGACTCCTTTTGATCCAGCTCTACCAGTCCTGCCGATGCGGTGGACGTAGTCTTCTGACTGTTCAGGGAAGTCATAATTAATCACATGGGTGACACTATCGACATCTATTCCGCGAGCTGCGACGTCTGTGGCGACGAGGACCCTTACTTTGCCTTTTTTGAAGTCATCTAGTGCTCGTTTGCGCTGGCCTTGGGATCGGTCACCGTGGATGGCTTCGGCGGTGAAGCCCTCCATTTTAAGTGCCGTGGTGAGCTCTTCGGTGCCGAGCTTGGTTCTGGCGAATACCATGACGGCGTAGAACTCGTGTGAGCTGTTGAGTAGGTGTTCTAGGAGTTCGGTTTTCTGGTGATCTTGAATTTCATAGATAATCTGCTCAATGGTGTCTGCTGGGCTTGCTCTACGCTCAACTTCGATGAGGCTGGGGGAGTTCAGGAATTCCTTGGTGAGAGATTCTATTTGGCGGTTGAGTGTTGCTGAGAAGAGTAGTGTCTGTTTGCTCTTAGGGAGTTTTTTTACAATGGTCCGGATATCTGGGATGAATCCCATGTCGAGCATGCGGTCCGCTTCATCCAGAACTAGTGCTTCTACTTGATGGAAATTTCCATGTCCTTTCTCGATTAGATCTAATAATCTCCCAGGTGTGGCTACGAGAATATCTACGCCAGAATTTAATTTAGCGATTTGACCTTTATCACTGACTCCTCCGATGATGACGCCGGTTCTAAGATTTGTGTATTTAGCGTAGCCGCGGACATTTTCATGGATTTGCTGCACCAGCTCACGAGTGGGTGCGATGATGAGTATTCGTGTGTGTCGAGATTCTTTGGCTTCTGTCTTGTCCACCAGTTTTGAGAGTAGTGGGAGTGTGAAGGCGGCTGTTTTGCCAGTGCCTGTTTGAGCGATGCCGATGACATCCGCTCCTTTAGCAATTTTAGGAATGGCTTTTAGCTGGATAGGTGTGGGCTTAGTGTAGCCGGTGTCGGCGACAGCCTTGAGGATGCGCTCGTGAAGTGGTAGTTGATTAAAATTCATGGTAAAGATAGGTGTTTTAATTGAGCACTAGTTTGTAAGCTAGGGCAGAGTGTGGGGAAGATGGTTTCTAATAGGTCGAGGTTTCCAGTGGTGTGGATATTTATTTTCACGTTCCTGTTAGATGATGAGATAGATTTGTTAGAGAGTAATGATTGAGTTCGTTTTGCCACAGCGGCACCAGTGTCGATGAGTGTGATGTCATCTCCAACGACTCGCTGAATAGATTCTCTGAGAAATGGATAGTGAGTGCAGCCCAGTACTAATGTATCTGCTCCTGCTAATAGCATGGGAGTAGTGTAATCTCTGATGGCGGCATCTACTTCTGATCCTGCTAGAGTTCCTGCTTCCACGAGATCTACAAACTTAGGGCATGGATGGGTGATGACTTTTATTTTGCTAGCTGGTGCGTGGGTGTGGATGAGGTGGTGAAATTTTTCACCAGCAATGGATGCCTCGGTGGCGAGGACTCCGATGATGTTAGAGCTCGTCGCCTGAGCGGCTGGCTTTACTGCTGGTTCCATTCCTACGAATGGAATATCAAAGTGTTCTCTAACTGATTCTACTGCATGGATGGTGGCGGAGTTACAGGCGATGACGATGATGTTGGCGCCTTGTTGGATGAGGTGTTTAGAGAGTGTGGTGACGCGATTCTGGATTACTACCGGAGATTTAGTTCCGTAGGGGCACCAGCTCGAGTCGCCGATGTAGATGATATCAGCATGGGGGAGAAGCTGGGTGATCTCTAACAGGACTGACAGGCCACCTACACCAGAATCAAGGATACCTATTCTAGTAGGCATTAGGTCAATGTCTGGAGTTTGAGGTTCAGAGGTCACTGGGGGTTGGTGAAAAATGATAGAGTTGTAAAAAAAATTACTCTAACTACGAGAGCTAGAGTAACGTTCTTCTTTAGTAAGAATTTTAGATAAGTATTTGTTCTGAATAATGTGTGAAGTAGATAATGAAAATCTAGATCAACGCTTTTGAACTTTAGATTGTCTTTAGGTGGCTAGAACTAAAAATTTAGCCCAAGCTGTCCATCGTTCTTAACTGCCTTATCTGATAGGGGGGCATTCTGGTTCTGGCCAGCTTCTTGATTGCTTAAGAAGCTGCTGCGAACTTTCCCTTTTTGTTAGAGTTGTTGTTATTACTGTTATTACTGCTAATTGGCTTAGCTGGTTCGGTAGGTGCTGCCGTTACCTGAATGGAAGGAGCGCCCACAGTTGACTTACCAACGAAGATAGCACCTGCCTCGATAGAGATAGTTGCAGCCTTTATGTCGCCAATGAGTTCTGCATTTGCCTTTAGCTCAACGCGGTCAGTGACGGTGATATTGCCGTGGACCTTCCCGTAAACTACTACTGAGCGGGTGTGAACTTCAGCTTTGATGCGTGCGTTCTCTCCCACAGTGAGCGAGCCGTCTGAGTGGATCTCACCTTCGATGAGTCCATCTACGACGAGGTCGTTAGTAAATTTAACTTTGCCTTTGATCTCAACGTCTGAACTAAGAACATTTCTGCCATTAGTTGCTGCTAAGGTAGAAGTAGGAGGAGATTGTCGGTTTTGATTTGACTGGGCAGGTGCCGAAGCTGAGTGCGGAGCAAGCGGTTGAACAGGTTTAGCTTGGTTGGGGTTCTGAGTTGATGCTTGAGCAGAGGGTGCGGTTGGCTTGATTTCCTCTTCGTTATTGCTGATATATTTTTTGAATACTGACACTTTTTTGGTAAGTTAGAGATTAGATTTAGTTGATTATGTTGTCTTTAGATTATTTAGTCTTATCGGGTAATGAGGACAAAAATTGAATGCATGCGCTGTCCAGTTCTTACTATTTACTCTATACGCTGATGCTTGTGAATAACTTTCTAAAAAAAGTTATTTAAGTAATGTTAATGGTTAGCGTGCTTAGTTATAAGGTCTACTGAGATGCGTCCTTTGAATTAGGGGCAGGTGCTGGAATTGCTGGGGCCGCTGTAGGAGCAGGTGGGGTAGGCTCCTGAGAGGGTGTTGGTTGCTCTACAGGTGCTGGGGTTGCTGGGGGGAGTGTTCCTTCGACTGGAGTTGGTGCAGTGGGCTTCTTTTTAACAAGCACAGGTTCCTTCGCTTTCAGATAAAGAAGTCTTTCAGCAGCGACATTTGAGAAATGAGTCTGGCTGTCTTTGATCTCATTGTACATTTGCTCCGCCTTTTCGAGTTCATTATTAGAGGCGGCGATGTCTGCCAGCGCAATTTTTGCTCTTGGAGCGAGGAAGGCAGACTTATCATTTGAGATGAGCTTGTTGAGTATGATGTCAGCATCGCTATTTTTTCCAGCATTCATCTGGATCAGCGCTAGCTCAAGAAGCTTAGCTGGGACTCCGGGATGATCTGGATAGTTATCGATGAAGTGATTGAGAGCCTCAGTTCTGTCCTCGTCAGTCGTTCTGAGCTGGGCGATGGCCATGGCGGCGGTGCCTGCTGCTGGACTGCTAGAATGGTCAGTGATGATTTTTCTTAGTGATTCTTCATCGGTAGCCTGCATAAATGCTGCTCCAGCCTCTGCGGCGTTCTTCTTCTCTAGTCCTGTGATGAAAACATAAGCTAAGACGCCAAAAAATATAAGGGCAGCTAGAATAAAGAGTTTTTTCTGATTTTTCTCAAGAAACTCTTCAAATTTTGATGGTCCTTGGTCTAGTTCGGCGATTGGTATTGGTGCGTCTTCCATAATGATGAGCACGAAATATCCTTGAAGCGTGGGGTTGGCAAGCAAATTTAGAGTATCTGTGGTATTATTTAGGGTGTCATTTTTTGATATGATTCTGAAGCATTGTGACATTTCTCATTCGTTCTGGATGTAAATGATGAGTACGAAGAAGATTTATCTGGTCTGTTCGGTGAAAATTGTCCAAGCCATGGCCATGAATACTGAGTTAGAAAAGGCACTGCTTTACGGCATCGTAGATAGAGGATATGTGGATGAAAATGACATCGAGTCAGTAACGCACGATCTAATCAGCGGTGGTGCGGATGTGATCCAACTGCGGGCTAAAGGTTGTGGTGAAGGTGAGATCCTGGAGATGGCGCGTCAAATAGTGCTTATCTGCCGCGAAGCTCAGGTTCCATTTGTAGTGAATGACTTCCCAGAAATAGCAAAGCAGGTAAAGGCGGATGGGGTGCATGTGGGACAAGATGATGGGTCACTTCTTGAGGTAAGGAGTATTGTTGGCGAGGAGATGATTGTGGGTCGCTCCACGCATTCTGTAGCGCAAGCAGAGCAAGCCTTATTAGATGGTTTTGACTACATTGGCTTCGGTCCGTTATTTGCCACTCCTACTAAAAAAGGCAGACCAGGGATAGGGATGGAAAATGTTTCCTTAGTTCAAGATAGGGTAGGCTCAGAAATTCCTGTCTTTTGTATTGGCGGAATCACAAGAAAGAATATAGAGACTGTTGCGCAGGCTGGAGCAAAAAGAGTAGTCATTGTTTCTGACCTGCTAGCAGCTGAATCAATAGAACAAGCTACTGCTTCAGCAAAAAACATCATCACTAAATTTTAGAATAAAAAATTATGTCAGTCATTATAGGAGGAACCATCGCAATAGATAACGTAAAAACACCTAAAGCAGAGGCTAAAAACCTGCTCGGAGGCTCAGCTTCGTTTGCATCACTCGCCGCGAGCTATTATACAGACCAAGTTAGTCTGGTGGGGATTATTGGGCATGATTATCCGCAGCAGCATTTAGAAATGTTAGAGAGCCATGGTGTGAATCTAGCAGGTGTTGAACGCAGTGATTCTGAGTCATTCACTTGGACTGGTGAGTACATGGAAAATATGAACGACCGCGAGACTCATGCTGTTGCACTCAATGTGCTCGAAGGCTGGGAGGTGAAAGTTCCGGCATCAATTTCTGGAGCAGACTTAGTGGTTCTGGCAAATATGTCACCGGAGAATCAGCTGCAAATGCTGTCACAATGTGACGGGAAAAATAAATTTGTCATCGCAGACACAATGGATCTCTGGATCACCATCGCTAATGAGGCACTACACGAGGTCTTAGCGAAGATCGATTTGTTAGTTCTCAATGAATCTGAGGCGAGAGAACTCGCACGTACATCAAATCTCATCCTAGCGGGAGAGGTTCTGTTAGAGAAAGGCCCGAAGCATGTGATCATCAAGCTAGGTGAATTCGGTGCAGTGTTGTTTGGTCCTGAGGGCAAGATGTTCCGCCTTCACGCATGGCCGCTCAGAGAGGTCGCAGACCCTACAGGGGCAGGGGATTCGTTCCTCGGTGGAATGGCTGGATACTTGGATGATTTGGAGGCAGATCAATTTTCGTTTAAAGATATTTGCAGCGCAATGGCGCGTGGCTCAGTGACCGCTAGTTATACATGCGAAGCATTTTCTACGCTGAAGCTGCAAGAGATCAGCAAGGAAGATCTTTCTAACAGATTAAACGCTCTGAGAGAAATAGGTCAGTGGTAAGCTTGCTGAAGTCTAGTATCTAACATCCAACAAAGTAAGCCCATCTGGTGGCGCGCAGAAAGGGGACTTGCCGAAGGGGAGGTCTTCTGGCTGATTTAATAGCGCTAGGTGGTCATCAAGTCTGAGGCGTCCCTGGGCCGCCTGCACCGCCGCGCCGGTTAGGAGTCGTACCATTTTATACATGAAGCCGTTGCCTGTAAAAGTGATGCGGTAGCCATCTCTGTGTGTCTGGAATTCTGAGCGTGTGATGATGCGGGTGTATTCAGTCTCAGCGGTTTCATTTCCCCTGTTTGCAGCAAATGCACGGAAGCAATGCTCTCCGAGGTAATGCTCTAGTGCTTGACCTAGTGAAATGGGATCTAGCTGGCGTGGCAGATGCCAAGCCCTGCCATCCATGTGTGGATGCAGAATGGGTGCTAGGCAGAGGTCGTAGAGGTAAGTTTTTTCTTTAGCAGAGAATCGTGCATGGAAGTCATCCGGCATTTCCACGCAGTCTATAATACGGATACTAGGTGGGAGTTTGGTATTTAGAGCAGGAACCCAGTTGTAGGGGTTCATGTCGATTTCTGCTGGTGGTTCGAAATGGGCTACCTGTCCGTCTGCATGTACTCCAGCATCCGTCCTGCCTGATCCATGAATCTGAATGGGCTTTTTGGCAATTTGCGCCAGAGCGGCAATGAGGGTGTCTTGAACTGTAGCGGCATTAGGCTGTGACTGCCAGCCTGAGAAATTTCTGCCATCATAAGCGATAGTAAGTTTGAGTTTAGACATGAGGGTATGTTAGAAAAAGGAGTCAGGAGAATGTTGGTGTAGCCAGTTGTTGAGGATTTCAACCGCTGCCGCTTGGTCTATAATACTCTTTTGTTTCTTAGCGTTTTTTCCTGCCTGGTGAAGTTTCTCCGCGGCCGCCACGGTGGTGAGGCTCTCGTCGATGTAATGAAATGGAAGATCTATCTTTTCAGCCAGCTCTATACCAAATGCCCTAATCTTCGCCGCTGCCGTCCCTTCACTACCATCCATCCGCAGAGGAAGGCCCAATACCAGTTGCTTGACCTGTCTTTCTTTCACCAGAGCGATGATACGCTCGATGGGGTCGGTGGTCTTCACCTGGATCGTTTCCAGTGGGTGCGCCATGATGCCGACGGGATCTGTGATCGCTAGACCTACGCGTGCCTCACCGTGATCGATCCCCAGTATTGGATGTTGTATTTCCTTATTCATTTTCTTGATTACAGTAGTTAGATATGCATGAAATGATTATAAAATATAGGAAAATCCCTATAATTTAATAATTCCTCGGCTGGTAGCTTGACATGAGGCAAGAACTACAAGATCTTCCTCCATCGTGAAAAATACTACATTTAGAAATATACTCGTCACAGGTTTAGTGGGCGTCGTTGCCTTTGGCTCGGTGAATATCTTAACGGCCCAGGCCCCAGCAGAAGACATAGCTGTGCCGAAAGACGTGGCTGCTGCGCCTGCTGACTCAGAGAAAACAGCTTCTGGCTTAGCATCAAAAGTTCTCAAATCAGGCACAGGAAAAGAGAAGCCGACTGCAGAAGATACAGTCACGGTTCATTACTCAGGATGGGAGAAAAATGGCAAAATGTTTGATTCATCAGTGAAGCGTGGTCAGCCGTCATCATTCCCGTTAAACGGTGTGATCAAGGGCTGGACTGAAGGTCTGCAACTCATGGTAGTGGGCGAGAAACGTCGCTTCTGGATCCCAGGGAATTTAGCCTATGGCGATACTCCATCACGGGCAGGTGGGCCATCTGGAACACTATGTTTCGATGTTGAGCTATTAGAGATTAAGAAAGCACCTAAGATGCCAGAAGTCCCTAAAAACGTCGCAGCAGCTCCAGCTAACGCAATGAAGACTGCATCAGGTCTCGCTTCTATCGTTCTCAAAAAAGGCACTGGAACAGAAATGCCAAAGGCGACTGATAGAGTCAACGTCCATTACTCTGGGTGGGATAAGACGGGCAAGATGTTCGATAGCTCAGTGATGCGCGGCGAGCCTGCTTCCTTTCCTCTTAATCAGGTGATCAAAGGCTGGACCGAAGGTATGCAGTTCATGGTAGTGGGTGAGAAGCGTCGTTTCTGGATTCCCGCAGACCTAGCCTATGGGGATGTCCCACAGCGACCTGGGATACCGTCTGGAATGCTCTGCTTTGATGTGGAGTTATTAGAGTTTAGTCCAGCACCAAAGATGCCTGAGGTGCCTGCTGATCTAGCGATAATTCCTGAAAACGCGATCGAATCTGAAGGTGGAGTGAAATCCATCGTCATCACGGCAGGTAAAGGCGCTCAGGCTAAGGGCGAAGATGTTATTTTAGTCAACTACACTGGCTGGGACAAGACAGGAAAAGTGATCGATAGCTCAGTCCGAGGAGGTGCGGCAGTTCCTATACCGCTCGCTAAAATGACCCCAGGGTTCAGTGCCGGGCTAAGGCTCATGAAGCCCGGCGAGACTCGTCAGTTCTGGATTCCATCCAAACACGTCTTAGGCGAGAATCCTAAGCCAGGTGCTCCAGAAGGGCCATTCTGCTATCAGTTTGAATTCATCAAAGTGGTAGAGAGGAAGTAGCCACAAAAATTTAATAAAACAGCGTCGCCCAGTGGATCACTAGGCGACGCTTTTTGTTTCGAAATTTTGATGGTTATCGAGTTGGGTAGCGGCTAACTCGTGCAGATTATAGGGCTCAATATGTTTTGTCTTGTGCAGGAGCCTAAATTACTAATCGCATTTTCTGCGTGGGTGAATGTATCCCCCACAGGATTAGCGGAGGCTGAGAAATAAAAGTTTTTTTGTGAAGCTGAGGATTTCTGTAGTGCGAGCTTGCTATGACAGCGAAAAATGGCATATTTTTTACCACACATAAATGATTCAACGTATTATCACACACAAATTATGATCGAACCAATTTTAGAATTCAAAGAAGGGCGACTACCGCAAAACCTAAGAGTGCTTTGGCTGAAGTCGCTCAGTGCTGTAGAGCTTCAGAACTTTAGCTATGCAGTCAGTCTCTGCCAAGCGATTTTGAAAGATGCTCCAGGCTTTGTGGAAGCTAGGAAATTAGCAAGACGCTGCGCGGTGAGAACCTCTAGTGGTAATAAAAAGAAGGGTAACGCTGTGACTCAAATATTTAGCTCTGGCGTTTCAATTGCACGTTTGCAAAGCCAGATCAAAAAAGATGTGAGAGCTGGCCTCATGGCGCTCGAAAAAGAACTTGAAAAAGATCCTAACAGTGG
The DNA here is from genome assembly GCA_047624885.1 of Cryomorphaceae bacterium. Taxonomy (GTDB): domain Bacteria; phylum Verrucomicrobiota; class Verrucomicrobiia; order Verrucomicrobiales; family Akkermansiaceae; genus Rubritalea. The sequence continues at coordinate 10,292 of JBLHQF010000018.1, read as the reverse complement.
ACCGCTCAATGACCTGTTATTTGATACTGCTGTCCAGCAGAACTTGTATGAGACGGCAATATTTGCTCTGGAAACTGTGCGGAAGGGTGCTCCTGAGAATACAAAATTGCTGCATAAGTTAGCAAATTACTATCTAGTGCGCGATATCCCGCAAGAAGCTGCTGGGGTTTATAAAGACATCATCAAGCAAGATTCTACTGACATCCATGCCGTGAAAGGTGAGAAAGATGCTACCGCCCGAGCTTCTATGAAAAAAGGTGGCTGGGAAAACGGAGGGATAGAAGACTCAAGAAAAGACTCATCAGGAGACAAGGAACAGGAAGAATCTGATAGAGCAGGCATGACGCGCGATCAGAAAAAAGCAAAACTTACTAAGTTAATGGAGCAGTACCATGCAGATCAGAACAACCTTGGCGTGGTGAAGGAAATAGCGGTAATTTATGAGGATTTCGGCTACTGGCCAGATGCTCACGTGTTCTACAGCTGGGCGTATCAGCTTAGCCACAAAGACACTACATTGAAGAACAAGGCGGAGAAAATGAAGAGCAGAGATGCTGAAGAGCAGATCGAAAAGCTCGAAGAAAAACTAGTGGCAAACCCAGAAAATGAGGAACTCAAGGCTGAGATCTTAGCCTACAAGCAGGAACGCTCAAAAGAATCTGTCTCAGAAGCTCAGGCACGTGTGGACCAGAACCCTACCGATCCTCAACTCAGATTCGATCTGGGCTTGGCATTGTATAATTCTGGCGACTTCAACGGCGCCATCCCGCACCTCCAGCAGGCAAAGCGTAACCCGCATATTAGAACTAGAGTTCTGCTTACACTAGGCAGGTCATTCGATGCGAAAGGTATGTTTGATATTGCGAATCATCAGCTCGAAGAAGCGCTGGAGGATCTGCACGCTATGGATGGAACGAAGAAAGAAGTACTCTATGAAATGGGTCTCATTTATTCAAAAATGGATAATAAGGAGAAAGCTCTCCAAAGCTTCAAGGAGATCTACGAAGTGGACTACGGCTACCGCGATGTGGCTAAGCGAGTGGAAGATGCTTACAGTGCTTAAAGCCCTATAAATTACCAATTTAATAATGATCAACGGGTTCAGATAATATCATTTGAGCCCGTTTTTATTTTTACCTACATGCCGAAGAATACTTTTTATAATAGCTTTGATACTGAGCGGATCTCTGAGGAAAAGCATGACGAAACTTATCGTTCCGCCTTCCAAGTGGATAGGGATAGAGTTCTTCATACGCCTACATTTCGCTCGCTCCAGAGTAAGACGCAGGTATTCTGGAGTGGCGAATATGACTTCTACCGCACTCGGCTCACGCACTCGCTGGAGGTGGCGCAGATTGGGAGGTCGATTTGTAATTTTCTCAACACACGGTCAAGCCTGTTAGACGATAGCTACTTTGTCGACTCAGATCTAGTGGAAGCTGCGTGTCTCTCGCATGATCTAGGGCACCCCCCGTTTGGTCATGCTGGAGAGCGGACATTAAATCGCTTGATGAGCGAGTATGGAGGATTTGAGGGGAATGCTCAGACGCTTAGACTCCTAGCAGACCGAATATTTTCAGCGAGTAAAACAGGGATGAATCCTAGTCGCGCCTTTGTGGATTCTGTTCTCAAATACAAAACCCTCTGGTCTGAACTATGTGATAGGGATAAACGGCCTAAGAACCATTTCCTCTATGATCAACAATCACATTACCTAGACTGGGTATCTGGCGGGCAAGATTTCCCGTTGGAATACACACCAGGGAAAATGCGTGATGGATTTAGCTCTATCGAGTGTCAGATCATGGACTGGGCAGATGATACTGCCTATTCACTTAATGACCTTGCAGATTCAGTTAGGGCGGGTTTTCTCACTATCGAACGCGTGGAACGCTGGGCTGAGGAGAATGACTGCGGTGTGGAAAAAGGTACGCCAGTGGGTGACTTGCTAAGATCTATCCGTGGCAACCGCGTGGAACTGATGGCTGGAAATAGGATAGGTAGATACATTCAGAGTGTGCGTCTTGAGAAAGATCTGAATTTCATGAGCGAGGTCTCTAACAGATATAAATACAAACTCGTGGTGGATCAGGGTGTGCTGTCTGAGACGCGAGAATTTAAAAAGATGGCTTATGACCTGGTGTTTAAGTCGCCTGAGCTTAATCAGCTAGAATACAAGGGAGATCATTTGCTGTCTAAACTGTGGGATATTTTAGGCGACGAAGATAGCCCTTATCATTTACTTCCAAAGGATGTGGCTGATGAACTAAGTCAGGGAGAGACTCTAGCGGATAGACGGCGGTTACTTTGTGATTTTTTAGCGAGTCTAACAGATGGCTCAGCGACTCGACTCTACAAACGTTTAATGGTGCCAGACTTTGGCTCAATTGGAGATTTATTAGGCTAAGTTCATGAATAAGGTGATCAAACAACCGCTCGATGCTCTCAAGGAATACTTCGGGTTCGATGGCTTCCTTGATGGTCAAGATGATGTGGTGCAGCGTATTCTCAGCGGCACTGATGGCCTGGTAGTGATGCCCACAGGTGGTGGTAAATCTCTCTGCTATCAACTACCAGCACTCTGTTTAGACGGAGTAACCTTAGTGGTGAGTCCTTTGATAGCGCTCATGAAAGACCAAGTAGATGCGCTGGAGGCGAGAAATATTCCAGCTACGATGATCAACTCATCGCTCGCACATGGTGAACAACAAGATAGGATCTCTCGGATGCGCAAAGGCGAGTATAAGTTAGTTTATATCGCGCCAGAAAGATTTCGTTCAGAGTCATTTATGCGGGCGATGCAGGATGTGAATATTTCTCTCTTTGCAGTGGATGAAGCACACTGTCTCAGCCAGTGGGGGCATGATTTCAGACCTGACTACATGCGTCTAGGCGCGGCACTGGAGCGGATCGGTAGCCCACTTTGCGTGGCTTTCACTGCTACCGCTACAGCGGTGGTTAGAAAGGATATTTTAAATGTCTTAAGGTTACGTGATCCATTTGAAATGATCAGCGGCTTCGCCCGTCCAAATCTTTCACTCGCCATCACCGCTACCGAGAAACACAGTTTGAAATACAAGCGTGTGAAAGAAATCATTGCGGATCAGAAGACTGGTATTATTTACTGCGCCACACGTAAACGAGTGGATGAGGTTTCTGAAATGCTCTGTAGCTGGGGCGTATCATGCATCGCCTATCACGGAGGTATGAGTGATGCGGAGCGGGAGAAAACGCAGAATGAATTCATCAGTAAACGCAAGGATGTGGCAGTGGCGACGAACGCCTTCGGCATGGGCATTGACCGATCCGATGTCCGGTTCGTCATCCATTTTGAAATACCAGGAAGTGTCGAGGCATACTATCAGGAAGCGGGCAGAGCAGGGCGAGATGGCGAAGCCGCCGTCTGTGAACTATTCTTCAACTACGCTGACACCCGCACCCAGGAATTCTTCATTGATGGAGTGAACCCTAGCTATCCAGATATTTGTAGTATCTATCAATACTTGCTCAATGCGGCGAATGCTGAGTTTGAGGTGAGACAAACACTCGATCAGATCAAGGAAGGAGCCGATATTAAGAATGGTATGGCAGTTGGCAGTGCGCTGGGCGTATTGGCTAAAAACAGACTCATTGAGAGGTTTGATATCGCGGGCTCACGCGCGAAAGGAACCCGGTTATTACAACCTAATATACTAGCTTCTCAGATTCCGATCAATCGTCAGGCGCTGGAAGAAAAGAACGAGCGCGACCGTGAGAAACTTAACTCAATGATCGAGATGTGCTACTCGCGGCAGTGTCGCCAGCAGTGGATCATGGATTACTTCGGCGAGGAAAACCCAGCAGCCTGTGGTAGCTGCGATGTCTGCCAGAGCAAGTTCGGTGGGGACCAACGTAAGGGCACAGAGTCAGAAGTTCTGATGCTGCGCAAAGCACTCAGCGGAGTAGCCCGCATGAGTAGAACTAATGCGGGCAAATGGGAAGGTAGATTTGGTAGAGGAAAGATCGTCCAGATGCTGATGGGAAGCCGTTCACAAGATATCCTTAAAAACCACTTAGACGAGCTCACCACCTACGGAATACTCCAAGAAACTGGCACCGCCACGGTGAATGAACTATTCAAATACATGCATGATGCTGGTCTGATCCATACTCAGAAAGGCGAGTATCCACTGGTGACACTGACTCCGCTTGGTGATTCTGTGATGCACGGTAAATCAGCCGCGATGATGGCATGGCCAAATTCTAAAACAGCGCGAGATGACTCACCCATTAAGACCGGGCTGGATGTAGTGATAGAAGAAATGGGCTTCGACCCTAAGCTCTATACCGCGCTTAAGGATCTCCGTAGTAAAATAGCCAAACACCAATCCGTCCCACCCTACGTAGTGTTCTCTAACAAAACCCTAGAATACTTCACCCGACTCCGCCCCACCAGCATGGAAGCAGGGATGCGCATCAAAGGCGTAGGCGAGGCAAAAGCCGCGCAGTATCTTGAGCATTTTATTGAAGTGATCAAGAATCATGGTTAAAGAATGATGATGAGCTATGAATTATTGATCACTCCCTCTGGGAATCTGCGAATGGAGTTTATTGCGGACGGGGTATCTAAAAAGAAATTATCGACTAAAGAGGAGGCTTGGGTGGGGGGGCTGATGGAGGTTTTTTCTTTGGATACTGGTGAGGGATTGTTTGTTCTGGCGGGGGATAAGCTGGCTTATGAGCTACCTCGGACTGTGGTGTTTTGGCAGAAGTTGGCTCAGTTGTATGTGTCTGAGCTTTGTAAGGTAGCGGAGTCAGATGAAGCACTGCTCCCGCTGAAGCTGGATGCTGATCTTAAGGCACAACTCAGTGAATTCTACCTCACTGCTCCACCGATGCGGGGGGGAGAATATTTAACGGTGGAAGTTTTGGAGGCTCAGTGGGTGTTGTTAGATGGCTGGGTGTTGGAGGATAGAAAGAAATCTGTTTTTCTGACACTGAGTGCTTGGCTGGAGAAGCATGCTCCGCATTGGCATAAGGTGGGACGAGTGTGTTTCCATTTGGCTGAGAATAAGAACGATGAAGAGTGTCCTTTTGCCTTTATGGCGACGTATGCACCGAGGATATCTAAAGCGGGTAAGGTGCAGTATCAGCCGCTGGGAAAGGCGCTCAAGGAATATGCAGGTGAGCGAAATAAGACGGCTCTGACAAGGCTACTTTCTCCTGTGCAGGCTGCTGCTGAGAAGTTGCCGTTTGTGGCAGAGATGGTGGATTCTGGTGATGTGTTTTACCCTTTAGCGTGGACACCCACTGAGGCTTATGAGTTGCTGCAAAATGTGCCTTTACTAGAGATGTCTGGACTGCTAGTGCGCTTACCAAACTGGTGGAAAAAGAAAGCAAAGCTTGGGGTGGCGGTGACAATAGGAGATAAGAAGAAGGGTCTCGTAGGAGCTGGAGCGATGTTGGACTTCAATGTGAAAACGATGTTAGGTGATGAGGTCTTGTCTAAGCAGGAACTACAGGATCTGGCGGAGGCTGAGAATGGATTGATCTTCATCAAAAATCAATGGGTAGAGGTGGACCAGGAAAGGCTGAATGCAGCGTTAGATCACTGGCAGCACGTGGCGGCGGATGCCGAGGGTGGGGTCTCATTTCTAGAGGGGATGCGGCTGCTGGCGGGTGCGCCAGCTCAGTTCGGTAGTAAAGGATCTGAGCTGGATGAAGCAGCACAAGAGTGGTCATTTATCCATGCTGGTGAATGGCTGGAATCACTGCTCAACGACCTCAGGAATCCTGATGGTTTAGTGTCACCGCCTGAGAGTGAGCATTTCCATGGAACCCTTCGTCCCTATCAGAAGGTGGGTAAAGATTGGCTGTATTTATTGACCAATCTAGGTCTTGGTGCTTGCTTGGCAGATGACATGGGGCTGGGTAAGACGGTGCAGGTGATATCGCTGTTGGTTTCTCTAAAAGAGCAAGCTTTACAGAAAAATGCTAATTCTAAACCTGCTGCATCTTTACTTGTTTTACCTGCTACTTTATTGATGAATTGGAAATTTGAGATTGAGAAATTCGCCCCTAGCTTGAAGGTGGAAATGATTCACTCTTCATCAATGGATAAAGCGGGCATGGAGCGGTTTCAAAATGGTGACGATAGCAAGCTAGACGGAGTGGATTTAGTGCTCACTACCTATGGGATGGTGACGAGGCAGAAATGGCTTAGCGAGTATGATTGGGGACTGGTGATTCTGGACGAGGCTCAGGCTATCAAGAATCCAGGCTCACAGCAGACTGTCGCGGTGAAGCAGTTAAAAGCAAAGTCGCGTATAGCTCTAACAGGAACACCGGTTGAAAATAGGCTAGGTGATCTCTGGTCACTATTTGATTTTTTGTCGCCAGGATTACTTGGCACACAGGGACAGTTTAAGACTTTTTCTAAGCAGCTATCCAGTAGTGAGATAACTCAATATGGACCGCTTAAGAAGCTGATTAGTCCCTATATTTTACGCCGACTCAAGACTGATAAAAGTATTATCAACGACCTGCCGGATAAGATAGAGGTGAAGGCCTACTGCGGACTCAGTAAGAAGCAAGCGGTGCTTTATGCTAAATCTGTGGAGCAGCTTACAGCTACGCTCGCTGAGGTGGAGGGCATTAAGCGCAGGGGGCTGGTGCTGTCTTATTTAATGAGGTTTAAGCAGATTTGTAATCACCCTAATCAGTTGCTGAAAAACGCTGATTATGAAGTGGGAGAGAGTGGTAAGATGTTACGTTTGATAGAGATATGTGATGAGATATTCTCACGTCAAGAAAAGGTTCTGGTTTTCACCCAGTTCCGTGAGATGACCGAGCCATTGGCTGATGTGCTGCGCGAAATTTTTGGTAGAGAAGGTCTTGTCCTACATGGTGGGACGTCAGTGAAGAAAAGGCAGCAAATGGTGAAAGAATTTCAACGGGACGGTGGGCCACCCTTTTTCGTGCTCTCGCTGAAGGCTGGAGGAACTGGACTCACGCTGACGGCAGCCTCACATGTGATTCACTTTGACCGATGGTGGAATCCCGCAGTGGAAAACCAAGCTACAGATAGAGCATTCCGTATCGGTCAGCATAGAAATGTGGTGGTGCATAAAATGATTTGTAAAGGGACTATAGAAGAGAAAATAGATATGATGCTGGAAGAAAAAGCGAACCTTGCTGACAATTTACTGGAAGGTGCAGGCCAGTCAGGGTTTACTGAGATGAGTGATGAGGATCTATTAGAAACAGTAGCGCTCAACATTCAAAGCGAACTTTAAAAACTTAATTATAATCGGAAAGACATGAGAGAGTATTGGCCAGAATATGTACCTGTAGCAGAGCGCCGCAGGCAAGCGCAGAAACAGGTGGACAAACTAAAGAAGCAGGGCGTGGATATCCAGCCTGTGACGATAGTCGGGCGAAAAATTGCGAAATCATTCTGGGGTGCTGGCTGGTGTGATCACTTGGAGTCATTCAGTGACCTGAGTAACCGTCTTCCGAGAGGGCGCACATACGCGCGAAACGGCTCAGTGTGTCATTTATCGATCAAGCCAAAAGTGGTGGATGCTATCGTTAGCGGCTCATCTCTCTATACGATCACAGGCAAGGTAGAACCATTTCCTAATAAGAAATGGGAGAAGCTCAAAGGCAACTGCACAGGTCAGGTGAGTTCCGTCCTGGAACTACTTCAGGGTAAGTTATCTGATGGTGTGATGAAAACGGTCACAGACAAAAAAGGCGGGTTATTTCCAAGCCCATCTGAAATAGAGTTCAGCTGTAACTGCCCAGACCACGCTGATATGTGCAAGCATATCGCAGCTGTAATCTATGGCATAGGAGCGAGACTAGACGAGTCTCCAGAGTTACTTTTCACACTAAGAAATATCGACCATAATGAGCTAATCACAGCTGACCTAGATGATCTCACCAAGGGCTTAGCAGCGACGAGTAAGAAACGCAGTCGCCGTGTATCCAGCGATGCATTGAGCGATGTCTTCGGTATAGAAATGACTGACAGTAAAGAGCAGCAAGCGCCGAAAAGAGCAAAAAAGAAAATAGTAAAAAAGAAGGTGGCTAAGAAAAAAGTGTCCCCTAAGCAGGTCAAGAAAGCCAGTTACCAAGCAAGCGAGGTGCGGGCGCTCCGCAAAAAATTCAGCATGACCGAAACTGAGTTTGGTCTGCTACTAGGAGTTAGCACTCCGTCGGTGATTAACTGGGAGTCAGCCACAGGAGAATTAAATTTAAGAAAAAAATCTCTAGCGGCAATAAATAGTACTGCTGGAATGAGTGAAAAGAAAGCGTGGGCGGAGATTGCGGAGCTTTGATTTAGATCAGCTCTTCTCCTGGCTGGCATCGTAGAAGATTTTGATGTCGGCGTTTTTGGTGCCTAGTAGTTCCTGGGCGCGGAGGAGGGCGTCGCGGGTGGAGAGGTTTGGGTTGCTTGGGGAGGTGAAGAAGAGGTTGGTCTCGCCTTGGGAGCGGTCGCAGCCATCAAGGATCGTTGCTAGGACGCCAGATTGTTTGAGTACTTTATAGACGTCTCTGGTGGCGCCGGAGATGATGACGTGGCGGCCTTGCTTGCGCATGTGCTTGATGAGGTCTTCTAGCGCCATGACGGAGGTGGCGTCTAGGTGGCGGGCGTTTTTCATGCGCAGGATGATGACTTTTAAATTGGGGTCTGCGGCAGTGATCTGAACTTGGGTGCGGAAGAGGTCTGCTGCTCCGAAGTAGAGGTTCCCTTCCACGTGGACGATGGATATGGCGGGGTTCGGGCGGGCGTGTTTTCCGTCTCGCTCTCGGAGGTCGCCATCGTCATTGACTTCATATTCCACGAGGTGCGGGCGTGAGGCTTTTCTGAGGAATAGTGAGATGGAAAGCGCCACGCCGATGAAGATGGCGGAGTCGAGCCGGGTGATGAGTGTGGCTGCGAAGGTGACGATGACGACGATGGCATCATCGCGGGTGGAGTTAAGGCAGATACGGATGTTCTTCCAGTTGATGAGCGAGATGGCGATGCCTACGACGAGGGCAGCGAGGGTGGCTTTGGGGATGTTTTCTACCAGCGGTAGCTTCACGAGCAGATAGAATCCGAACATGCAGAGGACGCCGGTGTAGATGGAGGAAAATCTGGATTTAGCACCAGACTCGAAGTTCAGCGCGGAGCGGGTGAGTGAGCCTGAGGCGGGCATCGGGGCGAGCATTGAACAGGCGATGTTTGCCATGCCAACGGAGAGCATGTCTTGGTTGACATCAGGTCGCTCGCCGGTGCGGCTGCCTAACGATTTTCCCATGACGGTGTTCTCAAGCGATGCGAGGAAGGCGATGGCGAAGGCAACGCTGCTGAGTGTGGCGATGTCATTGAAGTTGAAGTCTGGCAGTGCTGGTGAGAAGTTATCGAGTTGGAATGACTGGAAGCAAGATAGTTCAAAGTTACCGTTAATTTTATTGATGACTAGGGCAATGATCGATGAGATAGCTAGGCTGAGAGCGAAGTTTGGCAGCATGGGGAGCTTCCTCATCAGCAGCAGATAGAGCGCGAGAGTAAAGATGCCTAGTATGATTGGTTGCCATTGAAACTGTTCCCAAAGGCTGGTCAGGTCGAAGAAATTGGTGAAGAAGTTGACGGCTTGGTTGTTTGCTCTGTGTGTATGGATGATGTGGTTGAGAGGGTCAGCGACTCCGAAGATATGCTTGAACTGGCCATTCATGATTAGAAATGAAGCTCCTGAAATATAGCCCACGAGCACGCTACGAGATACGAACTGGAGCAGGTCTGCTATTTTAAATAGTGCGCCAAGAACAGAAATGATACCTACTAGAAAGACGAGCAGCGGCATGTAGACAAGTGGAGCCTTGTCCATGGTGCTGGCTGCTGATGAGGCGAAAAAGGTGAATACCATCAGCGATGTCGCATTCGTAGGACCGAGAATGGTGTGGCGTGAGCTGGAGAAGAGTGGCGCAACGATAGAGGCGATCACCGAGCTGACGATACCGTAGTAAATTGGCAGTTCGGCGATGGCTGCGTAGGCCATGCCCTGAGGTAGAGCGAGAAGAGCTACGTTAAATGCCGCCTTGATGTCATACTTGAACTCGCTCTTTTTGTAATCCTTGATCGCGTGTCTAACAGGGAAAATCTCGATGCTATTCTCGGTAAAGAATACTTTGACTACGCTAGCTGCTTTGCTGAAGATTTTGCGGATGGACGGCATGGGGATTTAAAAATCGTTATGTGTGGCAGATACGAGAGGTAAGCTTTTACTTCAGTTATTTTGATCGTGCTCTTCTAAATAACCAAA
>JBLHQF010000017.1:0-20813 GCA_047624885.1 Cryomorphaceae bacterium | reverse complement strand
ACAACATAGTAGTAGTGGTGCTAAGCTTATAAGCAGTGGCAGGCCAAGTTCATCACTTGAGAAATTATTTATTGATACGGCAAATAGCAGAATAAAAAGCAGAAAGGAGAAAAAGTAAGATGGCTACAAATACACAACACTTCCAAAAAACCTCATTCATCTCTCTTTCTCGGATCTGGGTGATCGCTAGTCATACTTTCACGCAACTGGTGCGGATGAAGGTATTTTATTTCTTGATTGCTTTTGTGATTTTGCTTTGGGGAGCAAAGCAGATTATTTTCCCAAATGAGACTGGTGGCGACAGCAGCCCTGAGCAGGAGCTGAGGCTAATCAAGAGTGCGGGGTTCGCGGCGATGAATATGTTCTCGATGCTGCTGGCTCTGTCTGCAACTGCGTTGCTGATTCCTAAAGACATTGAGGATCGGACGCTCTACACCATTTTATGTAAGCCGGTGCCTAGGCTGGATTACTTACTAGGTAAGCTTCTGGGGGTGCTAGTATTAATCTTCGTATCGCTAGTCGCTATGGATCTAGTTCTGAGTTTCTTCCTGAACCAGAAAGCTTCTGGTATCTTTGCTATGCAAACCCAGCAGCTGGCGGCTGGTGGGATGCCTCAGGAAATGATCAATGAAAAACTCGCTGGCCTGAAAGCGCATGGGGTGACAATCAATATTCATTTTGCCACATTTGCTATCTTTTTGAAGGCTATCGTGATCGCTTCTATTGCGCTGCTGATCTCGACGTTTTCTTCATCTACTTTGTTCACTCTAATTCTAACCCTAGTGGTTATTGTGATCGGTCTAATCCAGGCGGACGCGCGTGAATATGCTACAACGATGGCTGAGTTTGGTCAGCAAAACAAGCTGTCTAACATTTCTCTAGGAGTTGCTATTTTCTTCCCTGACTTACAATTTCTTTCGATAGAGGATGGCGTGATCGATGGTCGAAATGTGCCGCTGAGAATCATCGGCCAGATATCAATGATAGCGATGCTGTATTTCTCCATCTACGTGGTGCTTTCTTGGTTCGCATTCAGAAAAAAGGAATTTTAGAGTATGAATCGTTTACTAAACATAATAGTGATCTTGGCTGTGCTGGGAGTGACCGGCTGGCTGAGGATGCCTTACGAGCAGAAACTCTCAAAGGAGCTGCATGAGCTAAAGCTGGTCCCACCTAGATTGTCACTACAGGATAGATCCAGGCTGAAACAGAAGGCCTTTGTTGCTACATACGGAAGTTTGCGCCCTACGATAGCCGCCTTTATGAGCGTGAGGACCACCCGCTATCACTCGGATCAAGAATGGGATATAATTGAGAACTCATTTGAGGAAATTGTGTTGCTAGACCCCTATAATTACTACTACTGGGACATGGCATCTTGGCATATGGCATCAAATGCTGCTGTTGATAAGAAGGGGGATAAAAGCCTCACTGAAGTCGGCAAAGATCAGGTATTTAGAAAATACATCAAGAAAGGGCATGATATTATAGACCGAGCTATAGTGGTGAATCCTGGCGATTGGCGGTATCTAAACCTCAAGGCGCGGCTAGAATCAAATAGATACCGTAATCCAAACTATACCGCTGCGGTAGAAACCTACCGTGAACTGATGGAGATTCCTGATCTGGCTGATCACATCAAGAGAGCGACAAGAATCACTATCCTATTCTGTATGCAGCAGCTTCCCGAGCGTCACCAAGAGTCATACGATCATGCGGTGAATTTATTTGAGAAAGGCGAAAGCTATCAAGTACCTACGGTGCAAAATGAAGTTTTCATCGGACAGAACCATCCTCTCAATGTAATATCTAACCGTCTGTCTCTTAATGAAATATATGGTTCAGAAAAAGAAGCTTACAAAGATCTCAAGATTAAATGGCAGCGACGTGAAATAGGACAAAAACCTTATGGTGTGAAGAAAACTATCCAAGAACTAGAGAACAGACTAAAGATTCCTCAGCATGAGCGTGTGTTCCCTCACGAGCCATTGTTTCTGAAATGAGAGAGATCCTTTATCTGATGTCATAATAGGAAAAATTTCCTATCATTTTTTTCTTTCCCTTTACTTCTCTAGCGTTCATGGATAGACATCACTCAGTCATTTAAAAACATAAGTACATGAAGATAGCATTATTTGGAGATATCCACGCAAATTTAGAAGCACTAGAAACAGTTCTAGCCGATGCCAAAGCACAAGGCTGTAATAGCTATGTCTGCTTAGGTGATGTGGTGGGCTATAATGCTAACCCGTCTGAATGTCTGGAGATAGTACGCCAGATGGGCTGCCCGGTGGTAAAAGGAAATCACGATGAAGATGCGGGTGGTGACCACTCGCTCGAAATGATGAATCCCGTCGCAGCTGAAGCTTTGCAATGGACCCGTGAGCAGCTGACCGCTGAGCAGAGAGAATATCTAGCCAGGATGAGAATGGTCAGACAGGTGGAGGATTTCACGATCGTGCATTCGACGCTGGATCAGCCAAATGTCTGGAATTATGTGACCAACAAGTTTGATGCCATGTCAAATTTCTCGTATCAATTTACCCAGGTCTGCTTCCACGGACACACTCATGTACCTAGAGTCTTTGTCCGCGGCACGAAAGTTCAGGATGTCCCCCCTGATTCGATTGCTATCGAGGATGGGATGAAATATTTCATCAATGCTGGCTCAGTCGGTCAACCAAGAGATGGTGACTGGAGAGCCTCGTACTGCATCTATGATATGACTGCTAATATGATATACTTCCGCCGCTTAGATTACGACGTTAAGACGACTCAGAAGAAAATTCTAGAGGCAGGACTACCAGAGGTTCTTGCTAATCGTCTCTCTGAAGGTAGGTAATTGATTTTGGGAGGTATCTCTAGATAATGAAACCTCTGGAAGTTGTTTGCGCCTTGATCGTAAATAGCGATGGTAAATTTTTAGCCTGTCAGCGTAGTTCTGAGACATCGCTTGCTGGGAAATGGGAATTTCCCGGTGGCAAAATAGAGCCTGGCGAATCTGCTCAAGCGGCACTGACCCGTGAAATATTAGAGGAACTTGAGGTAAATATTTCTATCCTGAGACCACTATCAATCGTGATGCACAGATACCCAGGTTTTGAGATTGCGCTATCCCCTTTTCTCTGTGAAATCAATGACTCTGAAGTTCCTAATGCTTTAGAACACTCGCAAATACGATGGGTAAATCTAGCAGAATCAATTGATCTAGAATGGTCTGAGGCTGATATACCGATTATTCAACAATATGAAAAACTCATTATGACGATTATGAAAAAAAGGACTACTAAATTAATTATCTTTGACTGTGATTCCACTCTATCCGCCATTGAGGGGATCGATGAATTAGCGCGTGAAAAAGGTGCTGAAGTTTTCAGCGCAGTGGTGGCCCTCACCAACGCAGCGATGAATGGAGAAGTTCAGCTTGACGAGGTGTTTGCACGCCGATTAGAAATAATCCAGCCAGATCTCGCTACCTGCCAAAAGATAGAACAACTCTATATCGATACAGTGGAACCCACTGCCCTGGAGACTATCTCTGCGATAAAGCAACTAGGCTACACACCGATAATTCTCTCTGGAGGGTTTAAAAGACTGATCGAGCCGTTGGCAGAATTTCTCGGAATCGAGAGGGTAGAGGCGGTGCCACTGCATTTAGATACGGATGGAAATTATGTGAAGTTTGATAGCAGCTACCCCACTACGTATAATGGTGGCAAGCCTGAGATCATCGCCCAGTTCAAGGAAGAGTTTTCCCCAGAGCGCATCATCATGGTTGGTGATGGTGTTTCTGACCTGGAAACTAAAGCTGGAGTGGACCTCTTCGTGGGATATGGGAAATACACAGATCGCGAAAAGGTGCGCGAAGGTTCAGACCATTTCATTTACTCACTAGCTGATCTGTTAGCTATTATTTAACGGCTGAGCGTAAATATTCAATGGCTTCGCGAAGGTCTGTTTCAGTGATCTCATCTGAGACAAAACTTACCCCTAGAGCCTTTAACAAAACGAAACGGATCGATCCGCTGGAGAATTTTTTATCGGTGAGGAGTTTCTGCATAATTGTATCGGTCGCTATTTTCTCATCAAGGATGAGAGGTAGCTGGAATGCTTCTAATAGAGCGAGAATACGTGTACCTTCTGCAGCAGAAAGCGTGCTTCGTTTCTGAGACAAATAGACCGCTGCTCGGATGCCCAGTGATATAGCTTCTCCATGGAGTAGCTCGCCGTAGGGTAAGCTGGCCTCAATCCCATGGCCAATCGTATGACCGAAATTCAACAATGCTCTGGTGTCATTTAGCTCTTGCTCATCTTCCTCTACAACGCGTGCCTTGATGGCTAGATTTCTCGCTAATAAGTCTGCTGGCGGCTGTTGATCCGTAGGGTCTAGCTTTTCTAAATCATCAAACATCGATGCATCCCGGATCGCTGCGTGCTTGATCACCTCCGCATAACCTTCTCTATACTCACGGCCAGGAAGTGTGCTCAGAGTGCTAGGATCTACGATGACCATCTTAGGCTGATGAAATGCCCCAACGAGGTTTTTCCCCTCGGCAATGTTCACACCAGTCTTCCCTCCCACTGAGCTATCTACCTGCGAAACAATAGTGGTAGGAATCTGCACGAATGGAATGCCACGATAAAATACCGCTGCTACAAAGCCTGCTAGGTCTCCTACAACTCCCCCGCCCAGCGCCAGGACGAATGATTTCCTGCCATGTCCAGCCTGCGTCATTTCTCGGCAGAGCTTCTCAACATTTGCCATACTCTTGGCAGCCTCACCCGCTTTGACGACATGTTGAGAAATACTGATTCCAGCTTTGTTTAGCGCCGTTGACACAGACTCAGCATAGTGCATCTCCACATTTGAATCTGTGATCAGGGCACAGTGCTCAGAGAGTCTGAGCGATGAAATTTTCTCACCTAGGGAATCTAACACCCCATACTCACACCAGACATCATAACTCCTATCCCCTAGATCAATATGTACTTTACTCATGGAAATGGACTAAAGGATGCTGAGTCCGAAGTAAATCATGAATTCATGCTGGCAATATAAAATCGAACGAATAACATCCCGAATAGACTAATATCTATAACTGGAGTCTTCTCAGGAAGACATTATAAATGGCCTTTAATCAACTATCGAATATGGACAAAATTCAAATCAAATGCACCTCTTGCGGACAAAAGTTCCCTGTCACTGAATCTTATATTGGCAGAATGGTAGAATGTGGGGCCTGTGATGAGAAATTTAAGGTTGAAGGATCTGCCATAGTAACACTAAAGAAGCACTATCCTGGTGAGAAATCAGAAAGTAATACTGAAGTCTATGCTAAATCTCCCTCTACCGAGCCTTCAGAGGCTCAAGATGTCACATTTCAAACTGCTAGCTATCAAAACGTAAGCGCTGAATACGCCCAGCCAACTAGACCGCTGAAGACATTAATGATCTGCATAGGTGCTATTTTCATGCTATTAATCATCGTGATTTTCTTAATCGGCGGCAGAGAAGATGGCATCCTCAAGGGACTTGATAATACGAAGCGACTCATCCTCACGGGCTTTGTGGCCTTAATGGGATCTAGCTTAATTATCGCGGGTTCCAGGCACAAAATCAAAGGTCTACTATTGTCATTAGTTTTGGGTGGATCACTGATTGCTATGCCATTCGTTTTCCCTGAGGTCATTGAAGCTATCCTGGCGGACAAACCACTGGTCGACCCCAGCCTACTCGTCTCTACCGATGACGATGCCAACAAGAATACTTTCTCAGCGCAACTAGAAAAATACAAACGAGACATTGGCTTTTCAAAAGTAGAAGCATCCAGAATAGCACTTAATGATCCTGATTCCCTAAAGGTTCTAGTTCTGCGTCAGAGCAAGATACAAGATCTTGATGCGATACTCACATACCTAAAATATACATTGGCCATCAATACCCCACCAAATGTTTACGCCTCTGGTAGAGAGATCAATAGCCAACCAGTGACTCTGATTACCTTTATCACTGAGGCACCGATGGAGCGTGTTTTTGAAGTAACTAAAAAATTTGGTCTCCCTCAGGAAATGGACGAAATCAGAACAGCTTTAAAAATCATCGAAGTGGTCGTGGATAGAAGCTCTCTTAAAGGTCAGCCCTCTGAATTCACCAACGATACAACTCACCCGAACTATTTTGATGCTAATTATGCCGAGTTAAGAAATATTGATCGCGCTAAGCAACTCGATGCTGCCAGACGTCTCCAAAGCGCTAACATAAAAGGGAGACAAGCAGATATCGTATCCGCCCTCTGCGAACTCATCAACAGCAATGACCATGAACTCTCTAGACAAGCCATCGCAACCCTCAACTACTGGACGCTACCAGAATACAAGACAGACCAGCGGGTGCTAGATTACGCCAAAGAAGTAGTCGCCACGGATTTCATGCACAGATCGGTGATGGACTATCTTGCGGACAAAGACGTCCCTGGTTCCGAGGAAATCCTTGCTAAGCAATGGGCAGCCTCAAAAGGATATTTACTTTGGGAGAACTACCTCGTGAGAGCAAAGAAACGAGGTGAAAAAGCGGTCATTTCTGCCTTACCCACTCTTGACCAGACTCACTTCAAATCAGCTGCAAGCATTCTCAGTAAGGTAGGAACAGCTGAGTCTATCCCGGCTATTAATGCCGTTCTATCAAGGGTTAATGAGAATGACAAAAAGTATTTTAAAGCTGCTATTGACGAAATCAAATCTCGCCAGTAGTCTGCGCTCGCAGTAACAAGAAAACATTGTTTTCTATCCTTTCTTAGAGAATCTTTAGAGAGGCCACCGTGGCGGAATTGGTAGACGCCCCAGACTTAAAATCTGGTGTCCTTCGGGGCGTACCGGTTCGATCCCGGTCGGTGGTATTTTCTTTCAAAAATTCAAATTCCTTTCCTCCTCCCTCACCATCTAAACAAAATCACTATGTCATCTAAACTCTCACTTGCGGTGTGTGGCTGCGGATCTCGTGCCCGCACCTATTCCAAGATAGCTATGGACCTGAAGGGACAGTTTGAAATAATAGCCGGCGCAGACCCTATTGCTTCGCGTGTGGATGCCATCCGTGAGACTGCTAATAATCCTAATTTTCAATCCTACAGCTCTGCCCAAGACCTACTCGATCAGCCAAAAATGGCAGACATCATGTTCATTGGCACTCAAGATAGCTACCATTTCGAACCCGCTAAGACAGCACTAGAACTTGGCTATCATTTACTTCTCGAAAAGCCAGCTGCTCAGAGTATCGATGAAATCAAAGAGCTAGCAGAAATCGCTAAGAAACATGACCGTAAAATCGTGCTTTGTTTCGTCCTTCGCTACACAGACTTCTACTCGAAGGTAAAAGAAATTATCGACTCCGGAAAGCTCGGGGAAATAGTCTCCATAAGAGCGCATGAGGGAGTAGAGCCATTCCACCAAGCACATTCATATGTCCGCGGACACTGGGCTAAGTCAGCAGATTCCACACCGATGATCATCGCTAAATGTAGCCACGATACTGACATCATCAGCTGGCTCACGGGTTCACCATGTAAGTCAGTTTCTTCAGTGGGTGGTATCTCACATTTCACTGAGAAACACGCCCCAGAAGGTGCTACTGAAAGGTGCACTGATGGCTGTCCACATAACGACACCTGTATCTACAGCGCGCTCAGATACACCACGGATAAAGCAAGCTGGATGCGGATGATATATCCTGATCCTACCAAAGAGAGAGAAACTCAAGAAGTTCTTGATTGGCTAAAATTATCACCCTGGGGGCGTTGTGTTTATAAATGTGACAACGATGTGGTAGATCACCAGCAAGTGATGATGGAGTTTGAAAATGGCGCATCTGCTACGCTATCAATGACAGCATTTGATTCCGGTAGAACATTAGAGATTTATGGCACCAAAGGCTCCCTCCGTGGTGGTGACTCTATTAAACAACAATTTGATACTGATATTGTGATTCGCAATCACTACGACGGAGAGCTAGAAAAAATCACCCTTGTAGAGCCTGAAGAAGGTGAATACAAAGGACATGGCGGCGGAGACCTCGGACTCATAAGCGCACTAAGCGGCATCATCCATGGCACTACGAACTCATCATCATCATTGATCGAAACCTCCATCGAGGGACACATCATCGGCTTTTCAGCTGAGAAATCTCGTCTACAAGGTGGAGTGAAGATTTCTATCTAATTTCTAAGAACGCGTTTATCAATTGTAGATATTCTTATAGTATTCATCTGCCATACGCTCAGAGTCAAAGAATGGAACAACTTCATCCATACTATTGAGCGCCACATCCCACCAGCCGTCTTTATTCCCATAACATAGTGGAAGAACTTCAGCGACCATGAGCTGATAAAAACCGAGCATATCATTTTTATAATATATCTCTCTCCTCACGCTTGCCACAAAACTTTACAGGTGTAGGTTTCTCAACTAGTTTAAACTCATGTAAAAACCTAAAAATGCCCCGTAGATCAAAAAATTCTTCCCCCCTAAAACTGATGTCCCACCTCAGCACAATCACGGTCATTTCATGTGCCACTGCCTGCCAGCCTAGCGTTTCCACCCCTCAGCTAGTCGAGGGCCATTTTAAAGGCCCTCCTCAAAAAAAACTTACCCCCACAATAGATATTATTCCGCAAATCCCCCTTCCCACTAAACTTCACCAACTCAGTCATAAGGGAATCCAGTTCAACCTCGTCACCTTTGACAATAGAAACCTGCACCTAGTAGTCGCTGATCAGCCAAATGGTCCTGGCTCGTTATGGAGAGATGCCGCAGCGGCAGCTAAGGCACATAATGGCTTAGCGGCTATCAATGCTGGCTTCTTCACACCAGAGGGAAAGCCACTTGGAATCGTCATTTCTAATGGAAAGAAAATCGGCTCTCACAACACATCATCACTTGGTTCAGGATTATTTTACCACACCGCAACCGGTGCTAAAATTTCACGCCGGTCAGCATGGTCTGATCTTTCTAAAAACCCTCCAGATCACTTGCTCCAATCTGGACCTATGCTACTGGAAAATGCTAAATCTATCACTGGATTATCTAACAAGAACTCACGTCCTCGATCATTCATCGCTAGCGATGGAAAGTATCACTGGTGTATCGGTCATGCCGACTCCTGCACCTTATCACAGCTATCCGAAGCTCTGGCCTCACTAAAAACCTCTGAATTTATAGCCTCCACAGCACTCAACCTTGACGGAGGACGCTCATCTGACCTATGGGTATCGGCCACGGTAAATGGGGGATCTAAGCAAATCCGTCCATTTTGGAATAAACCTGTGAGAAATTTCCTCATACTAAAAAGTAACTAATACAAGCTATCATGTCATTTTCTAAGCATCCAAGGCTACTCGTAATTATAATCGCCATTACAAGCATCACTAACGCTATTGTCTCAGCTAAATTTGAGCAAAAAATGCTATCGGTGAACAAAAGCGATAAGAAAGTAACCTTCACTTTCTACCACTTTGATTCCTCAAAAACGGCGACTCTAACAGATGTGGCAGAAAATGTAGCCAACACTGCCGCGCAACAAAACAGCAAGGCCGCTATCTCTGCCTCAGCGAAGGCTAATTTCTCCTACCAATCTGGCAAATTCGTTTTTCCTTCAGCCACCTCGTATTTCATCAAAAATGGTAATATCTCTAGTCCAGCAAAATCGCTCAGAAGTTCTAAGCACACATTCATTCTCACAGATAACAAAGGCCGCCACGCCATTTGCTACTCACCCAGCGTCAGTGAGACCGAGCTCGGCTACGCGCTTCAACAATATTTCACCGCCACTAAAACAAAATTCACCACAGCAGTGATCATTGATTCTGGAAACCAATGTGGATTCTATAAAACCAATGGAAAATATCGTCCCTACTACCTTAAGGAACTCAAAAAACCAGCCAAGACTCTCTTAGTGAAATAACGATAGCGGTATAGATTTAACAGAAATAGAGATGAACTACTGCGCATAAATCTTGATTAGCTGTCACTGATTCGCACTACCTGTTCATCCCTAACCACTCCTCTATTTCACTCAGGTTCTTCGTATTGATCACATCATCCTTGGTTAGCCAGCCCTTCCGAGCCAGCCGCACACCATAAGATAGATACTGTAGTTGCTCAGTCCTATGTGCATCGGGATTGATGCTGCATTTTACCCCCTTCTCTTTTGCCTTCTTCCAATGGCGCCAGTCCATATCCAGCCGCATAGGATTACAGTTTAGCTCTATGACTGTCCCAGTCTCAGCAGCACAATCAATAATCTTGTCCACATTCACCGCATAAGAGTTTCTCTTTAACAGCAGCCGGCCTGTAGGATGCCCAAGCATCGTCACATATTCATTCTCCATCGCTCGTATTATCCGCGCCGTCATCTCATCTTCAGGAAGTGTGAACGCATTATGAACCGAAGCCACACAGTAGTCTAACTGCTTCAGAACCTCGTCCGGAAAGTCCAGACTTCCATCCTTTAAAATATCCACTTCAGAACCGGCTAGAATCTTAAATTTCCCACCCCAAGCCTCATTCTTATTCAGCTTCCTGATCTCCGCCACCTGCCTAAGTAGCCGATCCGCATACAGACCATTCGCCTGAAATGAAGATTTACTATGATCCGCAATCCCTAGATACTCTAGCCCCAATTCAATCGCCGCCTCCGCCATTTCTGCCAGACTATTTCGCCCATCAGATGCCGTCGTATGATTGTGAAATGTCCCGCGCAAGTTCTCAAGCTCGATCAATTTAGGAATCCCTCCCCTCTCAGCCGCCTCTATCTCGCCCCTATTCTCTCTCAGCTCAGCTGGTATAAAATCCAGCCCTAATGCCCGGTAAATATCTGCCTCATCATTCACCTCTGGCAGAGCCACAGACTCATCATCACCCTGAAAGTCATACTCATTCAGCGACCAACCCTTCTGCTTTGCTCGCTTACGCAGCTCCACATTATGTTCCTTACTACCACTAAAATACTGCAGTGCAAATGGATACGCTTCATTAGAAACTGCCCGCAAGTCACACTGTAGCCCATCATCCAGCCGGATCGATGCCTTGGTATCCCCGCACACGATCACAGAACTTACCTCTGGTAGCTTCGAGAAATACTCCGTCAGCTCAGCAGGCTTATCCGTTGCCACTAAAATATCTATATCATGCAGAATCTCCTTCGATCTCCGATACGACCCTGCATGAGTACAACGCAATGCAGCAGGGTGCCGCCTAACAGAATCCAACAAAGTCTCCGCCATCACCGCCACACTCCCCAGCCTGAAATGGCTCGCAAATTTCTCCTTCAATTCGATCGCCTCTAAAATCTTATCCACCGTCTTCGCGCCAAATCCACTCAACTCCGCCACCTTACCACTCTTACAGACCTCCTTCAGTGCCGCTACTGAGTCCACACCCAGCTTTTCGTAAAGTGCCTTTATCTTCTTTGGCCCCAGGCCAGATAGATCAAACAGTTCAAACAAACCTTCAGGGAATTCCGCACGTAGATTCTCATAATACGTCATCTTTCCTGTCTGCACCAGCTCAGCCACCTTCTCCTGCAATGCTTTACCAAATCCTTTCACATCCCCCAGCTTACCCTCTTTAGCTAGCGCAATGATGTCTTCCTCCGTATTCAGAGTCGTCTCTGCACCATTTCTGTATGCACGCGTTTTAAAGACATTCTCTCCCTTTAGCTCCAGCAATAAGGCTATTTCCTCCAGAATCTCAGCTATATCTTCACGTCTCATATCCATAGCTGTATTCGTAACTCAGTCTCTCTAGAAATCAAAACAAATATCTTCATTGCCAACCCATTCTCACTAGTTTAAAAAGCTCTCATGCAACTTTTAAAAATGATCATACTCCCACTCTGCATCAGTTCCGTAAGCTATGCTGGCGACCTCATTGCCAACATCAATTACGGAGAGTCTCGCGACACCGTAGCCAGCAAGCTCAGTAAGAGTAAGGTCGTTAAATCATCCATGCCATCAAACATGTTTGCCAGAATCGGACTCAATGGTTCATTCTCCACCACCCGAGATCTCGCAGGACTGAAATTCACACTCTACTTCGACTGGACAGAATCAAGCGGCCTAAAGGAAATCACCTACCGCTCAGACGCACTCGTCTCCTATAGTTACGATCAGAATCTCAAACAGAAATGGCAATACGCCATCAATCTCCTATCTGCCATCCACGGGAGAGCAAGTAACGCTGGTGCTTACCCAAAGAAAAATGATGTCAAACCAGACTCCATACAGTTCTCCCACGAGTGGAAAACTGACAACGGATACGTCTATCTAGGAGTTGGACAGCAGGCTAAGAAATACAGCCTCAATATCACCTTCTCCAAGGTTTCTCTCAGTCTTTAGTAACTATATTCTATGATGCAGTCGCCACATCAGGCACTCCAGAAACATTTTGGCCTTAAAGAATTCCGCCCCTCACAGCTTGAAATCATCGAGCACATTATTGCCGGAAGCAACACCCTAGCCACGCTCCCCACAGGCTCAGGAAAATCTCTCACCTTTCAGCTCCCCTCATTCCTTCTCAGCCACCTCGGCACCACCGTTGTAATCTCTCCCCTGCTCTCACTCATCCGAGATCAGGTAACGAAGCTCCAGCAGCAAGGGATTTCAGCCTGTCAGATAGACTCCACCCTCACTACCGAGGAGAGAAATCATAATCTAGCAGAAATCAAAGCCGGTAACATCCAGCTCCTCTACACCTCACCAGAGACGCTCGGAAATCCAGAACTATTAGATATCCTCAAACAAATTAATATATCCCTAGTCGCCATCGATGAAGCCCACTGCTACTCAGAATGGGGCCATAGTTTCCGTCCCTCCTACCTCTCTCTCCCTCAGCTCACGCGTACTATTAAGCCCCACGCAATCCTCGCCCTTACCGCCACTGCCACCAGAAAAGTAGCCTCAGACATCCGCAAGGCGTTCCGGATCAAGACAGCCCAGCATATTTCATCTTCACCCAGAAGAGACAATCTTAGCTACACCATCATCCCCTGCGTGGACAAACAGCGAAACGATGAACTCTCTAACATTTTAGCCAAGCACAAACACCTCCCCGCCATCGTCTATGCCATGCGTCAGGAACAGTGTGAAGCTATTGCCCACCACCTATCCTCCACCGGACTCCGTGCTAAATCCTACCACGCAGGTATGTCCACCCAGTCGCGCAAGAAGATCCAAGACGACTTCTTGGACGGAGACGACAAAACTCAAGTCATCGTCGCCACCATCGCCTTTGGTATGGGAGTGGATAAATCTAACATCAGATCCATCATCCACTATCATCTCCCTAAATCTCCAGAAGGCTGGATGCAGGAGAGCGGCAGAGCTGGCAGAGATGCACAGCCAGCCCACACTTACCTGCTCGCCTGCGGAGACGATGTCATCCCACTCACAAATTTCATCCGAGCTAGAGAGTTGGAAGAACACTCTATCAAGCGGCTCATCACCACGCTAACATCCCAGGGGAAATCCGCCGTCATCCAGCCCTACCACACCCGCGTGAATCTAGGAATACTCACCACCACGCTTGATGTATTGCTTGCCAAATTAGAGCTCCTTAAAATCTCAAAATACACCCACACCACCTGGCGCTTCATCAAAATGAACGTCCTCTACGGCAGGACGTTTGATCTAACAGATTACCCCAAAACCCACCGCAAAGCTCTCGAACACATCATGCAATTAGAAGATCGCTACGACCTCCATGATGCACCAGTGGACTTCGGTATCGATAGCGAAAAACTCTACCATACCCTCCAAGAAATCAAGCACTCAGGTGAGTGCTACATGCGCTTCTCTGGCTGGCAGAAACACTACAAAATATTTAAACAACTCGATGCGGATCAAGTCAATTCACTAACAGCAACCATCTTCCAGTATCACCAAGACCAGCTCATCCATGACGAGCTCCGGCTCAAGGAAGTGCTGCGCATCAGCACCACCCGCAGTTGCATCCCAGTTCAGTTTGAGAAATGGTTTGGTATTCAGAAACCCCAGCTCAAACCCTGTAATAACTGTTCATCATGCCACGGAGAAAAGCGCCCCACCAAGCTACCAAGAACAGTAAATAAAAAACTTACCTCTAGCGACTCCATAAGTAGTGAGCAGCTAGAAAGCATCAAAGAATTTCTCATTAAAAAGAAAAAATACATCCACACCCCCGCGCAGCTTACCTGTGTTCTCTGCGGTATCGGCACCCCCTACATCCGACACTACAGAATCCACTACCACCCCATATTCAGCACCTTTGAAAATCACTATTACGACGACATCCACGCGTATTCGATAGCGCTATTAGCAGGTTAGTGGAAGAAACTACTGGCCAGGAGTTTTTGGTGTTAATGAGTCTCTCTCCCTCTGGAGTTTTTCTCGTTCCCATTCGCGACGTTCTCTGCTGAGTTCGTCTTCTGCTTTCCTGAGCGTTTCGCGGATGTCATCGCCTTTTACATCACCGCTTCCAGAATCTGATTCAGAATCAAGTAATGGATCAGCCATAGACTGGCCCTTGCCGATCAATGACATCAGCTCATACTTCAGGTATTTATTCGAGTTCACCGCGGTTACAATGGAGAAACAACATAACACTGAGATGATGAGAATGAATGCGGAATTGTGCCTAGAGAGCACTCGTAAGGTGGCTATCCATAGCGCAATAACTAACGCTAGCATAACGGGGATCACCATGACGTAGAAATCGCTCATCGAGTAGCTAGTATCCTTGGTCATCGTTTTCACTATTGCCCATAATGGCGCGATCATTGGGAGAGCATACCCCAGAATAACGATCCCTCTATGCGCTAATTTTTTATTATAGGTCTCTGCAATAGGACTATTTACAGACTGCATTGCACTGCGTGCACGAAGGTCTGAGAGTTCATCATTGCTGTGTTTTTGGCTGGGTATCTTTGACATTTTATTTTGTGGGACACTCATTATTTAGCTATCTCCCATATTGCTGGCAAGCACAAGATGGTAAATCATGCCTGCTTCTTAGCAAGACGTTTTTCGAGTTCCGGCCACTGCTCCTGACTGACGATGTAGCCCACGCAAGAATCCCTACCACACAAGCATGGATGGTCTTCGTAGCAATCTATATCAAACCCGTAGTCGAAGGTGAGTTCCTCGCCTTGTTTGATCGGCTTTACTGAATAAATGAAAATTTGATCCTCTTCGATCCATGCCTCACAGTTCGGCTCACAGGAATGATTGATGAGCCTAGCGTCATTCCATGCGACATTACCATCGATATCCCATTTTTTGTCGAGAGTGAAGATGTAAACGGCAGCCTCCCCGCTCTCCACAGCCTTAGCTGCCTGCGCCCACGCACGCTCCTCGCTGATGTCCTTATTAATGTATTCACCGAGATACTCTATGATCTGCATCTCAGGTTCCATATCCTCTGAGGCGTAGACTCCGCGCCCGTGGATATCTGAGTTTCTCACCTCACAGAGATCACTCTGCCCCCGCTCATACATTTCCTTCATTAGCCGCGTGATCCGTGCCATCTCAGTGAGATGGTCATAACGCTTCTGCTTTTTACCGCCAGTTTTATTAGCCATGGTCGCTTAGTAGATAGTGTTTAGATGAATTTATTTGATTTCTGACCCCTTACGCTCAGGTAAGACTAGCTTCTGAGGGAGTGAAGGGAACATGGAACGTAGATCTTGGGGCTTGATAGTACTGCCGTCAATAAAGGTCCATTGTTCCTGGCCAGGAACGACTGTTTCTGGTGCTATAGCAACTTGGAACCCTTCTCGTCTATACTTTCTCGATTGCCCGCCTTTATTACCCTGTAATACAAACTTCTGAGTGGTAGGAACTATTAACAGCCGGTTATATACCACATCGCCTGCGATCAAACCCTTCTGCTCGCCGCGCTTGATCTTGAGTTTTGCCGATGGCTTGATCTGCGGCCAAACTCGGAAGAATCCTACCGGTGAACCTGCCTTGAAACTAGTGATAGTTAATCCCGTCTTATTAAGAGTTTTTGCTGCATCGAGAAATTGTTGTTTGAACTTCTTCTCACCATGCACAGCAATTTGCCTCCTTTTATAGCGAGGATACATCTTATCATGAGCGAAGAGGAAGTTCCCTCTAATAACGTTATCACCAAGTTCCTGAGTGGCAGCCTGACAGGATTCTGCAGTCTCAGCAGCTGTAACCACAGTGGGATCCGTAGTAGGGACAGGAATGGCTGCCACTACTTCTTTTGATTTCGCAGCCTGAGCAAATGCACACTTCGTGAAAAACAGCATTGCCAATAATGATAAATATCGTTTCATAGTTAGATATAATTTCTACCGCATTTCTCCCATAGTCAAGCACAGCCGTCGTAAATTCCAGCTCTTGGTAAAGAAATTTCGTCCCGTGAACGACTAAACAAGCTGCTAGTTAAGACATTCACATCAGAAGAGGTTTTTCTCGCTCTCGGAGGGGCATCGCTTTATGGTCTCGGCATGAAGACATCATTTATCGCTCTCTGCATTACTTTCTCCGTCACAGCTAGCGGATTTAGCCAAGATTCTGCTCCTCCAGCGGCTAACAAGAACAAGGATACTAAAGAGAAGCCAGCTAAGGAAAAAAACGCGAATAAATCAAAGGAAGCATCAGTTACTATCGATGGTAAAGTCATCAATTACACAGTAACAGCCTCTGAGCTAACCCTTACCTCTGATAAAGGTGATGCAAGGGCGAAGGTCTTCAATGTCAGTTATATTGCTAAGACTGACAGCAAGATCAGCGAGCGTCCTGTCATGTTTGCCTTCAATGGTGGGCCAGGATCATCCGCAGTATGGCTGCATCTCGGTGCATTAGGCCCACGTATCGTACCCGGCTCAACAGACGGCACTCAACCAATCATGCCCCCAGTTGTGCTAAAGGAGAACCCGTATTCCATTCTTGATGTCGCAGACCTCGTATTCATTGATCCCGTTACTACCGGTTACTCACGAGTTCAGAAAGGAGCCAAGGCTAGCGAATTTCATAATATCGATGGCGATGTAGACTCAGTTGCAGATTTCATCCGCCGTTGGGTATCTGAAAATAATCGCTGGTCATCGCCTAAGTATCTTCTGGGCGAAAGTTATGGTGGTATCCGCGCAGCAGGACTGAGCTCCACGCTTCAAAGTAAATATGGGATGCACCTCAATGGAGTGGTACTACTTTCAAGTCTTTTAGATTTCCGTACACTCTCACCGAGTAATGGTAATGACCTTTCCTATGCTCTTTATCTACCAGCTCTCACTGCCGTAGCGCATCACCATGGAGTCATCAAGGGAAACCGAGATGCGCTGGTGGCAGAAGCTAGAAAATTTGCCAATACTGAATATATCGTAGCTCTACATAAAGGTAGAAACTTACCTCTAGCAGCGAAACAAGTGATCGCCGCCAAGCTTAACAAGCTCACAGGAATTGATATCGAAACCATTTTAAAAACAAACCTTCGCATCAGTTCAACATTCTTCCGTGCCGCTCTGCTAAAAGATAAAAGCAAGGTTCTCGGGAGATTTGATGGCAGACTTGCTTGGCCAGCAGTCAATAGCGTTCATGGTTACCCCCCGTTCGACCCCTCATTTGCCGTCGCTAAAGGTCCATTCACTAATGCGATGATGGCGTATCTAACAGATGATCTAGGCTGGGAAGATAAGCGCGTTTATGAGATTATCACTGGCAAAGTGCATCCGTGGAAATGGAACAGCTCTAATAACTATGTCAATGTCTCATCAAAAATAGCAGCAGCAATGCAAGAGAACCCTCACCTTAAAGTGCTAGTTCAATGTGGACACGCAGATCTAGCTACTCCAGCTGGTGGCATCCTCCACTCAGTAGATCACCTGAACATCACTCCTGAGCAGCGTAAAAACATCTCGGTAAAATGGTACGAGGCTGGGCACATGTTCTATCTCAATCAGCCAGACCTGGTCAAAATGCGCAAGGACCTAGTCGAATTCATTACTGAATAATTTAACAAAAACGACCATGCCGAAAGAACGAGCAGACGCACTACTGATGTCACGCGGAATGTGTGACTCACGCGAGCAAGCCAAACGACTCATCCTCGCTGGCGAAGTGATGACTGGTACCACCAGAATAGCTAAGCCCAGCACCAAGATCGATACCGAGGCAGACCTCAGCGTGCGCGAGAAACCAAAATTTGTCGGCCGTGGTGGACTCAAGCTTGAGGGTGCACTTAAGGAATTCGGCATAGATCCCACCGGCTTGACCTGCCTCGACTGCGGTGCATCCACCGGAGGATTCACCGACTGCCTACTCCAAGGCGGCGCCGTGAAAGTACACGCCATCGATGTGGGGACAAATCAACTGGTCTGGAAGATCCGCAATGACCCGCGAGTCGTCGTGAAAGAGAAATTTAACGCCCGCTACATGGTGCCGGATGATGTCGGTGAGCAGGTAGATCTCGCTGTCACAGATGTTTCATTTATTTCTCTAACAAAAATTCTCCCTCCACTCTTCAGCGTGCTCAAGCCTGGTGGAAAAATCATTTGCCTAATCAAACCACAGTTCGAGTTGCAGCGTGACGACATCAGCAAGGGTGGCATCGTGCGTGATCCAGCACTGCATCAGAGAGCCGTCGATAAAATCCACGATTTCGTAACCCAGGAACTCAAGCGCGAGTGGATCGCCGTCACAGACTCCCCCATCACTGGGACTGATGGGAATAAAGAATTCCTCGCCCTACTCCAATAGAAACATGCCAAATATAGAACAAATACAAAACACCCTGTGGTCACTCATCGACGGTCCAGAAGACTGGTGGCAATGGGCCATCATTGCGGGCTCTATGCTACTCGCGATTATCACTAGGTTTACCGTTCACAAGATTTTTGATAAGACGGAGACTAAATTTGAACAAATTCTCACCCGTCAAGTCCGCGCACGCAAGGGCATCCGCTCAATCCCTGTTTTCTTCTGCCTTTATCTCTGGCTATTCCAGTCCATGCTAGCGACTGAGGGAGCAAACTGTGGCTACATCTACACCATCGCCATCCTCGTCTCAGCATACTGTACTTATAAACTGGCTGTCTCATTTTCTAAAGGTCAGCTCATGCCCAGACTCATCGGGATTGGCATGCTCATGCTCTTTATCTTGCATCAGATCGACTGGCTAGAACCTCTTAAATCCGTGCTCACTAGCATCCATTTTAACATAGGTAACATCAAGGTAGATATTTTTAAAATAGCCTCCGCCGTGGTCTCGCTATTCATACTAATGTGGCTGGTGGGAATTATTACCAGGCTACTAGATAATATCATACTCACACGCAAGGAAATCCCCCCATCGATCCAAGTCTTGATCGGTAAAGCCTCCCGACTAGCACTCTATATTTCTGCCTTTCTCATCACCCTAAAGGTAGCAGGCTTCCCGCTCGGTGCACTGGCAGTATTCTCTGGAGCTCTTGGCTTGGGAATCGGTTTCGGTCTACAGAAAGTCATTTCTAACCTGATCTCAGGCGTAATCATTCTGTTAGACAAGTCCATCAAACCCGGCGACGTCATCGAGATCAACGGCACCTATGGCTGGATTAACACCCTAAGGACCCGCTATGTTTCCGTGCTCACTCGCGACCGAAAAGAGATCCTGATCCCGAACGAAGACTTCATCACTAATAACGTGGTCAACTGGTCATTCTCCGATACAAATGTACGCATCAGAGCTAACCTCGGCGTCTCCTACGATACCGATGTGGAGCTTGCTCTCGAAGTCTGTGCAGAGGCAGCCACTAATATCCCGCGTGTCCTCAAGAATCCTGCTCCGAGATGCTTGCTCATTGGATTTGGTGATTCATCCATCGACCTTCAGATCAGATTCTGGATCAATGACGCAAATGAAGGAGTCGCCAATGTCCGCTCACAAGTTCTGCTAGAAATCTGGAAAACCTTCCGCGATAAAGGAATCGCCATCCCATTCCCACAGCGTGAAATCACCATCAAGCACGCAAACTCCGAAGATACGCCTGGCCTCGGTTAGAAAACACAGCCCTAAATAAAGAGAATGAAACCTCACACCTATGGCATTTTCTGCGCCATCGCAGCCTTCATCCTCTGGGGAGCACTTCCGCTTTTCTGGAAGCAGCTCGCAGACATTCCCCCGCTCGCCATCACCGCGCATCGTGTTGTGTGGAGCACAGTCACTCTCCTCATCATCCTCACTATACGTGGTAGATTACCTGTTCTAATAGATAAAATCAAACAGCCTCGCACGCTAATCTATTCATCCCTAACAGGTGCGCTACTCTGCGCTAACTGGCTAGTCTATGTCTGGGCAGTAAATAATGAACAGGTCGTTTCCATTTCCTTAGGCTATTTTATCCTACCACTGATTTACATTGTCATCGGTTACTTCATGCTAAAAGAAGCCATGACTAGGCTGCAAACGATAGCCGTAGGAATAGCCGCCATCGGTGTCTTAATTCAGGGCATCGGAATCGGCGGGTTACCATGGCCCGCACTATTATGCTCCTTCACATTTGCCATTTACGGAGTCAGTAAAAAGAAAATGAAATCTGATGGTTTTTCAATCCTAACGATCGAAATGGGACTCATGGCTCCCTTCGCCATCGCCTACCTCTTTCAACAAAGTTTCACCCATGAAGGCACATGGCTTGATGGGTCACCTTACAGTATCCTTATCATCATTCTAAGCGGACTGGCCACTATTTCGCCATTGCTATTCTTCACAGCCGCAGCAAGCCGCATCCCACTGAATATGCTAGGGATATTACAGTTCATTGCCCCTACCGGTCA
>JBLHQF010000016.1:0-21347 GCA_047624885.1 Cryomorphaceae bacterium | reverse complement strand
GGAGATGCGTCTTCTCCTAGAGAAAGCGGAAATTTCATCGCCCATGAATGAGCACGATCGATTCTGCCATAGAGTTCGCCATTGATAAAGTTAGCCATCCTGCCGAACATAATTCCTAGTGGAGCAACGACGCAGAGGCCATCGCCTAGACCTGTCCAGGATACCTTCTTTCTCCAAGAGTAAACTAAGGTGAAAATCATCAGTCCTAAGATCCCGCCATGGGATGCCATGCCGCCTTCCCAGACCTTGAAAATCATGCTAGGACTCGCCATGAAATCATCCCACTGATAGAAAATAATATTTCCGATCCGTCCACCAAGAAAGACGCCAAAGATGGCTGCGAGGGTGATAAAGTCGCTCGCCTTTTCACCGGGGAGCACCCAGAGTTTTTTGTCTCCTAGTTTTTTCAGTAGGAAAAAACCTACGACGAATGCGAGTAGATACGCCAGCCCATACCAGCGTAGTTTGAGAGCATCATTGATAGAAAAGATGACGGGGTCGATGTTATGGACATAAGTTGCGAGCACGGCGGTATCATATGGAGAGATTTCCAGAAGTAAAGCATCTGAAGTGCTGCTCTTTAAAAAGTAACCTGCCCGCAGCATGATAAAGGTTACTGAGATTCAGATTAAAGGGCGAGAAATCACTTCTTATCGAGGGGGTTCTCATCTTTCAGTTGAGCTGATTTAATGCGCCATACGCTTATGTTACAAAAAAAGTTGGACTCAGAGGTCGTCATTGTGGAGTATCAGAGCATTGATTTCCATATTATGATACACAAACATCTATTCACACCGCTCATTTCAAGCATTCTATTATCAGCTTCAGTCATTAGCAATGGGGAAGAAGCTAGTTTCACCCGTGCGCCATACATTCAGCTCGCTACGGAAAATTCACAAGTTATCGTCTGGCGGACGGACAGTGAGATCAAGCCTGTGGTTAGGATTGGCAAGTCTATGGATAAGCTCGATGTGATCCAGGAAAAGATCCTGGTAAAGTATAGCAAGCATCTCTCGCAGGGTGCTGCGGTAACACGTGCACCAGAGAATACCATGCAGTATGAGGCTACTCTCTCAGGCCTTCAGCCAGACACCACTTACTATTATGCCATCTATAATGGCGAACATAGACTCACTCCTTCTGATGAGAGTTACCATTTCAAGACGCATCCTAAGATCGGAGCTAAGACAACATCACGTTTCTGGATTGTAGGAGACTCAGGTACCGGTGGTAAGGCTCAGAAACTTGTGCATGATGGCATGAAGAAGTACCTAGGTGATAACAAGCTCGATGGTTACCTCCACGTGGGCGACATGGCATATGGCTCAGGAACCGATAAAGAATTTTCACGTAAATTCTTCCCGATGTATGACACCACCCTTCGCAACACAGTCTGCTGGGGATCAATGGGAAATCATGAGGGGCAATCCTCAAAAGGCGAAAGTGCAACTGGCCCTTATTACGATGCCTTCGTTCATCCTACTAAGGCCGAGGCTGGCGGCGTCCCGTCTGGCACCGAGGCATACTATTCATTCGACTACGGCAATGTTCATTTCATCTGTTTAAATTCACATGACCTAGATCGCAGTCCTACGGCTGCGATGGCGCAGTGGCTAAAAGCTGATCTGGAGAAAACCAAGGCAGATTGGCTCATCGCATTCTGGCATCATCCGCCATACACTAAAGGATCTCATGATAGTGATAAGGAACCTCAACTGATCGAAATGCGCGAGAACATCATGCCTATTCTTGAGTCTGGCGGAGTGGATGCCGTATTCACCGGGCATTCACACATATACGAGCGCTCGATGCTCATTGATGGAGCCTACCAGACGCCAAGCACTAACCAAGGAGTGGTGCTAGATGATGGTGATGGCAATCCTCGTTCAGGCGGCGATGGCAGTTACAAAAAGAGCGGAGGTCTGGCACCTAACAATGGAACTATCCAAGTAGTAGCAGGACATGGTGGCGCTGGACTACGCAGAAAAGCGAACCACGTCCTCATGAGTAAGATCATCATGATGCATGGCTCAGTGATCCTGGAAACCAAAGGAAATAAGCTCACGCTCAAAATGATAAACTACAATGGCGAAGAAAAGGACTACTGTGTCATCGAGAAAGGTGGGAAAGTAGAGCGCCATATCGTGGCGAATCCAAGAGATCCAGTGCTGATGCTGGACAAGAAAATCATCGCTGAGACTAGAGCTAAGATGCCTAAGAATCATCAACCAGTCATAGAGAAACATTCTCAGTGGGAATACCTAGCAGGTGCGAACCTCCACCCAGCGAAAGGCTGGACAGGGCTTAACTTTGACACCTCAAACTGGAAAAAAGGTAAGGCTGGATTTGGCTACAGTGATAATGATGATAACACCGTTCTCGATATGAGAAATAAATTCACCGTCGTTTACACACGCAAAGAATTCGAGATAGATGACCTATCAAAGATCAAGGGAATAGGCCTTGCCGCGAAGTATGATGATGGATTCATCGCCTACCTCAATGGCGTATCTATCATCCGCAGTCTAGTGGATGATGGCGCAGGAGCAACAGCGAAAGGCTTCCACATGCATGAGGCTAAAAACTATGAATTCTTCCCTCTTCCCAAGTTCACCCACCTCTTCAAGAAAGGTAAAAATGTCCTCGCCATCGAGGGACATAATGCAGATATAGGCAGCTCAGACTTCACTCTAGATGCCTTCCTCACCATCCCGAAATGATGGTTAAATTAGCATTTATATCGTTTTACTTAAGCTGTAGCTTGCTACCCGCGCATGAGGATCCAAATGATGTGCTTCATGTTCTGAGTCATAAGCTAGAACACGCGAAGATAGCTGATAAACCTGAACTGTATTTTCAGCGAGCTATCGAATACAGAGCATCTGGACAGAAGGAAAAGGCGAAAGCAGACCTACTGAGATACACCGAGCTAGAGCCAACTGATCATCTAGGGTGGCTAGAGCTAGGTAGAGTGGAGGCAGAAGCTAAGAATAGGTTAATCTACCTCACCAAATCATTAGATTTAGCGAATTCTGATGAAGCTAAGTCGATGTCTTACTATGAGTTGGCCGCGCATTTTTATGGAACCCAAAATTATCAAATGGCACTGAAAAAATGTGAAAGTGCTATACGGCTAGACAAACAGAAAAAACTTACCCCTATGCTTCTGAAGTCTCATTTACTTTGGCAACTTAGAGGGCTTGATGAGCGGGTAGACTTTCTAACAGTGGCGAAGAAAAAAAATCCGAGCATCGTGCTGCAAAATAGCTGGATCGATGCGATGATTGATGCTGGAAAAGTGTTGGAGGTAAAGAAGATGATAGATAAAGAAATCCAAACCTCACGTTTCAGAAGCAGCTGGTATATACGTGCGGCACTCTGTGAGCCTAAGCACAGTGATCAAGCAAAAGAAAAAGCTCAGCTAGCTATCTCTGAGATTAAGGAGCGTCTCAATGAGAAACGTCCAGATGTTACCTTGCTAATGGATTTAGCCCTTGCCTACGTGATCATTGAAAAAAATGATGGAGCCGCTCAGTATCTCACACGTGCTAAACTGATGAATCATGATCCATGGGCAATGGTAGAGCTTGAGCAGAAAATCAAAGCTACTGTGATTAAACCTAACTAGTAGCTAAATTCGACCTTCTGCCACCAGCGTGCTTTGTAGAACTTCGCGCCTTTGTTGGTGTAGCGCTTATTTGCTTCTGGCCTGATTTGGATCACGCTATCGCTTTGCCAACTGCCAGATTTTTCCATGTCCTTGGGGTCACTCGCCCAGATACTACCGTCTTGATGCTCACTGACGCTCTTGATCTCTCTTAGACCTGATATTTTCTCGAATGTTTCAGCCTTGAGGTCGAATAGAAATAGAGCATCGTTATTACTCACTAATAATTTTTTCCCGTCACGCATGGGAAATAAATCATGACCTGTGGGAGTCATTGGGAATTTATACTTTTTAGCGAGCAATAATTTACCATCAGTATAATTAAAACGATAGAGAGCATCGCCTAATGCCCAGATTTGCTTAGCTTTTTTATCCCATACTACACCGTGTGCATAGGGTAGTTTAGTATCCGTGAAGTCTTCTGCTGAACGGTGAACGCGCAGTGTTTCGTCGTTACTACTTGCTGTGACGATGTTGCCGTCTGGGAGCAGTTCCGCTGAGTGACAGCTGTCTGGAGCAGGATAGTCTTTGATGATTTTCTTATCTTTAAAACGGATCAGTTTTACCCGTCCATGGTAAGCAGCGAGGATGTGAACCTCTCCCTTTATTTCTACGCGCTTTGCATCGGTAGGTCTGAGAGGAAAAGCTTTTCCATCATCTGCTGGGTAACACCAGAGCGTTCGGTTTGGCTCGTTTTTGGAAAGTAGTTCTACTAGCCGGATACGGTTATCAGCTTGATCAGCACAAAGTAGAGCTGACTTTTCCTCGGCGATGGCAATATTTGTGACGAATGCTAGAAGTGCGACGAATATGATTTTCATGATTACTATACTTAGTCAAATCTATACTTATGTCACTTCTTATTTGTAAACCTATAGTGTGACACAAACCACTCCTCACCATCACGGAAGCCCCAGAGCTCGGCGCAGGCCATGTAGAAGCAGCGCCAGTAGACCCACCATTTTACTGATTGATGTTTGCCGTAGGTTTCTTCTATGAGTGGGAAGAGTTCTGCTTTGTTGGCGTCCATGCGGTCTAGCCAGGCGTTGCTGGTTTTCTCGTAGTGAGTGCCGTTTACTTGCCAGTGGTCATCGATAGAAAGGTGATCTTGGAAATAGAGCAGGAGGTCGTCAGATGGCATCTGACCGCCGGTGAAGAAATATTTGCTCATCCAGTCATCTTCACTCTCTATCTCGTAGTGATAGGAGGTGTCTTTATGGGTGAATATGTGGACGAAGAGCTTTCCATCAGGCTTCAGCCACTCGCTGATTCTTCCTAGTAGAAGCTGGTAGTTCTTCATGTGCTCAAACATTTCTACCGATACCACGCGGTCAAAAATGCTCTCACCTTCGCCTCTGTAATCGATCATGTTCACGGTCTTCACCGTCACATTATTCAGCCCGCGTTCTTTGAGTTGAGAATTGATGAATTGCCGCTGGGTGTTCGAGTTTGAGATCACGGTAATCTCAGATTTAGGGTAATGTTTAGCCATCCAAAGGGTGAGTGATCCCCAGCCACAGCCTAGTTCTAGGATGCGGTCGCCATCGGTGATGTCTGCGCGCTCACAGGTAAGTTTTAGCATGCGCGCCTCTGAGGCTTCGATGTCGTTGCTGGTTTCTCCGTCTTTCCAGTAGCCTGAGCTGTATTTCAAATGTGGCCCCAGACAGCCTTGGAAGAATACTGTTGGGAGTTCGTAGTGTTGTTCGTTGGCTTCATCGGTAGCGATGGCTAGCGGGCTGCTTTTGAGGTCGTTGATGTGGTCGATGAGTGCCGCCTGACGGTCCTCGCAGTTTTCAGGACGGACTTTTTCCAGAGTTTTCAAGAGTCGTTTGCGGATACCGAAACGGATCAGTGAGTCTGGAATGCGGTCGTTTTCTAGCCAATCGTTAATATCTAATTTCATGATGTTTTCTTTTTGTTTTTGAACCAAGGTATAAAGGCACTGGTCGTTTGTTGATATTCTTTGTAAGCTTCACCTCTGCTTTTTAGAAGCGAGCTCTCTGTAGGTGGAATGCCAGTGACTTTCGTGAGCAGGAAAATCATTATCAGTGGTGCGTGAACGGTGAAAATACCGCCTGGGGAGGCGGCGCAAAACAGATAGATACCTACCCATATAACGGCTTCAAAAAAGTAGTTAGGATGACGGCTGTAGTTCCATAATCCGATATTACAGATCTTACCCCTACCACGTTGTTTTCTAAATTTAGCTAGCTGCTGATCCGCCATGCTTTCACCGATAAGTCCGATACTGAAGATGGCCAGGCCTATCCATTCTGATAGCTGAACCGGAGCGTCTAACTGAGAGGAGAAGTAGAAGGGGAGCGATAGTAAGAAAACTAATGTCGAGTTGATGAGGAAGATGATCAGGAAGTTTCTGTTAGCGTTCTCTTTCCATTGTACTCGAAGGATTTTATAACGTGAGTCTTCATCTGGGTGATGTGCATGGATGCGTCTAGAGAGATGGATGCCTAGCCTTAGTGACCAGATTAGTGCCATGCTTAGTAGGATAATATTTCTGCTGTTACTTCCATGGTGAGAAGAGACATAGATGAACACTGGTATACCTAGGCTAAGTGCCCACATCGCATCCACGATACTCGCATTCTTTATCTTAAGAGAAGCTACCCATCCAATCACAAAAATTATTGTGAGAACCAAAAATGTAAGGATCAAGACATTCATGCGGAAGATTTACTAAGGTTCCTATTAGTGTATTTCTTCAACAGGTAATGGAAGATGAAGTAGAGTGGGATAGCGAACCATGGAGCGATGAGTGCCCAGGCCTCAATGCCATAGAGCGCGGTCATGCCGAAGTCCTGGGTAAACTGCAGTGGGTCATCTTTGAATTTTACGAGTAGCTGAGGAATACTGAATGGAATGTGTGGTGCTCCATTGAGCGATTCGCCGATGCGGATGAAAACCAGTATTAGACCGAGATGGAGTGGGTAAAAGAGACTCTTGAAAAGTAGTAGAAACGGAAGGTTTAACCGTAAGATAGACCCGACAAGAACACTAAGCATGTTAGTAGTGCCAAGGACAGGGAAGGCGGAGATCACTGGAGAAATGGCCATTGAGAGCGCTATTTTTTCTACAGTCACTCCGCGTGTGAGTTGCTGCTTGATTGGCTTCACCACAAACTTTTTCCATAACCTGGAGAGCTTGCTTTCTGGTGCCTGAACTGTTTGTTCTTG
The DNA here is from genome assembly GCA_047624885.1 of Cryomorphaceae bacterium. Lineage (GTDB taxonomy): Bacteria > Verrucomicrobiota > Verrucomicrobiia > Verrucomicrobiales > Akkermansiaceae > Rubritalea. The sequence continues at coordinate 14,489 of JBLHQF010000016.1, read as the reverse complement.
GGTCAAAATAGGGGTTATTTTTAGGACGGGAGAGTGGGCATCATGCCCGCTACGAGCTACTCTCAAAGAGAGTGAGTCGAAGAATAGGAGTGTTTGATCTTGGGTTAAGTGCTTGGGTTAAGTGCTTGGGTTAAGTGCTTGGGTTAAGTGCTTGGGTTAAGTGCTTGGGTTAAGTGCTTGGGTTGAGTGCTTGGGTTGATCCGGGTGGGACGCCCACGCTACCGTCTTTACCTAACAGGGGTAAGTTTTTCGTTGTTCGGTTTAGTGTAGATCGCCTGTACCACGCTGATATTTCTGGTGGCAAAGGCGGCTTCACAGTATTTTAGGTAGTAGTTCCATTTGCGGATGAAGGTATCGTCAAATCCTTGTGCTTTTACGGCCGGAAGTTCTGCGTTGAAGCGGTCATGCCATTCAGCCAGCGTTCGCGCATAGTCCAGTCCCATATCATCAATCTGGAAGGTGGTAAGCTCGCCGGTTTGCTTCATGACTTGGCTGATACGTCCTAGTGATAGTAAGAGCGAGCCTGGGAAAATATGGCGCTGGATGAAGTCTACGCCGCGCTTGAGTTCATCGTAGCGGCTATCGGGAACTGTGATGATCTGGATTCCTAGTGCGCCATCTGGCTTGAGTAGTTCGTTACATTTCTTAAAGTATCCAGGCAGAAATTTATCACCGACAGCCTCAAGCATCTCGATGGAGACGATATGATCAAATTTCCCAGTGATCTCGCGGTAGTCTTGCAGTCTTAGGTCGATTTGGGTTTCTAATCCGGCGTCTTTAGCACGCTGGTGCCCATAGTTTAGTTGTTCCTGTGAGATGGTTACTCCAGTGACCTTGCAACCATAATGAGCCGCCGCGTGACAGGCGAAGCCGCCCCAGCCACAGCCTATTTCTAGGACTTCATCGCCTTCTTTGAGCTGTAGCTTCTTACAAAGTGCATCATATTTAGCAAACTGGGCATCCTCTAACGTCGTGTCTTCTTTAGTGAAAATACCACTCGAATAAGTCATCGATGGATCGAGGAACAGCTTATAGAAATCATTTCCTAGATCGTAATGCTCAGAGATGTTTTTCTTACTAGTGCGGATGGTGTTAGCGCGGGCGATATGGAAGAGCTTATTAAAGAACTTCATCTTATTCACCGCCTTTAGCTTGTTAGAAGATGCATTCATTCCCATTTTCGCATGCATGTTACGGATAAACCAGGTGATGACAGCCTTGATGTCTGGTGTGTCCCAGATCTTTTCCATGTAGGCTTCCCCCAGTCCCACATTACCATAGGCCACACTGCGTCTGAAGAATTCGTTGTCGTCGTTGAGGTGAATCTCAGCCTGTATTTTGTGATTTTTAGCGCCGTATTGCTGCTCTGTTCCATCACTGTAGCGCAGCAATAGTCCGCCTTTAGGCATACTGGAGAAGAGTTTGTGGATGACTTTCTGCTGCCAGACATACTTGATTGGCTTGGTGACTTCGAGGGTGCTTGTAACTGGATCGGACATGATTACTTTTTTGTTAGACTTTTATGGGGGCGCAGCACATTGGTCTGACCAGCAGCTGTGGCTGATTTGTTAGAGATAGGGAATTTACGAAACCACATCAGCAAAGCATGCCAGTGGATTAGGATTATAACGCGAAGAGTTAGCAGAGGATACCTAATGATGTACCAACTGAGCCGCAGAGAGCTGAATGATTTTTGGTGACCACGGATGGTGCTCACTAGGACGATTCCTTCAACATTTTCATCATTGATATTGACCGACCACTTTTCATTTCTAGGTCCTATCTGGAAGTCGAAGTGGTCATCCACCATAGAAAATGGGGAAACGTAGAAATCCTTTACGGTCTTTAACCGGAACCATCCGCGTTTATCCTTCTGATCGATAAGGAATAACTTCTTTTCATTAAATGTATTACCCACTTCAGCCACCGTTGCGATGACTACTCCAGCCACATCTTCGATATAATAGAATGACACAGGGTTGAACTGATAGCCGAAGATGCGAGGGAAGGTCTGGAGTAAGCATCGGGATATTCTAGTCAGGTCAAATTTTTGTGTAGAAAGAAAGTCTAACAGCTTTTGTTTGATGGTTTTATCAGAACCTAGTTCGAGGTAATCAGCATCCCGTATAGAGTAGATATTCCAGCGGTTTCTGCTGAACAACCAGTGCTTCTTAGATAGTGAATCTAGCTCATCTAGATCGATGGACATCATGAACACGGAGTAGGCAAACTGCCGTTCAACGGGTTTTAGGCGCTTGTGGAAAATGGTGCACTGGTAGAGTGACGAGTTCATTTCCAGACATCCCTTCCTAGTAAGGTTTCGCAGAGCGTAACTGCAGAAAGCAGTCCATCTTCATGAAACCCATAGCGCTGCCATGCTCCGCAGAAAAAGGTACTGGTTGCCTCTTTTCCCTGCTCATGCAGGCGAGGGATTTCTTTCTGCGCAGAGATCGCATCCAGATTAAAAAGCGGGTGGTCATACTCGATCGTCTTGATCACATGGTTCGGCGGTCTCTGAGGGTTGATTGTGACGAAATACTGCTCATTCTCAGAGACTCCTTGCAGAGAATTCATCCAGTAATGAGTCGAGCTCCTAAGCCCATCATACGAATTTCCTATTTCATAATTCCAGGATGCCCAGCAAGGTCTGTTCTTAGGCATCACGCTGGTGTCCGTGTGCATCACTGCTGTGTTTGGCTGGTATTGGAACGCGGACAAAATCTCTGATTCTGTGGCGGTAGGGTCTGCGAGCAGCCGGAGTGAGTCATCGGCATGAGTCGCTAGGATCACTTGGTCGAAAACCTGAGTCCCGTTCTCAGAAGTGACTTCGACACCCTCAGCTGTCCTCCTCACGGAATTCACTGGATTATTGATCTGAATACGATCATGAAATGGCTCGATGAGCTTTTCCACATAGCATTTCGCTCCACCACAGACGGTGCGCCATTGCTTGCGTTTTTCCACTGCGAGGAAGCCATGGTTTTTCCAGAACCTCATTAGCGTGATGGCGGGGAACTGCTCTATCTTTTCTGGCGGACTTGACCAGACAGCAGATGCCATCGGTACAAGATACCAGCGTAGGAAATTTTCACCGTATCCACGGTGTTCTACATATTCGCGGAGTGTGAGGTGATGCAGATCTTCGTTTTCTATGTCTTCTAGGGCATCGGTATTGAAGCTCTTTATTTTGAGTAGCATCTTCCAGAATTTTAAATTGAAGATATTTTTCCGTTGGCCAAAAATCTCATTCAGGGTGCCACCATTAAATTCTAATCCATCGGGGATATGATTCACAGAGAAAGACATCGAAGTTTTCTTAGTCTCTACTCCTAGCGTTGCAAATAGCCGCGTCAAATGAGGGTAAGTTTCCTCATTGTAAACCATGAAGCCGGTGTCGATAGGGATGTCTTTTTTACCCTCCTTCACTGTGACTGTATTGGTGTGTCCGCCAATGTAGTCATTTGCTTCATAGAGTGTAAGCTCGCCATGATCCTTGAGGAAATGCGCGCAACCTAAACCAGAAATACCAAGGCCTATAATGGCGATGGTAGGTTTATTCCTAGCGCTTTGAGACTTTGAATTCATAGTGGGTATTTATTTTTTACTGTCTTCTATAAGCTCTTTGGGAACCTTACGTAGGTTTTTTATCAGACCCATCCAGGACATGATTTTCAGTCCATAATAAGTGATGTCAAATTCCCACCACCTGAATCCCTGTCGAGTGCTGTGTGGGTAGCGATGATGGTTATTATGCCAGCCTTCGCCAAGAGTAATGAGAGCAAGTAAGGCACTGTTTTTACTGTCATCATCGGTCTTGTATCTCTGTTTGCCCCAAACATGCGCCATCGAGTTGATCATCAGTGTGCCATGCAATAGCACTACTGTGCTGACAAAGAATGTCCATACGAAGAACTGTGCAGCTGTCACACCCAGCGATGGATAGACCATTTCTAGAAAGTAACCGATGCCGTACATCGCCGCGCCATAAAGATAAGGGACGAGCTGATCGAAGCGATTCAGAAATACTAGCTCAGGATACTTCGCGAGGTCCTTGATTTGGCTGTAGTCAGTGGGGAAATTTCGTTTGCAGGTAATCCAGCCGATATGAGACCACCAGAATCCCTGCACGCCCGGTGAGTGGAGGTCCTCCTCGGTGTCGGAGTGCTTGTGATGGTGGCGGTGGTTCGCCGCCCACCAAAGTGCGCCACGCTGCATGGCTGTATTTCCCCATACCGCGATGATAAACTGCATGGTTCTGCTTGCTTTAAAGGTGCGATGAGAAAAGTAGCGGTGATAGAATCCCGTGATGGCAAACATTCTTAAAACGTAAAGCACGATGGCCGCGATCACTGCTGTAGGACTCCAGTCTACCCAAATAAGTAGCACAAGACCTAGATGTAAGATGATGAAGGGAATGCAACGCTCCCAATCCACTTTTTCTTCGAGAGACTTTGGGTTCTCGATGCGTTTGTAGTCGGAATCCAGCCAGTGCCCCAGCATGTCTTTGAGCCTTGCAGCTGTATTTGGCTTGGCTTGATTCTCCTTTTCCATAATGAGCTATTAGAGGCGTTTTTTCACCATGCGAATCCCACCACCGAGAACAGGGATATGCTCAAATAGCCCAGTCGAAGAGTCCCAGAAATCTTGATGAAGCAGCACTTTTCCTTCTTTATCAAAAATCACATGAGACATACCTATCGAGATGATTTCGTCACCGTTAGCGAGTTTCGGAGCGCTGAATTTCATCGTCCATCTTACGTAATAACCTTGCTCAGAACTCATGATGTCCTCTATTTCTAGAGAATACGTGGTCATTGTTTTTGAAGTTTTGATGAAGTGTTGTTTGACTTCTTCTCTGTTGGTCAGCGTCTTTAGGGTGTCATTGAGGTAGGCATTGTCAGCATAAACATTGGCAATTTCATTCTCGATAAATTCCTCTGAACCGATTCCTTCAAGGAAGCCCCCAAAGCGGTCTAGTGCCTTGTCAGCTTCAGCCTCGGTGAGGGTTGCGGCTTGCGAGAGAGCGGTAGATTTCGCTTTATGGTAGGAGCTAGCTTGTTCGTTCATCATGTTGTTTTGGCTACAACCAGCGACGCAGAAAATTCCAATAGATAGGGCGAACCCCAGCCACCCCAACCAGGGGATAATAGCTTTCAATTTTGACTGTTTTTTCTGCTCAGTGGTCATCATTTTGTTTTAGAACGAAACTACTATAAATCCAGATGCCTTCAAGTAAGTATTGTAGCTCTTTTTTAAGAGGAGCTACCTCTCCATGCTTATTTGATAGCGCTTGAGCCACTCTGCCGCCTTGGAAAGCTCCTCTTTCTTAGCTGTCATTTACCTACTCTTTTAATAATTCAAGTAATTCCCCGATGCTATGATTTCTCTCTAGCTGGTGCCTGAGGCGATATTCATAATCTATTTTATAAATATTCCGTCTGCCATCTCGTTCGCGGGTGATGACCTCAGAGTCTACTAGTTCGTTTAGGATACGCTGAACGGATCGTTCGGTGATGCCTATGCGTATAGCTAGGTTTCTTACTGTGGTTTCTTCTTTCCGGTGCAGGCAGAGGATGACATGCAGGTGATTAGTAAGAAATGCCCAGTTACTCGATGTGCTGGCTTGTTTTGTTTGCTCTTTATTTGCTGAATCCATGTGATTTGTTAGGGTGAAATTTAAAACATGAAAAAAAAGTCACGTTTTATGTTGCGCGTTACGTTTATCATGTTTTATTATTCCCATAGTAAGAATCAACCGACAAGAAAAAACGAACCCCAAGAAAAACATATGAAAATTGAGAGTATAAAAGAAATGATGGTTCGCCTCGCTGAGGTGGAGTTGACCGTGAGTCCAGTGATCACTTGTGTAGTGAATCTAAACCAGCCGCACCAGAAGGCGGCTGAAGAAATGGAGCAGCAGGCCACAGAGGTGGGCCGAACTCTGAGCGGTATCCAAAAAAAATGTTTCGATGAAGCGCTCGAAAACATGAAAAAGTTTCTACTAGAAACGCCCTTGCCGAGTGCAAAAGGGGCTGTTATCTACTGCAGAGTCGGAGAGTTGCCACTCTTGTATGCGTTTCCTGTAGGGATCAAGTTGGAGACGAAGCTGGTGGTGGATGAACTGCCGCACATTTATCCTATCGTGGAAACGTTAGATACCTATCACCGCTTTGTGGTGGTCACTCTGACTAGCCGGGAAGCTCGGATCTTCGAGACAACGGCTGGGGCAGTGACTAGTGAATTACTCACAGAACGTCCTGAACTTAGAGAGAAGATCGGCAGGGAATGGACGCGTGAGCGCTATATAAACCATAAGCAGGATAGGAAGCAGAAGTTCATCCAGGGCAAGATAGAGGTGCTAGATGAGCTAATGGCTAAGGCTGGGCACAAAAGCCTAATCGTGGCTGGTAGCCCTAAGATGGTGAGTGCATTTACGAGTGCATTACCACCTAGGCTGCAGGTGATGCTAGTGGATACATTGACTGTAAACCCCAAAGCGGGACTGGATCCCATCCTAGTAGAGGCGATCAATTCCTTCGTGGCGAAAGAATGTGAAGAGAGCCATGATCAGGTAGAGGATCTGGAATCAGCGCTGATGAAGCAGGGGTTGGGAGTTGCTGGTGAGCCTGCCGCTCGTCAGGCGCTAGAACATGGTTATGCGGATGTGCTGATTATTGATCAGGACTATAGTAATGATGCGAGAGAGGAGCTAGTGAGACTAGCCGTCAAGTCTGATGCAGAAATTGAAACAGTTAAGGATAGCGACAAATTAAAACGATTAGGGGGTGTTGGCTGTCTACTTAGATACAGACCTGCGTATGTGGATCAGTCCAATATGGCCTCAGCAAGCTAGACCAAATCAAACGATAGAAGAATAAATAAGAAACCAATATGACCACCAATCAGAACCAAAGCTGGGCAACTAGAATACCAGCGCTCATTAAACATGAAGCAAGCGGGGGAGTGCTGCTCATGATCGCCACATTATTAGCATTGATCGTGAGCAACACGGGAGCCGCCTGGTATCCTGCATTATTAGAAACACCAGCAAAGGTATTGATCGGTGATTTAGTGATCCATAAGCCGTTATTGCTGTGGATCAACGATGGGCTTATGGCTATCTTCTTCCTGCTAGTAGGCCTAGAGCTGAAGCGAGAAGTTCTCTATGGTGAGCTTTCCGAATGGAAGAAAATGACGTTGCCACTAGCAGCGGCATTTGGTGGGTTATGTGTGCCCGCAGCGATCTATGTGTTATTTAATATGGATAATCCGGCAGCTCTTAATGGCTGGGCAATCCCAGCAGCTACGGACATTGCGTTCGCGCTCGGGATACTCGCGTTGTTAGGGAGTCGGGTGCCCGTGGCATTGAAGATCTTGCTTACCTCTATTGCGGTGATTGATGACTTGGCAGCGATCGTTATTATTGCAATTTTCTATACGAGCCAGCTTTCAATCATGGCTTTGGTGGTATCTGGCATCACAATGGTGTTGCTATTCATGATGAATAAATTGGGAGTTAAATCCATCGCGCCCTATCTATTACTCGGTTTAGTCTTATGGGTGAGTGTGCTTAAGTCTGGTGTTCACGCTACCTTAGCAGGTGTGGCGCTAGCGGCTTTCATTCCAGCGCGTCCGAAAGGAGAACATGCCGCGGCGGAGAAGATGGAGCACTTCCTTCACGGTTGGGTAGCCTTCTTCATCTTGCCAGTATTCGCATTCGCAAATGCAGGTGTTCCGCTGGCTGGGATCTCCCTAGAAGCACTGATGAGACCTATCCCGCTGGGGATTGGACTTGGGTTATTCTTAGGGAAGCAGATTGGTGTATTTGGTCTCTGTTATGTCACTATTAAATGTGGCTGGGCGAAGGTTCCTAAGGGAGTTACCTGGACACAGCTCTATGGCCTTGCCTGCCTATGTGGAGTAGGATTCACCATGAGTTTATTCATCGCCTCACTCGCGTTCGAGGGATCAGGAGCGCCAGTGTTTAATGCAGAAGCAAGACTAGGAATTCTTGCAGGATCGATACTCTCAGGAATCACCGGATTCATGATGCTCAGGAAATGTACTAAAAAATCTACTAAACTGGATGATGGATCATGACACTAATATTTCAGAACTTTCTGAAAAAATGGTAATTATATGATTGAACTACTGACTCATCATGGTTTAGGGTGACGGTATTATGAGTCAGACTAAAACTATATTAATCATAGGTGGCAACAGTGGGATAGGTGCAGAGGTGTTAGATCAATTTCTAGCATCAGGCTACAATGTGCACCTCGCTCTTAGAAAGCATGAAGAGATAGACAAGCCTGTGGCTAACAGGCAGTTTTATGATGCACTATTAGGAAATGAGAATGAGTTAGAGATGCCAGAAGTGTTAGACGCTGTGGTTTACTGTCCGGGGACGATCCAGCTGAAACCTTTTCACAGGACTGACAGCCAGTTGATGAGAAATGACATGGAGGTGAATGCCTTCGGTGCAGCTAGGATAATCCAGGCTGCCCTTCCTTCGCTGAAGAAATCACAGTCCGCGGGTGGTGCTTCTGTGGTGATGTTCTCATCCGTAGCAGCGCAGACTGGCTTAGCATTTCACGCCTCTATTAGCATGGCAAAGGCGGCGGTAGAGGGGCTGACCCTCAGCCTAGCCAGCGAGCTAGCACCAGCTGGTATCAGGGTGAATGCCATTGCTCCATCTTTGACAGATACTCCATTAGCCTCCATGTTATTAAATTCCGATGCCAAGCGTGAAGCCTCCGCAGCACGTCATCCGCTGAAATCCGTAGGCACGGCATCTGGTGTAGCGAGTTTGGTAAATTATCTCGTGAGCGATGACGCGGCGTTCGTGACTGGTCAGATTTTTAAAGTAGATGGTGGCATGAGCGCGTTAAGATAATGCAATACTAGAAATATGAATGAGCAGAGCAGAAAGACTGTATTAGTCACTGGAGCCAATGGATACATTGGCACTAGGCTGATTCATGCACTTGGCGAGCGGGGCTATCGAATACTGGCGGTAGTTAGAAACAAAAACAGACTCAGAGAGGACCTAGTGGAGTCGCTGGGCGATCAGCTACGGATTATTGAGGCGGATTTTAGTTCTTCTGAGCTACCAGAGATTACTGAGAAAGTAGATGCCGCCTACTACCTACTTCACTCCATGAGCACAGAGGGAGACTTCATGCATGCGGAGACCCAGTGTGCGGTTCATTTTGTCTCATGGATCAAGCCCACAGGATGTCAGCAGATCATTTATTTAGGCGCGTTGCTGCCCAAGAATGTAGATAATATAGAACTCTCTAATCATCTCGAATCTAGGGAAAAAGTACATAATATACTGCAATCAAACAGTATTGCGTTAACCACGTTGAGGGCATCAATCATTGTAGGAAGCGGCAGTGCTAGCTTTGAAATCATCCGTGATCTAGTAGAGAAGCTGCCCATCATGATCACGCCTAAATGGGTGCTCACTGAATGTCAGCCTATCGCGATAAGAAATATCATTTATTATCTAGTAGGAGTCATCGAAAACGATGAATGCAGGGGGGAAGACTATGATGTAGGTGGTCCCGAGCAGCTCAGCTATGGTGATATGCTAGGTAAATATGCTAAGATCCGTGGGTTGAAAAGATGGATTATCCCGGTGCCATACTTTAGTCCTAAGTTATCGTCTCATTGGCTACGGATATTCACTGCAACTAATTATTTCCTAGCTAGAAACCTCATTGATAGTCTGAGCATGAAGACGGTCTGTAATGATGACCGTATCACCAGAGTCATCCCACAGGAACTCCTCACTTACGATGAAGCCATCGAGAAGGCCTTCTCTAAAATAGCTCAGAACCTAGTGTCATCTACTTGGTATGACTCGCTCGTGAGTGGATCACTCAGCCATGAGCAGCTTGCTAATGTGAATGTGCCTGAGCATGGTGTCTTCAAGGACCGGCGCTCACGTGAAATCGTCGTTGAGAAAACTGAATGTATCGATGCCGTTTGGAGTCTTGGTGGTAAAGCAGGTTGGCCCTCGATGCAGTGGGCTTGGCAGATCCGGGGCTCAATGGATAAAATGTTAGGCGGCACAGGAATGCGCCGAGGCAGGCGACATCCTACTGAGCTTAGCAATGGCGATGCACTAGATTTCTGGAGAGTCATCCTAGCGGATCGAGACCGAGGCCGGCTGATCCTCTTCGCGGAAATGAAGCTCCCCGGAGAAGCCTGGCTAGAATATGAGATAGTGAAAGGCTCTCTCCATCAAACAGCAACTTTCAGACCCAAGGGCTTGATAGGTAGAATTTATTGGTATGTCGTTTACCCGATGCATCTCATCATTTTCCCCCAGATGCTCAAGCGCTTAGTGAGTGGCTGGAAAACTAGAAAAACATCATGAAACTTGGACTCATTTTCCCGCATCAGTTATTTAAAAACCACCCTGTCCAGGATTTCGCAGAGCGGGTGTTCCTAGTTGCTGATTCTCTGATACTTGGTGGCGATAGTGAATGGCCGCTGATCCCACATGCTAAGAAATTGTTACTTCATAAGGCATCGATGGCGGTATATGCTGAGAAGTATGAGCTAGAAATAACGGATGATTATTCTCGGCTTGATCTAACAGACGTGACGGAAATAGTAGTTTGCCGACTAGTTGATGATTTTTTGAGCAGAAGACTTAGAGGGTATTGTGATAAAAAGAGCATCACTTTTACCGAGCTAGAGACTCCGGCATTTGTCACGCCGAGCGAGTGGGGTAAGCAGTTCTTCGAAGGTAAGAAAAAACCCTTCATGAAAACATTTTATGAGGCTCAGCGAAAGCGGATGGGTGTCTTGGTAGATGACGACAATAAGCCTGAGGGTGGGCGCTGGAGCTATGATGATGAGAACCGTAAGAAATTCCCATTAAAGGCGGCTCCACCAGCTGATCCTGAAGTAATACAGACACAGCGAGAGAAAAAAATGATCGCTAAGTCATCTGCTGAGCTCACTGAGAAAAAGGCTTTGGTCTTTGGCGGCTATGATGACTTTATCTATCCTATCTCCCACGCGAGCGCGCAAAAGTGGCTAGATGAATTCTTGCAAAAGCGGTTCTCATCATTTGGAACCTACGAGGACGCACTGACTCACAGGAGTAAATTTCTCTACCACTCAGTTCTCACTCCGATGCTCAATACAGGGCTACTTACTCCGCAGCAGGTAGTGGATAGAGCTCTGGAGATAGGTCAGGAAAATGAGGTGGAGCTCAATAATCTTGAAGGCTTCATCAGACAGATTATCGGCTGGAGAGAATACATGGCGATCATGTATGAGAAGCACGGCAGATACCTGCGCACTCAGAATTACTGGAAGCTTGAAGACGGAATGCCAGCGTCAATTTACAATAATAAAACAGGCATTCCCATCGTGGATGATGTGTTAGACAAAGTGAAGCAAGATGGCTACGCTCACCACATCGAGCGGCTCATGGTATTAGGTAATTTCTTTCTACTGCTGAGAGTGAAGCCAGACGATGTTTTCCGCTGGTTCTCAGAAATGTTTGTCGATGCCTACGACTGGGTGATGGTGCCGAATGTTTATGGGATGAGCCAGTTTAGCGATGGTGGGCTGTTGGTGACGAAACCCTACGTGAGTGGATCAAACTACCTAAGAAAGATGTCTGATTATAAGTCTGGCCCATGGTGCGAGATATGGGACGCGCTGTTCTGGAGTTTCATCGATGACTACCGAGACTTCTTCTCAAGTCAGTATAGGATGAAAATGATGGTCAGCCATTTAGTGAAAATGGGTGGTGAAAAGCTAGCGGCACATCATCAGGTGGCAGCTGATTTTAGAAAGAAAATGCAACAAGGCGGCTTCCTCGGTGATGACCTTAACCTGCTGTGAATAAAAAATGATGATAGAAATTATTTATCATGCATCCAATTCTAGAAATAAATCGTTTTATGGTTGATGACTACCTCAATAGCACCTTCAATCTTTGCAACGCCGATATTATATCGATTAGGCTGGCATGACTGGTTAAATGACAAGCGTATTCACATGTTACCGAAAAAATTAGAATCTAAAGTAGTTGCCGACTCAGACCCCCAAGTTGTGGATGCTAAGTTGCTGCTTGCGCGAGTTGCGAAACAAGATGTTAAGGCACTCAGTGACCTTTACGAGGCTCATGCTGGGTTGCTCATGACAGTGATCTTTGCCATTCTAAAAGATAAAGGTGAGTCTGAAGATATCCTCCAAGATAGCTTTCTGGCTATATGGAATAAGGCTGGAATGTATCAACCACATCTAGGTAAGCCTACTAGTTGGATGGTGACTATTGCTAAAAATAAAGCTTATGACCGCTACCGTAAGCTGGTGCGCCGATCCGCGGGAATGAATGTTCTGAGGGATTCTATGATTGGTGAACCAATCACTAAGACAGTGGAATCTAGCACTGATGATGAGCAGCTACTAGAAGGATTTAATGAACTCAGTGCCGACCAGCGACAAGCTATAGAACTGGTATTCTACCAAGGTTACACCCAACAAGAAGCAGCAGAAAAACTCGAAACCCCACTGGGGACAGTGAAAGCTCGCATTAGACGCGGACTACTGAAGCTGAAAGAATATCTTAACAATGACTCTCCCAATAAATTTAACTAAACTGAACTGATCATGGAAAAAGAACAGATACAAGATTTGGCAATTCAGTTTGCTAACGAAGGCTTAGACGCAGAGCATCAAGTGATCTACGATGCATGGATTCTGACGTCCAGCGATGGTGAGAAGAACATATTTACTGAGATGATAGATCTGTGTGCGGATATCTCCATGAGTGGAGTGGGGCGTTCACAAATAGAAATCTCGGCTAAGCTCAAAGACCAACTGATAGCAAAAGTTGATATATCCACGCATGATGACGGCGTTAAATTGATCCGTCAGGAAGACCAAGAATGGATCAACCTTCCGGTAAAAGGAGGAGCTAAATGGCTGGAACTTTCCGCTAGAAAACAAGATGGATTTGTCATGTCGATGATAGAAGTCCAGCCCGGTACTGGATTTCCAGAGCATGAACACCACGGAGTGGAAATGGCCTATATTTTAGAAGGTGATCTGGAAGCAGATGGCCTGCTGCTCAATGCTGGAGACTTCTTCCGAGCAGATGCAGGGACTCACCATGGTACGCACATATCGCCTAGCGGTTGCCGTGCACTAATTGTGACCTCAAGTGAGAACTACAACCATAAAACGATGAAAACCCTCGGTGCGGTTCAGAAGGCATATCGCAAAGTCAAAGGGATATTTGCGAATAGTTAAATCGTTATTTTTTAGGGTGGAGTTAATGTATCGTACAATTGTTAGATCACTAATCTGCCTGAATGGAATAGCCGAGAGCCGAGGGAAGAAGAGAAATTTTACAGTCGAACGTGATCTCGTTTACACTCCTGATAACTGGCCAGAAGAAGTTCATGGAGATTTTTATAGACCTGATATAGAGGGATATATCCCTGTTGTCCTCCTTGTTCATGGCGGAGGCTGGGCAGATAATGATAACCGTTATCACATGGTGAGGAAAGTGGATCAGCTAGTCCGGGCTGGCTTCGCAGTCTTCAATGTGGCTTATCGGCTCGCTCCTGATTACCATTTCCCCGCGCCTGTTGAGGATCTATTAGAGTCGGTGAAATGGTTAAAAGCTAGTCAAGATCGACTAGGTATCGATATTCAGCGCTTGGCATTCTTCGGTTACTCAGCTGGTGGGCATCTAGCGGAACTAGCTGCGATGCGTGAGATGCCAGAGGGTGTGGACTTGAGAGCTGTCGTGGCTGGTGGGACACCACATTTTATGCGGCTAGACCCAGATTTCCCCCTCGTGCAGGAGTTCATGGGCTACCCGTGGCAGGATGATCCAGATCAATATCGGGATGCTACTCCTGTGGATAGAGTGGATGAAAATTTCCCCCCAGTGTTCATCTACCACGGAGCAAAAGACAAGCTGGTCCCTAGACAACACGTGGATAAATGGCAACAGAGACTTACGGAATTAAATATACAACATGAAGTCCACTGGGTCAAAGGAAGGGGGCACATAGGGACGTTTTTACGTCCTAGAGATGCGGTGACTCGGGCAATAGAGTTCCTGCGTGAGCGGCTACTTCCGCGCTAAAAATATCTTGAATCCCTTGTCTTCTTTCAGCAGTCGATGTGAGCGAAAATTCTCTAATAGAGTTTCTTCATAAGGGAGGTGGAGGTTCGCCACTAAGTAGAGAGTGCCGCCTGGCTTGAGAATATTAGCCGCTTGTTTGATAAATGTTTTTCCCAGTGTGAATGAGGCGTCCTGCGCTTCGTGGAAGGGTGGATTCATGATGACGGTGTCGAAGGGGCGCTGGTGCGGCACCGCTTCAGTCACATCCGTCCAGTGATACTCGATCTTGGTTTTCTCGTTGGTATTAGATTTTGCTAGATTAATCTTAGCACACTCAAGAGCACGATGATCTAGCTCGTAGAGACAAAGGTTTTTC
>JBLHQF010000015.1:0-22671 GCA_047624885.1 Cryomorphaceae bacterium | reverse complement strand
ACTATCACTGACTCAGGTATCGGAATGACGCGTGAGGAGCTTCAGCAGAACCTAGGCACGATTGCTCACTCAGGAACAAAAGCATTTCTTGAGCAGCTGAAGGAAAAAGGGGAGAACAACGCAGATGTCATCGGGCAGTTTGGAGTAGGATTCTACAGTGCCTTTATGGCTGCTGATGAAGTAGAGGTCCACACTCACAGCTGGGATGAAAAAGCAGGGGAGCATCTTGTCTGGACCAGTGATGGTTCTACCGGATACACTATCGAGGACAGCTCAGGCATACCGCGCGGTAGCCGCATGATCTTGAAGCTCAAAGAAGGTCAGGAAGAATTCGCCAAGGCTGACCGCATCAAAGCGATCCTTGAGAAATACTCTAACTTCGTCTCATTCCCAATCAAGCTAAACGGAGAAACCGTCAATAAGGTGGAGGCTCTCTGGCTTAAGTCTAAGAGCGATATTTCTAGCGAAGATTACACCGAGTTCTACAAGTTCGTAGCCGGCGCATGGGATGAGCCTCGCTACACCATGCACTTTAGCGCAGACGCACCACTCGCTATCAACTCACTACTCTTCGTCCCACAGGACAACCAAGAGCAGTTCGGGATGGGCCAAATGGAAGCTGGAGTCTCACTTTACTGCCGCAAGGTCCTCATCGATGCCAAGCCTAAGAACCTCCTCCCAGAATGGCTGCGCTTCCTAAAGGGAGTCATCGATAGCGAAGACTTACCACTCAATATCTCACGTGAGAGCATGCAGGACAGTGCGCTCATCCAGAAGCTCAATAAGCTCATAACTAAGAGATTCCTCAAATTCCTCGAAAAGCAAGCCAAGGACGACTCCGAGAAGTATGAAGAGTTCTTCGCTAAGTTCAGCCGCTTCCTCAAAGAGGGAATCGCCACTAGCTTCGAGCACCAAGAGTCACTCGCTACGCTGCTGAGGTTCGAGTCCACCATGACTGATTCTGGTAAACTCACCTCATTCGCTGAATACATAGACCGCGCTAAAGAAGATCAGAAAGAGATCTATTTCATTGTGGGAGCATCACGCGATGTGATCGAAAATGGCCCATACCTAGAGGCCTTCAAGGCTCGTGGGATCGAAGTAGCTATCTTCACAGATGCGGTCGATCAATACGTATTCGACACCATGCCTGAGTTCAAAGGCAAGAAGCTCGTCAGTGCAGACCGCGCAGACATCGAGCTAGATGATATCGTCACAGAAGGCGAAGCACTCGATGAAGAATCCCTTACAGCCCTCACCGGCTGGATGGCTGAAACTCTCGGTGAACGCGTGGAGAAAGTGGAAGCTGGCAAGCGCCTCGTAGATAGCCCAGTAGCTGCACTAGCACCTCAAGACACACCAAATGCTCAGATGCGCGCCATGATGAAAGCGATGGGGCAAGACGCACCAGAGCTGAAAGTAGTCCTCGAAGTGAACCCTAGACACCAAGTCATCAAGAACCTTTCTACTCTCAAAGAATCAGATGTGGAACTCGCTGCGATGGTCACTCAGCAGCTCACAGACAACGCGCTGTTAGCCGCGGGCATGATGGAGAACCCACAGAACATGGTGAACCGCATGAACGACCTACTTGCTAGGATCGTGAAATAGTAATCATTACTAATCACACGCTGGCATAATAATCAATGGTCGCTACTCGGAAACGGGGAGCGGCTTTTTGCTTCTAGCTTCTATGATCCCAGAAGCATCGCTTCAACACATCGTGATCACGCGGTCAGCCACTACGTCTGCATCCGCCTGATCATGAGTGACGATGATGGCAGGTGTGTGGGATTCTTTTAAAATCTCGCGCACTCTACCGCGCAGCTCGTTTCTTAGCGATGCGTCCAAGTTTGAAAATGGCTCATCTAGCAGTACTAGCGATGGCTTAGGAGCGAGTGCTCGCGCTAGAGCTACACGCTGCTGCTGACCACCTGATAGCTGATGTGGATACTGTTTAACAAGTTCCTCCAACCCTGTGAGCTGAAGCACTTCATCCACTCTTGCCGCTCGCTCAGACCTAGCGAGTCCGTGCAGTCCATAAAGGATGTTTTTTCTAACAGACATATGTGGAAACAACGCGAAGTCCTGAAATACGAACCCAATGTTACGCTTCTCCGCTGCCTGCAGAGTGATGTTATTTCCAGAAATAAGGATGGACCCGTTATCCGGAGTTTCTAGCCCAGCTACAATACGTAGAAATGTAGTCTTCCCGCATCCGCTATTACCCAGCAGTGCGATGATTTCGCTCTCACCAAGTGTGAGTGAGAAATGATCGAGGACAGGTTTTCCGCCCAATGATTTAGAAATGTTAGAAGCTGTTAGAGTCGTGTCCATTGTATTATGATCGTTTTTTATTGAAAATAGTGGAGAGGATCAGTAATCCAAGCAGTGATGTGATCACCAGAATTAATGCTGGGATAGATCCCTCTGGAATCCGTTCCTCAGCAGCAAAGAGTCCGTAAGTTTTAGTAGCCAATGTATCGTTATTAGAGGGGCCTAAGATCAATGTTAGAGGCAGTTCCTTCATCACATCCACAAACAAGATGACCGCCGCTGCCAGAAATGAATGACGTAGTAGCGGGAGATGAATCCGGAATAATGTGGATAGCCTGTTTTTCCCCAGAGACCTAGACGCCTCATCTAGATTTGGATTTATCTTTTTAAATCCAGCTTCAATCGGATTGTAGCCCACCGCGAGAAATCGGATCGCATAGGCGATGATCAGACCGGTTAAAGTACTGTGAAATATCCACTGAGCGAGATCATCCGCTGAGTGGTGCAGGCTGCCCTTCACCGAGAGAAGCACTACTCCCAGAATAGCTCCGGGGATGGCGTAGCCTAGTAAACTTATCTTTGTGCCCAGATGAACCCACCACTTCGGGATGATCCGTGCGGTGTAGGCCAGTAAGACTGCAGCAATTATGATAAGAAAACACGCTCTCGCTGCGAGCCAAGAACTACTCATCACTAAGCTCAAATACGGCTGTAAATCTCGATCAGGTAAAGCTAATGCAGCCTGCTGCACCAGCTTTGACACAGGCAGAATGAATGCCATGAAACTTACCCCTAGGCAGACGATCCAGATGAAGGTAGTCGTGAGCTTTCGCGGAGTGAAGCCATGGAACTCGGCAGCTGAGGAACGGTGCGCATGGTATTTACGTCTCCCTCTGAGAAGGCGCTCGAAGAGCAGTAAGATAAAGATAAGAACCATCATTACGGCTGATATCCTCACCGCAGAATTCAGCTCATCAAAGTCAAGCCAAGCAGAGAAGATCCCGGTGGTCAGCGTCTCGATTCCCAGTATTTTCATCGCGCCAAATTCATTCATCGTTTCCAATAAGGCCAGAGTTAGTCCTGCGATGATGCTCGGTCTAGCGAGCGGCAGGGAGATCTTAAGGAATGTGCTGCTCAGGCCTCGTCCAAGCACACGAGAACTCTCCAAATATGCAGCGGATTGGCTCTTGAATGCCATTCTAGCAGCGATAAAAACGTAGGGGTAAAACGAAAACGATAACACGAGTATCGCGAGAGTGAATTTCCAGTAGATAGAGAAATCAGCAGCAGCAGCAGGGGAATAGCTCTCCCTTACCCAGAGGAAAAGTGAGTATTTAGATGTCTCTAATAGTTCATTATACATCACCGCCATCACGTAGGTGGGGAGCGCTATGGGGAGGCAGAGCAGTACCGACAGCAGCGCTCGTCCACGGAAGCGAAACGCACTCACTAACCAAGCGCAGCCTACTCCAATGATCAGCGTTAGTATGGTCACGCCAGCCAGCATAATGAGCGAGCCTTTCACATAGTCTTGCAGTGGCGACGGATCATTCTCTCCCGTAAGACTATCCGGGTTCTCTATCTCCTCTGAGATGAATTCCCACATTTCCTGAGCCGGCTGCTGTACTTCTTTATAAATGAAGAACAGTGGACTAGCTGCTATAAAAGCGATGATCAGCAAGCTCAGAACCCATGGAAGAGATCTGAGTTTGTTGAGCATTTTGTGGGTGAAGAGATGCACGGGGATTGGTTATTTCCAGCCCGCCTTTAAGAATGCCTTAGCGGCCGCTTTACGGTGTTTGCCAATGACATCTAGCTTGATCGGATCAGCCTTGAATGGTCCCCATCCTTTTAACAGCTCAGAGGTAGCATTCTCACGGATGAGTGGATACTCACTAGTTGCCTCAGAGAATATCGCTTGCGCTTTTGCTGAGGTAAGGAATTCTAGCAGTTTGATCGCATTTGCTTTATTAGGTGCGTGCTTGCAGACTCCACCACCACTGATGTTAATATGCGTACCCACACCGTCTTGATTAGGGAAACAGATAGCCAGCTTCTTCGCTACCTCGTGGTCTTTCTCATCTTTAGAGTTAGCTAGCAGTCCCACGTAATAGGTATTTACGATACAAACGTCTGCTATCCCAGCAGCTACAGCACGCATCTGGTCGCGGTCACTGCCTTCCGGCTCACGCGCCATGTTCTTACGCACTCCTCTCGCCCAGAGATATGCCTTCTGCTCACCATGGTTTGCGATGAAGGATGCCATGAGTGATTGGTTATAAATGTTAGACGATGAACGGGCGATGACTCTGCCTTTCCACTCGGGTTTAGTTAGATCCTCGTAGCTAGTAATCTCACCAGCCTTCACGCGCTCCTTAGCGTAGGCGATGACGCGTGCACGTACCGTAAATCCGGTCCAGAAATACTCACTATCGCGTAGCGCCTCAGGCACCTGCTGAACTAATAGCTCACTGGTGGCTGGCTGAAGTATTCCTTCTTCACGTGCTTTCACCAGTCTCCCCACGTCAGCGGCGATGAAGAGATCTGCGGGGCTCTTGTCTCCTTCAGCCTTGATGCGGGCGATCAAGGCATCAGCTTTCGCCTTCACCGTGTTGACCTTGATGCCAGTCTCAGCAGTAAACTGCTTATACAACATCTGATCAGCCTCGTAGTGACGGTATGAATAAATAGTAATCTCCTCCGTAGCTTGCGCTGTGAGGCATAGCAGTAGAAAGGATATAGCCTTATTAAGAATCATTCTCATTAGTGAAAAACAGGTTAGATGCGAGATGCGTAAGCTATTAGCTGCATTTATGCAAGATAATTTATTACTATAACCGATCTGAATTAACTGATGATGAATGTGAATATGCAGAGTTACATTTCTGTTCTGAATGCTTGTCATTATTGAATCTGTAGCTAAATTCACCGACATGGGCATGAAATACTTTCAGATCATCTGGCTTTCTATTTTCGCAACACTCTCTGCACAGGCAGGCACTCCAGCACAGGCAGAAGCCATCGTGCAGGAGCATAAGACACTGATGAATGCATGGCAAACTGAGCTAGCAGGGGCGCAATCAATGGATATGATGCGTCAAATAGTAGCAAAAAAACCGAAGATAGAAGCTTATAAATCGCGGATGATCAAGGTCGTAGGAGTTGAGCTGAAAAAGCCATGGGCGCTGAAGTATGCAGGCTGGTTAATGGAGAATACGCCATTGGAAGAGAAGGATCTAGTTTTTATCATGGACTATGCAAATAAATTTCACATGGGGGCTCCTGATTTAGGAAATTTCTGCTATAATGTGGCCGTTTCTCAGCAGACGATAATAGTAAAGAAGCTCTTCATCGAGAAAGCATATAAGATAATCAAAGACCCCAAGCAAAAGGGAATCGCCGCCATTTCACTTGCGATCGTCCTCAGCGAGATGGGTGATTCAGCCATGAATAATGCCCGTATGCTATCGCTGGTGAAACAAGCGATCATTCATTCCAAGGATGAAATAGTGGGTGGGACAAACGTTGGTGAGATATCTATGGAAATGGTGCATCGTCTTAAAAACCTGAGTAAAGGAAGCCCTGCACCCATTATCTCAGGAATCGATAGCTCGGGTGCCCCAGTGAATCTAGCCCAATACAAGGGCAAAGTCGTGATGCTGGTCTTCTGGTCCAGCTTCGATCTTCCAGAAGAAAAAACCATCGAGCTGTTAGGCCTCATGCGCAGGATCGAGAAACAATATGCGGGAAAAGACTTTGGCCTCATCGGAGTGAACAAAGATCAGCTCGCAAATCTCCGTGATCTTGAAAAAGGATCAGTTACAAGCAGCAAAAACATCTCAGACCCACAACAGACCATTTTCAAACAATACCGAGTAGGAAATCCACCTCACAGCTACGTGATCGATCAGCAAGGTCGCATTCAGTTCACCGGAGTAGTGGGATCATTCGCCACTCTCACCGTAGATGCATTACTAAACCCAGTAAAGCCACAGCGCTAGGGGAGAGCCCAGTCCACCGCGTTATGGCTGAGTGCGAGACAGTATCTGCTGCATCTTGCAGCAGTCCGTTCCTGTGGTTTCCAGCCGCAGAGTATTTTCTTTTTATTGCTGCAAGATGCAGCATGAACGGACTGCGGCTGGAAGCCACAGTTACTAGGAAATATTAGCTAGAACTGCGCACCGATGGCGAAATGGAATGCTCCGCTCGGCTCGCCTGATCTCTGGTTGAGATTAAATCCATATTCAAACCTTGCTGGCCCCACAGGCAAGTCGATCCTCAGACCTAGCCCCAGACTGTGGCTAGGATTACTAAAGCTATAGTCAGCCGTATCTGAGAATAGACTTCCTGCATCATAAAAAAGTAGTCCAGATAAAAGGTCATTAAATGGATGGATGTATTCTGCGCTGGCATTCCAGTAGGCTTGTCCGCCTAGTGGGTCTCCTGATGCTGAGAGCGGCCCCATCTCACGTTCATCAAAGCTCCGCAAAGAGTTCATACCACCACTGAATAGTCTGAGGTCGATCGGTAGGTCACTGGAGTCCGATGGGAATATGGCACCGGTATTGAAACGGAAAACAACTCTACTCTTGTTCTTGTTTTTCAGTTGGTGGCGATAAGAAGAATTGAAGTCTGTTCTGAAATAGCTGTTAGAAGCATCACCATTGATCGCGCCATACTCTAGAAGTCCACGGGCGTGGAAGCCATCAGTCGGCAAAACAGCGTTATTACGCAGATCCAGAATCTGTTCAACTCCTACCTTAGTATTGATATAATCACTCGGTCCAAGCTCATCGGAGGTCAGGGAAGTTGAACTTAGGACGACGTAGTCTAAAGTGGCATATAGGCGTGATGTTAGAGAGGCTTTAGGCTCCCATTTAAATGCAGTTTCTAATCCAGAATTATTCTTTCTGTAACCATCAAAACTACGCTGTAGGGCATATATCTTAGTGGTGTGAGCGATTGGCATACCTGCGAAGTAGGGTTCTGTTAGGCTAAGCTCGCCAAGTAGTCCACGGGAGCTGATTTCAGTTCTGGCTGAGAAGGTTTGCAGCTTGTTGTGGAAGTTTTGGTTGGTGTAAGAAGCTCCGAGAGTTAGCCCATCATAGCTAGCCCACCCTCCATAAGCGCGGATGAATCTCGGCTTGGCCTCAGTGATTTCTAGTTTGAGATCCAGTTCAGTAGCATTGATTTTCTGGGGCACGAGACGGACAGATTCAAAGGCTCCTGTTAGAAGCAGTTTTCTGGCTACCTCATTTGCATCACTTTCTCGATAAGTTTCACCGAGCAGTGGACTGATGTAGCGATTAAATCGAGAAGATTCAGTCAGCTCATTGCCTGTGATGTTGATGTCTCGAACCTGGTATAGATTTCCTGTGTGAACATCAAAGGTGATCTCTATTCCGGTCAGGTTACGAGAACTTACCCCCAGCTTAGCGAACTGGTAGCCTAGATCGCGGTAGTGCTTGTGGACGGCGTTATTAAGCGAGCTGATGTTAGCGCTGGTGGCTGGCACTCTAGTAAAGGGTGCCGATATCTGCTGGATGATAACACGCTGTGCAGCGGTGATACCGGTGAACTGTGGCGGTAGGATTTGGTGTATTTCGCCGCGCTTGATATTGAGCTGAATATCCACATTCCCGTCAGATTTTTTGCGCACTGATACCACACTGACCTCCGCATCCCAATATCCTTGTGACTTGAGATAGTTAGCAATATTGGTAGCTCCTTTCGCTGGATAATCATCTAAGTAAGGGGCTTTCTGACGTTTGAGTAGAGTTTTTTCTATAATAAGTTCGCTGAAATAGTCATCGATCATTTTTTCCGATAGAGGATCATTACTGACACTAGAAATTTTACCTAGCACGTATTTAACACCTAGATCTACTCTAAGCAGGATCAAGTTATTGCCGGGCAGTTCCCAGTTCACCTTGCTCTGAGCATAGCCTTTCTTGATGAGTAGCTCTCGTAGGAAAAATGCGGCATCATCTGCCCGCCACTCAGTAGCAGGCCGCTTAATGATGAATTCTAATCTAGGCTTGATTAGCGTTATCAGGTTCTGTCTTAGCTCCTCAGTGATACCACGCACTTGCACCTCAGCAGCATGGCTCATAGTGAGCATGCTGCTGAAAATAGTGAGTGCTAATAGAGTGAGTTTACTCATGAAAATATTTTTATCGGAACCTGAGAGCAAAGATGATTAAGCCCCTCGTTTGGGGTGGTTCGCGGTTGTCGATCTGGGCTGTTAGATACCAGCGCTGGTGGAGCTTTATACTTGCCGAGGCGTATTCCTCACCAGTCAATTGGTTTTTCTCGCCAACCTTGAGGTCTAGATCATCTATTCCAGAGAGCACTTTACCGAACAGGCGATTACCTCCTGGTCTGTCATTCCTCTGCTTAAGCTCCATGAGTATGAGTTGCAGAGTTTTAAATGTCGCCACATCACGGTTCGCTAGCCCAGAATTAGTCGCCCCCGTAGCGAGTAAGGTCATGATTTCATTTTCTGGAAGAGCGGGATAGGAACTCAGCGCTATCTTAGGGGCAGCTGCAGATCCATAGGCATATAAGATAACATTATACTCGCCCACTTGGGACTTACCTCGGATCTCTAATGTGGGGATCAGCCCATTGTTAGGGTTAAATTTGATCAGTCCATGATCAACGCTTAACAGGCTAAATGGCAGCTTAGCCTTCACCTTCTTTGCAAATAATGTGCCATCTAGACGAGGCTCCGCAAGGGTGCCGCGCACCTTGATCGACCCTTGGATTTGGCCGCTACCGACATTTCCTCGGATCAAAATAGGATCCAGCGTTTTTAGTGTTAGGTCTAGTTTCCACTGACCAAAGGGAGCAGGAATAGGCAGAGTCTCATTAGCCTTGGTATTCAGCGATGGGAGACTAACATTTTCAACGGCAGAAGAGGGGGCACCAATAGGAATGAGATCCACGTCCTTGTATAAGAGAGATTCTAAAATGCCGATATCGCCAGTGATCGTTGCATCTTCCAGCGTTCCCTTGAGTGATAAATTAGCATTCGTACGCATTGCCAGAATATCATCCCGATACACCAGCGCGTGATCGGTCATCAGCTTCACATCAAAGATGGGGGCGTTTGGATCATTGATATCGATCTGAACTTTAGTGGTGAATTTTCCCCCATTAATTTTGGCCCCGATCTCAGTATTGAGGACCATGGCCTGATCCAGCATTCCTTTGATATGAATGTCAGTGATGGCATCCACCCCCGCGTTCTTTATATTTACGATGGGTAGGTTTGCATAGAAATCGATCTTATATTTTGGCTCCGCAATAGTACCGTTGAATTCCGCCTTGGCGTCTAATATACCTTCCATTTTCTCCAGCTCCGGGATGAATTTTCTGAATTTCCCAAGCGGAAGTTGTTTGATTTCTGCGGTACCTTTTAGTTTAGAGCTTTTCTGGATCGTCTCCAACAGCTTATCATCCTCTAGCCACTGATGCGGCGTGAAGGGGAATTCAAGATCTAGCGCTATAAGTTTACGTTGCTTGACATTTTCTAACAATTCCCCATTGATTTTGAGTAGCTTATCCTGAGTGGATAACTTGGCGGTGAGTGAAACTTTATCTAAACCCAGCTCGAATATATCATTCACTGCTTTAATATCGATGCCACCATTAAGCTCCGGAATACGTGGGCTACCCGCGATATTAAGTTTAGTCTGGAAAGTCCCTTCTAACTTTAGATCTTTCGGAGCTGGCACCAGCTCGGCGAGCCGTTTGAGGGATAGCTCTTCGGTATCGATAATGATTTCCCATGGTGCCACCTGGGCGAAAAACTTGGTGCTCGTATCGATGTCAGCAGTGAAGGGGAGCTTGCCTTTGATATTGGCGATGAGCTCGCCGTCACGCTTGATATATGAATTCTGGATAGAAATTTCGTTCCCGTCCCATAATAGAGAAGCTTCGGCAAATAGCTCTTCTTGAGCGATGCTGATAGCCTCAAGTTCGAGCGATTTCGGCCAGTCGTAATTCCCATTGAGATTGATCGTGACAGGGGATTGATCTTTCTGTGTTAGAGTGAGTTCATTAGTCGTGAGTTTGCCTTTGTGTGTATTAGATTTAAGATTGCCGCTGCCATTCCACTGGATGTCTAGCTCGTCATTGAGTTTGACGGGAGAGTCGAAAGTTTCAGCTAGAGCATTGATCCATGGTGAATTATCTAAATTAGTTGTAGCTAGAAATGAGCCTTTATATTTCTGGAAGCTAGCATCGATTCCAGCTTCTAAGATAAAACTAGAGCTGTCTTTTGGCTTGATTTTAAACTTTAACTCATCGTCATCGGTAACGTATGAGGCTGAGAGAGCGAGAGTAGGGAGTGGAGATTCCTTCACACTCATGCCACTGAGCTCTATCATGCCATCAGCATACCTCAGCTCAGTATCTTTGATTTCAGCTGAAACTTTACCCTCAATATTGCAGCTGTTAATCTGGATGTCAGATGGGAGACTATCTAACTCGGGGATGAGTGCGAGTATCTCATCGTTAGTCGCAGTCTTAAAGCTTACTGCTGCTTTTGTGGATTCCCACCATTTACCTGTAGTTCTTTCCCAGCCGCCTTTGATGTCCAGTTTCAGCGGTGTATTTATCACAGATCCAATGAGACCCAATTTATAGCCATTGCCGGCGTGAGTATCCCACGGATTTTGGGAAAAGCTTAAACTGGTATTTTCTAATGTGTAGGTTTCCCAGCGGGCTGATCTTAGCCCCAGTGAGCCAGTGATTTCCCAGAGTGGAAATACCATTTTTAAGTGATCTGTATGGATGCTGAGCTCTAATTTGTTTAGCGCCGCCTCGATGTCCATTTCAGAAGTATCGATACCAAATGAGCTGAGCGTCTTGAAAATTTCAGCCGTTCTGATCTCGCCGTTCTGAAGCTTCAGTGTGGCTTTCTCCGCGATATCCACATCGATTTCAGCATCATGATAGTTCAGCGTAGCTTTCCCATTGAGTTCAGATTTCCAATTAAAATAGATCTCGCTAAGAGCGAGCTCAGGCAGCACGTTGAGTTGGTCAAATTCTACCTGACCCTCCTGCCAGATCAGAGTAGCAGACTGCTCGGGTGTGCTGCGGCCTGTAGAATCCGTAATCGCCCATTGCTTGAAATTTATCTTGTCCTTAGCAGAGCCATGCTGGATCGATCCGAGTTTCCAATGCAGTAGCTTTTCAGCGTCGTCTAGCAGCGTGATCTCGAGATCAATCAGATCTATCTTAGGATGCATCAGAAGTGGTCTGATTTCACTCAGAGTGGCTTTCCAGCTGCTTGGCTCATCGGTCTCTGCGCTTGGCGGGAATTTAGCGATGTCTATCGTAGCGTGAAGTTTGCTAACCTCAAGTAGCTCAACTTTATAATCTAAAAGCTCGATGATTTTATATTCCAAAGCCACATGAGCGATTCTGAGAGATTGAATTCCTTCGTCACCGCTGTAGTTGAGATCGTTGACTTGGAAGCCACCAAGGATGGAGCCACCTATCTCTGCGGAACCAGTCATGCCCAGAGCCTCGAGACTCTGGTTTAAATAGTGATGTACCACTTTACGAGCGACGATTCCATTTACAAGAAAAGCAATCATTCCAAGCACAACGACACACCAGCCCAGACGACGGAGCCAACGTCGTTTCTTGTTTTGTTTCAGTGGCTTGTTTTCTTCCTTAGAAGAAGCTTCAGCAGATGCTCCAGTAGTCGTCATTAAGGGGGTGCAATGTGCAGGTATTCTACTTTAAACCAACTGAAAAGCAATGGTCAGGTGAAATTACTTACGTTGCCAGAGATCGTCTGGAGCTATTAGTCCGGCTGGCTTCTTTCTGTCCAGCCATGCATGGGCAGATTTACTATCCTTTAGGTGAGCTTCCCAAAATGCAGAGCTTATTGCTTTGATCGTGACGTGGTGGTTTGGCTGGGCCCCTGCACTAGGGATTTTTTAGACAAAATTAACAAGATTCACAAAATTACTAGGTCAAATAATTGAGAATTTTTTATTTAAATAAGGTGAATTGCGATACTTTTAATCAAGTAGCTTCATCAGCAAGGTGAAATTCTGTTACATTTTGTTAATTGTGTCAGAGAAAGTAGTGATCAAACTGGTGATTTTCCTTAGTGTATTGTCCCTGCGAACAGGCTGTTGTTTTTTGTTTTGCACTTGGGTTTTGGAATTGGAGATTAGAAATCTTGATTGGGGCGAGCAATGCTTGCTAGGGGTAAGTTTTTTGGTAAGGATGGCGGTATGGAATTTGATAGAGATGCAGTGAGAGAATTGGTGGTGAAGGTGGGGGAGTTTCAGATGGGTTATTTTAGATCGATGAAGAGTGAATCTACCGAGGTGAAGTCACTAAGGGAGACGGTTTCATTTGTGGATGTGGAGTCTGAAAAAATTCTGATGGATGGACTGATGCCGCTTGTTGCTGGTGCTGGGTTTTATGGCGAGGAGAGTGGTAAGTCTGGGTCGCAAGACCTGGTGTGGATCGTGGATCCGCTGGATGGGACGACTAATTTTCTTAGCGGGCTAGATCATTTTTCGGTTTCAGTCGCACTGGTGAAGAATGGGAAGTCGGTTTTTGGGATTATTTATAAGCCATTTAGTGGAGAAACTTACGAAGGTGAGCTGGGGAAGGGAGTGCGCTATAATGGCGAGTTGATGACTCCTCGGATGATCAATGATCCTTCAGAAGCGTTGTTCATCACGGGCTTTCCCTATCGGTCGCCAGATAGGGCGGAGGGTTTCTTTAAGACAGCTGCGAAGGTGCTGACGCTGGGGCGTGGTATTCGCAGGTCAGGGAGTGCGGCGCTGGATGTGGCTCAGCTTAGTTTAGGCTGGGTTCAGGGATTCTGGGAAACAGATCTCCAGCCTTATGATATTGCTGCTGGTTTGATTATGTTGAGCGAAAATGGAATTACCGTGACGAATGAACATGGTGGAGAGTTGAATATGTTCACGGACACTCTGATGGTGGCTGCTCAGCCGGTAGTTCATGCTGAGTTGTTAGAGCAGGTGCAAGCGGGGTATTCTTAGAGTCTTTATTTGTTTATGAGTTGAGCGGTGGTGGGGCAGGGCTACCAATCTAGGGGAAACACCTCAAAATGAACTCTTTTTAGCCGCTGATTACGCAGATTACCGCTTTTTTGTTACTCTGTTCTACCTTTTTTATTTGTGGTGAGATTAACTACAAATTTAGCTTTTCAGATGAGGGCGGGTGTATAGTGTCTAAGACGTGATCACGATAGGAGTTTCTAGTCAGAAAGGTGGAGTGGGGAAGACCACAGTTTCGATAAATTTGGCATATGCCTTTGCACGTTCTGGGCGAAAGGTGCTCGTCATCGATGCAGATCCGCAGGGATCTGTAGGATTGTCGCTGACTAAGAAGACGCGGACGCTGAAAGGTTTTTTTGATTATCTGAGTGATGCAGGAGCGAGCTTCGAGAGCGTGATCGTGCCCACACGGATGGAGACATTGTCGCTGGTGCCGGCGGGACAGGGCAGTGACTATGATGTGAGCTTTGGCTATGAAGCAGACTCTAGCATGGGGGCTGGGGTGAGATCATTTCTTACAGATGCGGAAGAAGCTGGCTACGATATCTGTATCGTGGACACCGCAGCGGGGCTATTTGGGATTACCAGTGATATTTTAGTAGAGGTGGATGCGGTACTTGTGCCACAGCAGTCTGAGCCACTTGGTATTCGTAGTATGCCGAAAATGTTAGAGGCTTTAAAAAAGGTGAGGCAGATGAATCCGAAGCTACATATTTTAGGCATCCTGCTGACCATGGTGCAGAGAAATCTGCGTGAGAGTGTGGAGGCGGGTGAAGGCTTGCGTTCTGTGTTACCAGGGAATCTGGTTATGACTGCGGAGATTCCAAGAGATGATCTTTTTATAAAGGCGAGTGCCAGGGGGCTACCTGTAGGAGTTTTAAAAGAAGGGGCAGAGATACTAGAAGAATTTAATACACTGAGGAGAGAAATAGAGCTGAAGCTGGTGAAGAGCAATAAAGTAGGCAACGAAAGGACAAGATAATGGATTCGATAAACTCATGGATAAATGAAGACGAGGTGCGCAAGCTGGCAGAAGCATTAACAGCCAGTCCAGAGGCCGTGGAGGAAGGGACGTGTGATGATTCTAATGGATACGAAATCCCTTTGAAACAAGGTGAAAGATCTAAAGATGAGGATATAGAGGGTAAGACTGTCGAAGTATTACTAAATAATGATACTATTTCAGAAAAAGAACCAGACATAGCCCAAGTATTAAAAGACTCTAAGTCTAGCTCCCTCGCAGCAGCAAGTGCTATGGCCACTTCTACTGGAATAATAGGGCAGAATAAGTCTGAGCCAAAAGAGTTGGGGTCTATAAAAGAATCTATTGCCGTGACTGAACCGATCGGATCTGATGCCGATCCACTTCATCCTCTTTGTGATCATTGCCTTAACGAAGTGCCCGTCAATGTAGATGAAGGTGCTAGGGTTTCCTTGCCGAGTGTGCATCCTGATAAGGTGGTAGGAACTTTTGAGCAGATTGATGCGCAACTAGCCAAGACCGTAAAGGCAAATGGTATCTGCGTGATCGACCGCGATGGAGATGTGCTCTATTCTAGTATGAATAATCATAATCTAGTCGCATTTACCATTGATGCGATGATGGGGACAAATCTAATGCAGACTCAAGAGGGTGAGTTTGCAAATATTCGCGTCAAGATTGCAGCAGGAGAATATCTGGAATTTGTCTCAGTGAAATCCACACGAGGGGTATTGGTATTAGCTGTATCGATGGATCATGTTCTGGGTAATAGCAACGCTCAGTATCTAGCAGGTGATGTGCTTGAAATTGCCAACTTAGTTTAGTTTTAATTATTTCATTATACGCCTACTTTTTAGAGGTAAGTTTACTGGTAAAGAAAAAGAGCGGTAAGCTAAGCCCACCGCTCTTCACACCTACGATCCCAATCGCTATGGATTGAAAATCCTGAAACCTATGCCATTCTTCCGGAAAGAGAAACAGGCATTGGTAAATCTTTTTTACGCAAACTTTTACGCATTTTGGCCAGCGCAACATTTTGTAGCTGTCTAATCCTCTCACGAGTCACACCAAATTCTACCCCAATTTCTTCGAGTGTTAGTGGTTTTTGTCCGTCGAGTCCGAATCGAGCTCCAATGATGCGAGTTTCGCGCTCATCGAGGTTATCCAGAAGATCATCAAGCTGGTTATGCATGTTCTTGCTTTGCAATGCTAAAGAAGGGTCTAGTGCTTTTTCGTCACCGATGATCTCGCTGTAGTCTGAGCTGTCATTATCACCGATGGGAGCATCAAGTGAGGCTGGGCGCTGAGATGCCTGCTTGAGCATGGCTAGTTTGTTGCGTGGAATGCCTAGTTCCTCAGCTAGCTCGGAGTCTGTAGGCTCGCGGCCCAGTGCTTCTGCTAGCATATTTGAGATTCTGCGCATTCTTGAAATTTTATCCACCATGTGGACCGGTAGTCGGATGGTCTTGCTCTGGTTAGCAAGAGCACGCTTGATAGACTGTTTGATCCACCATGAACCATAAGTGCTGAGCTTGCCTCCTTTTTCAGGATCAAACCTCTCTACAGCCTTCATCAGGCCGATGTTTCCCTCGGAAATGAGGTCGGAGAGTGGCAGTCCGTAATTAGAGTAGTCCTGGGCTATTTTCACCACTAGACGTAGGTTCGCACGGATCATTAGTGAACGTGCTTGCTTGTCGCCATTTTTGATCTTGGCAGCAAGCTCGACTTCCTGCTCTCTTGTGAGCAGGTCCGTCTTGGCTATCTCTCTGAGATAGATTCTTAGGCTGTTGTTATTATCGTTAGCTGTCATGGTATGTTGGTCTCTCTATTTTTGTAATAAGAAGTCTCTATGGACTCATTCTTACTTGTTTAGCGTTGCTGTGATTCTTTTTTTGTCTAAAATTTTATCACACTGTATTTATATAACGCTGTCTTCACTAATTAAGATGCTTGAGACGCTCATTTTGTTCAGACTTTTTTATGTTATTTTGGTTACGGTCTCTTCAGTGCTGATAATACGTTGTTTTCTCACGTATTCTTTCGGTCATTATTTAGTGATTATTAAACGATTGTTTGGATGATTTTAGCTATTACAAATTACACACAATTTTGTAACGTAAATTTGACGGGGGCTGATGAGGTGTTTGAGGTGAGTTTTTTGCTGAGTGTGAAACAGGAGGCGATTGAGGATTTGAGGGGTAAATGGTTTTATGAAGACTCACCTGAAGGGGTATTTCTTGATCAAAGTGAATGATAGGGGGGGGGCTTCCGTGCAGATCACTGATAAAGGCTGGATGCCGTGGAAAGGACTTGGAGCCGCGAAAATATTCCGTAAAAGAGGAGATTTCTTTATAAACTAAAGAATAGCTAGAATCGAAGCTATTGTTATGTTGTTTACTTATTAGGAGGCTTGGAGTATGTTCAAACCATATGACATGAAGATCTTTAGAGTTCTTCTGTGGTCATTTTATCAATCACTTTAACAACTATCTATTATGAGCCTGCCTCCAAGTATATTTAATGACGTTCTCGGTCCTGTGATGCGGGGGCCTAGTAGTTCGCACAGTGCGGCGGCTAATCGGATGGGGCGTATTGCTCGTAATCTTGTTGGCGAGCCTGTTACTAAGTTGATCGCGAATTATGATCCTAATGGTTCTTTGGTGACTACGCATAAAGATCAGGGGACTGATCTGGGTTTGTATAGTGGTATTCTTGGCTGGGAGCCGCATGATGAGCGGCTGGGGACGTATCCAGAGGCTTTGATTGAGGCGGGGATTGAGGTGGTTGTGAATTATGTTTCTTATGATGCTTCTCATCCTAATTTTTATCGCTTAGAGATTATTGGTGAGAGTGGGACTTCGTATTATTTAGATGCGGTTTCTACTGGTGGTGGAATGATTGAGTTGCGTGCTATTGATGGTATTCCGCTAGGTGGCGCAGGGGATCTAAACTCGATACTTTTCTGGATGGCCCAAAAGCCTCAGGCCGAGTCTTATGCTGATTCGACTGTCGCTAAGGTTTCTGAAACGGTGACTTGGCTTCCTGGGCAGGATGAAGGTGGATTGTTACGATTTGATTCACGTGAGGTTCCCGCTGATGAAGATGTTGCACAGTTGAGTTCTGAGCTGGGGGCTACTCGTCACCGTATTTTACATGCAGTATTGCCAATTCTTTCTAGGGAAAACCTGAGCGTGCCTTTTGTGAGGTGTGGTGAAATGGAGGTTCATCCTGAGTTTGCAGATCGTCCACTCTGGGAGAGTGCTGCGTGCTATGAAGCTGCGCGTGGAGGGATTTCACCCGATGAAGTGATGGAGCGTATGAAAGTTCTGGCACAGATCATGGCTGATGCTGTTTCTGATGGGCTGAAAGGCACGGAATATGAAGATCGAATCCTGCCTGCTCAGAGCCCTGGCTTTGCTGTGGCTGAAAAGGAAGGGCGATTAATCCCTGCTGATATCAATAACCGCATTATCCGCTATGTTTCCGCACTGATGGAAATGAAGTCATCGATGGGGATCATTGTCGCGGCTCCTACGGCAGGCTCTTGTGGGGCGATGCCCGGAGCTGTGCTGGCGATAGCTGATGCGCTGGGTGCTGATGAGACTGATCGCGCCCGTGCGCTTCTGGTGGCGGGACTGATCGGAGTATTTATCGCGAAAGACGCGACCTTTGCTGCCGAAGAAGGCGGCTGCATGGCTGAGTGTGGTTCTGGCTCAGCGATGGCTGCTGCGGCCATCGTTCACCTAGCAGGTGGTAGTACTGAGCACCAGCTCGCCGCTGCTTCAAGTGCGTTGCAAAACTGCTTCGGTATGATCTGTGACCCTATTGCGAATCGAGTCGAGGCACCATGCCTCGGCAAAAACGTGATGGCTGCTTCTAATGCACTTTCATGCGCGAACATGGCACTCGCCGGCTATCAACATTTGATCCCATTCGATGAGGTAGTGGTTGCGATGAATAAGGTGGCTCACCAGATCCCCCGCGAGCTTAAATGCACGAATTTAGGAGGTTTATCAACCACTCCAACGGCTGATAAGATCGCTGCTAAGCTGGCAGGTAAATCCTGTGAATGTGTTTCATCGTGCGGGAGTTAAATGAGTTGCTGACAGTGATGTAGTATTTATTTAGCTTCGTTTTCGGCTTTAGCAGCGTTCACTGTCCAAACAGTGACTGTGGTTCATATTATTTTAGCGTAACAAGAAGAGTGGTCTGTGTATTTGCCTGCTGAGTTGGCTATATTGAAGCTTAAAACTTCTTTCTCAGATGGCTGGGGAGGATGCCTAGCTGGTCGCGGTATTTGGCGATGGTGCGGCGGGCGACTTTGAGTCCCTTTGCGGCGAGGATTTTCTCGATGGCTGTGTCTGAGAGTGGTTTACTTGATGGCTCGTCTTGGATGATGTTTTGGATAGTGTCTTTGATGCTGGTGTTGGAGACTTGGGCTCCGTCCTTGGATTGGTAACCAGAGGTGAAAAAGGTCCTTAGCTCGATGACTCCGTGTGGGGTGAGGGCGTATTTCCCAGCGACGGCTCTGGATATAGTGGCTGGGTGCACTTTGATGACTTCAGCGAGTTCATTCATGGTGAGTGGTTTCAGCGCGGAGGTTCCTGATACTAGGAAGTCTTGTTGACGTTTGATGAGCTCTTCTGAGATTCTGAGCAGGGTGTGTTGCCGTTGGGAAATAGCGGTGATGATTTGCTTGCCATCTTTGATTTGATCCTTGAGATAGGTTCTGGTTTTGCTATCGGCAGAGCTGGCTAGGAGGTCTTTGTAGACGTGACTGATAGTGACTTCTGGTATGTGCTCATTGGTAAGAGTGGCTTTCCATTCGCCTTCGGTGTCCTGCGTGAATCTGATGTCTGGGACGATGTAGGGGTTTGAGGTGGGATCATATTCAGCGCCTGGATCCGGGGTGAGGGTGGTGATGGTTTCTGCGGCTTGGACTATTTTCTCGACCGATGTTTTAAGCTGCTTAGCAATATAAGGGAGTTTCTTCTGAGCTAGATCTGGCAGGTGGTCTGCTACAATCTGGTAGGCGAGTGAACCTAATTGATTACGTTTTTGCAGCTGAATGAGAAGTGATTCAATGAGGTCATGCGCACCCACACCGGCTGGATCTAGGTGCTGAATTTTGACTAGTCCTTTTTCTAATATTTCTAGAGAATGGATACTAGTTACCATGATGTCGGTGAGGGGCTGGTCTAGAAATCCACGATCGTTGATATTAGCGATGATTTCATGACATGCGGTGCGGAGGTCATTGGAGATTTCCTCGTTATTGATCTGTTCAGTGAGGTGCTGTTGGAGGGAGAGGGGCGCGACGATGGAGTCGTAGAGATAGTCGATAGTTTCTTGGCTGGGACCAGGAGTAGAGCTTTTGGTGGTGATGTAGTCATCACGCGCGTGGTCATCTAAGTCGGAAATAGTCTCAGTATCGTGCTCGGCGTCGGCTGGGGTTTCTTCTGGCAGAGCTTCTTCGGTAGTGGTGATCTCCAGTGCTGGATTAGTAAGGATCGCTTGCTGGAGCAGCTGGCTGAGTTCCAGGGAATTTGCCTGCAATATCTCTAGGCTCTGACGCATCTTAGGCGAGAGAGTTTGCTGTTGAGATAAATTTTGCTGGAGACCTATGTCAGACATGACGTGAGAATTACTACCCTAGGAAAGCGTGGTTGCCTAGCAGGAATTGTACCAAATTTATTAAAATGTGTAATGTGAAATGAGTTGCATCTCGGCGGATGGTGAGTAGTGTGCAGATCCATCGCTCTCCGGGTGATCGCTGTGGCGGCTTTTATAGGCTGGTCATAGAGGAAAGTCCGGACACCATAGGGAAACGTGCCTCATGAAGAATGAGGGATGCTGAGCTGTAAGGCTCAGTAGACGGACAGTGCAGCAGAGAGAAGACCGCCTGCTTTTTCGGAAGCAGGTAAGGGTGAAAGGGTGAGGTAAGAGCTCACCGGCTGAAGGGCAACCGACAGTGCAAGGTAAACCCCACGTGGTGCAAGACATAACAGAGGAAGGGTGCCCGCCCGATTAGAATCCTTGGGTATTAGTCGCATGATCATCGTAAGATGACGCTTACTTTCCGGAGTAGGAAGACAAATGATCACACAGCTCTGGGTAAGATCAGGGTGGACAGAATCCGGCTTATAGGAGGGCGATGAACCTTTTAAGTTTTAATAAAAAGGCATTACAGAGTGATCTGTAATGCCTTTATTGTTGATTTGTTAGATTTACTTAGTAAATCTCAGTATCTCTATGGCTGGATGATGGCGTAGTCGCCGTCAGAACGCCTGTAGATGATCTGCATGACGTCTCTGCGCTCGTTGTTGAATACGAGGAATGGTCTATCGGTAAGCTCTAGCTCTAGGATAGCGTCTTCTTTTTTGAGCGTCTTGAGAGTCTGGCTCTCACGGTGGATGATCATTGGCTCTGGATCTACATCTGACTCATCTAAATGGGTGTCTAGGATGTTTGCCGCGAAGACTTTCTCATCGAGATGCTTGATGCTTTGTTCAGGCTTTATCTTGTTGCGTTTGAGTAAGCGAGTCTTGTGCTTACGCATTCTACGGGCGATTTTTGAAATAGTCTCATCGATTGCGGCATACATGTCTTTGCCTTCAGTAGAGGCATCGATGACGATGTGGTTGGCGCAGAAGAGGATGATTTCAGCAATGTGACGATTTTTTTGCACGTCTAGTACCGCTCGTGCCTCGATAATTTTGGGGTAATCCAGATGGAGTGTACCAATTTTCTTTTCTACGAATTCACGGATGGAGTCTGTAACTGATTCGTGACGTACTGTGATGGTAATGTTTGGATTGGCATTGCTTATTTGCATTTTTGTTTTCCTTTCTTTTGTTGTTTAACATCGCTCTCCACTGGCTCATCCAGTGAGGCGGAAATTGGTTGAATAGTGAATGTTGAATAGTGAATGTTGAATAGTGAATGTTGAATAGTGAATGTGGAATTACTTGGGTTTATGTTTGCTGGAATTTACTATTTTACTATTTAACTATTTTACTATTTTACTATTTAACTATTTTACTATTTAACATTTTAAATTTACTATTTATAAAGTGAAGTCTTCTCCTAGGTAGTGTTTTTTGGCTATAGGGTCGTTGGCTATTTCGTTGGCAGAACCTTGGAGGATGACTTTACCATCGTCCATGACGTAGGCGTGGTCAACGATCTTGAGAGTTTCTCGGACGTGGTGATCTGTGATGAGAATGGATAGACCATCTTGTTCCCGCAGCTCGCGTACGATGCGGTGGATGTCTTCTACTGCCTTAGGATCTACTCCCGCGAAGGGTTCGTCTAGCATGAGTAGCTTAGGGTTGGTGCAGAGACAGCGGGCGATGCTAAGGCGGCGTTTTTCGCCACCAGAGAGCGTGAGCGCTTCTGAGTCTCGGAGCTTGGTGATACGGAATCGTTCCATAAGGTGGTCTGCCTTATTATTACGTTCTTTTTTGCTAAGGCCTTTCTGAGTTTCTAAAACTGCAAGCAGATTATCTCTTACCGAGAGCTTGCGAAAGATTGATTCTTCTTGGGGGAGGTAGCCCATGCCGAGTCGGGCGCGCTTGTGCATGGGGAGCTCGGTGATGTCTTTCCCGCCAAAGGTGACGATGCCTTTATCCGGAGGGACAAGTCCAGCGATCATGTAAAATGTGGTGGTCTTTCCTGCGCCATTTGGGCCGAGTAATCCGACTATTTCTCCCTGTCCGACGGTGATGCTGACGTTATTTACAACTGCTCTACCACTGTAGGTCTTAAGCAGGGTCTGTGAATCTAACAGAAACTTGGTAGCCTTACGCGCTGATGGGCTGTCTTGCCCAGCTTGCGTGATTTCAGGGGGGGCAGTTTTTATTGGTTTTATTTGTGTGGTTGCCGGGGGCATTTTGAATTGATGAAATTATTTATTTTTTGGATTTTCGGTTGTTTCTGTGGTCGTTTTTTTTGCTGGTTTCTTGATGTTTTCTGGGACGCTGAATACTGTATCGGTTCCTTGTCCAGACGCGTTAAGGTTTTGGTCGAGCTTGAGGTAGCCATTGTTAGTCAATACCTTGAGCTGTCCATCAGCAGTGGTGATGCGTGAGCCTTTGCCTTTTAGGATGATGTTTCCTGTGGCTTTAGTGAAACTTAGATTTTGAGTGACTGCGGAGACGGGCCTCCCTTGGTTATCTTTTCCTCGGACGATGACATTGTTAGTTGCGACGATCTGGCTGACATCATCGAAGAGGTCATTTGGTTTAAGTTTAGCTCGTTCTACTGGCGTTAGTTTTTTAGCTGTGGCGGCTTCGCTGAGAATGATCTTAAGTTCTCCATCGCAGCTGAAAGCGTATTTTGGATGAGATA
>JBLHQF010000014.1:0-25025 GCA_047624885.1 Cryomorphaceae bacterium | reverse complement strand
TGTAGTGGAACAAGGGTGGTTAGTTGAAGAAGAAAATTAGTATGTCAAGAGACCAAGTAATCAGCACCTACGATAAGGCTTTGAGGATCAACTTAGATACCTTGAAATATGGAACATTTGCCGAGATAGGCGCAGGGCAAGGAGTCGCAGACTGGTTCTTCAGAGCATCTGCTACTGCGGGCACCGTCGCTAAAACGATCTCTGCCTATGATATGACCATGAGCGATGAGATATACGGAAAGTGTAAGCGCTATGTTTCTCGCGGCCGTGTCACGTCGATGCTAGATCACGAGTATAGCCTGCTAGAAGAGCGCCTCTCCAGCAGCCGTGGTGAAACATCCACCTTCTTCTCATACTGTAATACAGTACGCGCCAGAGGCTACAAGGATACTGGCGAATGCCATGGCTGGATGGGTATCCGTCTCCAACTCAAGCCTTTCGGCCCACCCAGTGATATTCTTTGTCACGTGAGACTACTCGATAAGGAAAATCTAGATCAAATGACCGCACTTGGGATCTTAGGGGTAAATCTCATTCATGCAGCCTTCTACCATCGAGATAATCTAGAGAAATTCGTGGAGTCGCTTATGGATGGTCTGAGTAGAAATAATATCGAAGTGGATATGCTCAAGTTTCTTGGCGAAGGATTTAAATTTGTGGATAATCGACTCTGCTCGCTCCAGCTAGTTCAGAGTGGTCTAACAGATGCTGCGATGTTCACCCCAGATGGGGAGGTAGTACAGCCTGCAGAAGTTCTCTATAAAAGGCCAATAGCACTGCTCAGAGGCAGCTTTGATCCTGTGACTAATCTGCATCTGGACATGATGGAGCAGACCAAGGAAAAGTTCTTCGAGCAGCTAGACGAGAAGCAGCAAGAACGCTATATTGGAATCTGCGAGATCTCGATGAATAACCTTCTCCGAGAAAGTGGCATCGATCACGTGGACTTTCTCGACCGAGCAGACGCACTTCAGGCACTAGGTAAAACGGTACTCATATCACGCTGCCCAGAATTTCATAAGATCGCCACCTACCTGAACCGCTACACCAACCAGCCCATCGCTATCTCACTAAGCGTCGGGCTGCTAAACGAACTATTCAAAGAGAAATGGTCTGAGAATCTAGCTGGAGGAATTTTAGAATCCTTCGGTAGACTATTTAAGAACCAGCTAAGCCTCTTCGTTTACCCGTGGCAAAACCGTAAGACAGGCGAGCTAGTAACCTCAGAGGTTTTCCGTGTGGAAGAGCACCTTAAGCACCTATTCCTGTATTTCAGGGAAAATAACATGATTCAAGATGTGGAATGTAGTGATGAAGATCTCTTGGCTTACACAGGCAGAGATATTTTAAAGCTGATCAAAGAAGGCGATGAGCGCTGGAAAGATAAAGTGCCAGAAATAGCGCATAAGGCGGCGATGCATCTCCACTAAGATTTTGCTAAATGATCAGCTAATAGAGAGTAACCATGGAATTTAAATCAGACATCCGAGGACTTCTCCAATACGTGCCTCTCTTCAGAGGTAAGGTATTCGTCATCGATATAGACTGGGTCTCAGCGAATGATGCCGCGAAGGCAGAGATCATGATGGATCTCGCCGCGATACAGTCAGTAGGGGTGAAGCTAGTGATCTCCATGCGCACAGAACAAGCGCAAGATTTTTTTGGTTATTCAGCTGAGATAGAACTGCGTGTTTCCTCCTCAGCTAGATCATGTGAAGACGATGGTTTAGCTGAGCTCTTAGAAAGAGGACAGGCCTTTGTGGTCACCCACGGACCAGAGCTTATTTCGGATCAGCTCATCGCTCTTAGTGTGTCAATTAATGCTGCTAAATTGATAGGGCTCTCATCCATCCCTAAGCTGTTAGACTCAGAAGGTGAAGTGGTGAAGTTCGTGCACATCAGCGAGTTCGCAGAAAATACTACCGTTTCTAATCACCCCGGATCTACACAACTCCAAGCTGTGAAAGCCTGCCAAGCAGGTGTCCCGCGTGTGCACCTGTTAGATGTCAGCCAGCAGGGAGTGCTTATCAATGAACTCTTCTCATCAGAAGGTGTGGGCACTATGTTCTACACAGATAGCTACCGTGCGATTCGGCCTATCACTGAGGAGGATATTTCCGAGATGTTAGGGATGATTGGTAGATCTGTTAGAAATACCCATCTTGTGCCCAGGACATTTGAAGATGTCAGAGACAACATCGAGGCTTACTACGTGATGGAGGTGGATGATAACGTCGTGGGCTGTGGTGCTCTCTACGAATATAGTGATTGCGCAGAGGTAGCATGTCTCTACGTGAAGCAATCTCATGAAGGCACCGGCTATGGAGCCGCGATAGTTGAGTTCTTGGAAGAAAAGGCAAAGAGTAAAAACATAGCCAAGGTCTGCGCACTCAGTAATCGTGCCGCCGTCTTCTTCGAGAATATTGGTTATGAAGAAATGGAGATCAAAGATCTCCCGCCAGAGCGGCTCAAAAGGCTAACCGAAAGCGGAAGGGAATCTCGAGCTTTTAAAAAGCTAGTTATTTAATCAGGATCATTTAATCAGGATCATTTAATCAGAATCACTAGAGCCCGGTGATCACTAGCGGGATCTCCCGGCGCATTATCTAGGACATAGGATCCTTTTTGATCGATTTTCGGTAGTAATGATTTTGATACAAAAACGAAGTCGAAGCGTGAGTAGATATCTTCCTTCGCCCAGTATTGAGTCCATTTTGTGCCGTGCTTGTCGAGCAGCTCTAGAGCTGTCAGCTTTTTATCTTTAGATCCACGCATGAGTCTAATGGTTGAGCTGCCCTTGGTGTCATTCATATCACCAAATACCATCACTTTTCGCGTCGTATCAGAGAGCACCATAGAGGCATGTTTTCTCAGTAGCTGCGCCTCTGCTCTTCGGATTTCAGCTTGATCATAGATCGCGGTTGGTCGTTTAGATTTCAGGTGCGCACCTAGGAAACGGATTTCACCTTTAGGAGTGCTCACCGTAGCATCAAGAATGCCACGGCGAATCTCATGAGCCTTGCCCTTCATCATATACGTGTAGATAGGAATAGTGTGCCTGCTGATAGGATAGTGGGATAGGAGCGCCTGTCTGCGGTATGGGTCTGGGCCAGCGGAGAGATAGCTGTGCTTATAGTCCAGGCCAGCTTTTTTAAGGCGAGCGAGTAAATGGTCAAGATCCTTTTGGGTGCCTATTTCGCAGACTCCCATGATGTCTGGATTTGCGCGCACGATGTTATCGACTAGCGCCTTGATCTCATGTTCAGGTTTAAATTTTAGCGTCTTGCCGCGCCGCATGGTGAGATAGTTTCGGATATTGTATGATACGAACCGTAACGGTCTAGCGTCCGCATCAGAAGGAATAGGATCCTTGATGCTTTGAACTGGGTTCTTAACGGCGGCTAATTTGTTTTCAGCCTCAGTTTTCTGAATAGTAGTAGCTGCACCCCAGTTCGGAGTTTCTTGTTTCCTATCACAGCTACTCAGAGCAGCGCTAAAAGCAAATGCTAGAATCACTGCAAAACAGCGACTCAATATAAAAAGAAAAACCCCATCGGAGTTTTCCAATGAGGTATTAGCTAGAGTAGCTGGCTTCACAATTAATCTTTAACTGTTTCCTTGTTCTCTATTTTCTCCTTAACTTCGTTTTCCTCTTCAGCTTCTTTAACCTTGGAAGTCTCAGTGGTAGCCTCTACTTCTGCTCTTGTGATCTCGCGCTCGAACTCATCGCGAGCACGCTTAAATTCTCCAGTGCTCTTGCCAATACCGCGAGCCAACTGAGGCAGCTTCTTAGCTCCGAAAAGCAAAAGGACAATAAGGAATACGAGGATCATTTCTTGTCCTCCGAAGGCAAAAGCTAGTGTTTGAGTAATATCGCTCATGGATAAAATATATGCTGTTTCTGATGATTTAGCAAATGAAATCATTTCTGATTTCTGGCGACTAGATCATCTATTCACCAGTTATTGGTCAGCAACACACTCGAGCATCTTGCTCAGTCTCTCGGCACGTTGAGGGTTCACCATCTGCACGAAAGAAACCCGACCTCGTAAATATTCCAAAAAATGAGGGTGATTCATCCGGTTCTCAGCCTCTAGGCCATTGCATTTCACTCGGAAAATGATCACCTTTAGTCTATCAAATTCTGATCTAGCCAAATTTGCCTTGGTATTCACCACTAGCCCTGCCAGGCGCTGCCTCTGACCACTCCGCATTACTCGCGTCTTCTCATCATTCAGCCACCAGCCCTCCTCCTGTACAATCAAAGCAACCAAGCGCTTCAACCCATCAACCCTACCATTATTGAGCCTCTCGGAGCTAGAAAACGCCATGTCATCCGCATAACGGCTATAATTCATCCCTAGCTTATCAGCTAAGCCAGTGAGCCTCACATCGAGCTTGAAAAGCAGCCGATCCGCAATTGCTGGCGAGCTAGGCGCGCCTT
This sequence comes from Cryomorphaceae bacterium, assembly GCA_047624885.1. Lineage (GTDB taxonomy): Bacteria > Verrucomicrobiota > Verrucomicrobiia > Verrucomicrobiales > Akkermansiaceae > Rubritalea. The sequence goes on along the minus strand of JBLHQF010000014.1, from coordinate 20,581 downwards.
GCGGTAAATGCGGTCTCTCATATTTCCAATGAGCGCCCAGCTTCTCATCTTTAAATCCATGCGTGCAAAGATGCGCCAAATACTCAGAAATATGTGGAGGGTATCCCGCTAGGTGAAACAGTGATCGGACACGGGTGCGATCAGCAGTAAGGAAGTAATCCTTTAGATCGAACTTCACAATCACTTTCTGCCCCACATGTGGAGCCACATAGCTAACTATCGATCTCCCACGCTGAAAGCCGTGTGAACAGGCATGCGGTGGGATATGCGCTAAAATTCCGTCCAGCACATATCGCTGAGCTTGCTTCATCTGCCATTTAGGAACTTCTAATAGACGCGTGCCACCACTTTTCTTAGAAATTTTAACCACATGGTAATGCGACAATTTAGAACCTAATTCAGCAGGTCTTACCCTCCCACAAAACCAATCTAGATGCTCCACGGGCAAATCTAACCAATGAGCCAACGCACCCAAGGTGGTGATACTAGGCACCCTCCAATGACTCGATAGAAAGCGATCTGGCGCCATCTTCGCGGGTAAAAGGTCAGGTGCTCCGCTGAGCTTGATGGCTGTTTCGCCTTCTCCGTCCCAGTCTTCATCTTCCACAATAGCGTGCCACAGTTCATCCTGATACGCAGTGATCCATTCGCTCAGAGCCCAGACAGAAGGGCGGCTACCCTCGCCAAAGTTCTCTAACAAAATCTGCACAAAAGCGCTTAGCCCTAGATTATCAACCAATACCCCAGCTAGCCTCAAGGTGATCTGGTCTTCCTCTAGTGGACCACGCAGAATGATAGAAGCTAGTTTTTTAAAGTGCATAAACGGAGAAAACGGGGAAAATCATCACCAGAGCTAACCTATCTTCTAGTGTCAAGAATGGTTACCATGATAGTGGTACTTGTTCTTGACTGCGTAATGTCCAGCTTGTCTTGTCCTCTGGGGTTTGCCCCAGAGAGGATTTCCTCAGTGTTTCCAACGAATCGGGAAAAACATCAGGATCCCAGTCTTAGCTCCGGTGAGATTTTATATGGTGTTTTTAACATTTGTTAGCCTGGGTTGCCAGCAGAATAAAATGCCATCTCACGAGTCTAAAAGGGTGAAATACATTCCAGGTCATGGTGCCGCAACGGTTAGCCATTGGAGTGCAGATGAATGATGATAGAGGGCTAAAGGCTTATACCATAAATAGCTTACTTTTTCTTTTTCGACTCAGCATAAATCCGTCTAAGTTTATTCTGATTTTCCTCTACTGATAATGGGTTATCCGCGCCACTGTAGATCGCCGAATAACCGTTCTTAGTTAATTTCACTTCAATGCTACTACTCTTGTTCTTTCCCTGATACTCGATTTTTCCTCCACCACAGACCTTAAGTAGAATTGTAATTAAATCATCTATTTCTCCTATCCCATCTGCTATTGGTAACGCATCAATACATGCGTTGATAGCAATAGCTTCTTGCTTCTTGCCCCAAGACTGCATTCCCAGAAATCCGCGTTCATCCAGTAAAACATGCTCAAACAACATTCGCATCTCTACTGTCCCGTCATCAAGTTCAGCTGCGAGTTGTTTAAATAACTTTGGATCAGGATTTTTTCGAATTTGTTCAATCGAGGCTTTGAGATATTTTAGATCTGAATCATTGGGATGCCTGTCAACTCTTATCAAGTCTCTTAAAGGCTGAGGATGCCTCATGATGTCTGCCTCTGCCTCTTGCTTGTCTAGGTTAAGCATGTCAGCGACATCTTGTTCTAATTTCATATTTTCTTTTAACTGCTCAGCTGTGTGGTCAATACGTTTTTCCATCATTTTGATGTTTTTTACAGTGTCTTTAAATGCCAACCGTGTGAAATTAACCACGTTTATTTTGAGCTCCCCATAATAAACCCTCCAGTCCATGCTCGGATTAATAGCTACTTTCTGTTTTTTAGCCCAGCCTGTCAAAGACTCTCTTTCTAAGACGCCTCCATGCTGACCAAATAGCATGACAACTTCAGACGATGTTTTACTAAAATAGGGTTCAGCGGCGGATAAAAAATATCGATAAGGAGCTAACTGGTTACTCGTCGGCTCTGTTAGCTCGGACCATTGCTTTTTATCTCCAAACATTGTGCGTAGGAAATATAACGCCCTACCAGAGTAGGCGTTGCCATACTCACCACGCGTCTTAGTAAAACCATAACCACTCGTGTCCCACAGAATTCTCTTTTGTCCATCATAGAGCATCATCCTAGAACCTGCGTAATAAGTTCGCATTTCGTTGTTAGATACAGCCGCCCCAGCTGCTGGTGCATAACGATTAAGATAACATAAAGCCCTCAACGTTTTATCTGCTTTACCGACCGTGAAACCATCATGCTTTGTCAAAGTCACAGACCAGTCACCTTTACTATAGTCTCCGCGAAGCTTGGTAAGATAAACGATTTTCTTTCGCCGGTCTATCATCCACGTTTCCTTTTCTCTCCCCGTGTAGTCACCATTTGTGAAAGTGACACAGAGGCGCCATGTCTTTGGTATCCAAACAGGCAGGAGGTCTTTAGGTTTTTCATTTTTTGTATCGAGAAATTTCCATGCCATATCTAGAGCCTCTTGATCGACTTCCGTATCACGATTTTTCATTTCAGAAACTGGCTTCCCTGTAGTTTGCCACCATTTTTCCCAGGCTACTTTAGTCTCACTAAGGTAAATTTCATCTTCAGCTTTTTTGACAGAATTTTGAACTCGCCTTAATTGAACACGCGTGAGTTCAGTTAGGCGTTTGAGTGGTTTATTGTAGTTATTTTTAGAAATAGACTTTATAAGATCAGGAACATTTTCCCATGAAGAAAAGTGTCCATCCACTACCTCCTCGGCATTTAGCCTAATAATAATAGTGAGTAAGAATACAATTAGACAAAGACTTTTAGCAAAACGCATAACCATACTATAGATCTTGACACAAAAGTTGAGCGAGAGAAATGAAATTATTGGTTTACGTTTTACATGAGAGGGCGTATCTATCAACCATGGCAACAATAGATGACATCATAGGAATAGACCTTGGGACAACTAACTCGGCGGTGGGAGTTGTGGAAAGTGGTTTCCCTATTTTGCTGGCAAATTCTGATGGTCAGCGTATCACGCCCAGCGCGGTGAGTTATGAAAATGAGGTTGTCACTGTTGGCGCGGCTGCTCTCCGCCGTAGAGGGGCTGGGGGGGCTGTTATCACCAGTGCCAAGCGCTATATGGGGAGCCGTTATGCAGAAGTTAGAAATGATGATTTCTGTGTGCCGCTCGCTGAAGATGAGCAGGGGAATGTTAGATTTAGAGTGGGAGTAATCACCGTCACTCCAGAAGACGTCAGCGCAGAAATACTCAAGCATTTGAAATCTGTCGCGGAGGCGCAGCTAGATAGATCAGTGAGCAAGGCCATCATCACCGTCCCTGCTTATTACAATGACGCCCAGCGCACTGCCACCAAAAGGGCAGGGGAGTTAGCTGGGCTAGAAGTGGTGCGTATCATCAGTGAACCTACAGCCGCTGCGTTAGCTTATGGGCTGGATAAGTTAGAGGAGTCATCACGCGTCGCGGTCTATGATTACGGTGGTGGCACCTTTGATGTCTCAGTGTTAGAAATAAAAGAAGGCGTCTTCCAAGTCCTTGCCACAGCAGGGGACACGAGGCTTGGCGGTGATGATCTCGATGGAATTATCGCCCGTTGGTGCTGTGATCAGCTAGATTCTATAGACTACAATTCACTAGAAAACCACGAGCGGCAACGCCTACTCGATGCCGCCAGAGCACTCAAAGAAAAACTTACCTCTAATGACTCTGCCGCGTTACAAATTCCTTTTTTCAGACCAGACGTAAATATCGATCTCAACCTAACGACGGACCAATTTAACAAACTAATTCAGACTGAAATCTCACGCACTGTTAGATACTGTAAGCAAGTTCTGTTAGATGCGGGTGTCGATGATTTAGATAAAGTTATCCTCGTAGGCGGCAGCACCAGAATCCCTGCTGTTAGAGAGCTAGTGGGGAAAGCCTTCGGCATGCAGCCAGACACCAGTCAGCATCCGGATGAAGCAGTCGCGCTGGGAGCGGTGATCCAGGGTGGTATGCTCAGCGGGGCACTTAGGGAAATAGTTCTGTTAGATGTCACTCCTCTCAGCCTCGGTATAGAGACGTTGGGTGGGCTAATGAATGTCATTATTCCGCGCAACACCACCATCCCGTGCAAGGCTGGCGAGATGTTTACCAATGCCGTAGCGAACCAGGAGTCCATGTGCGTGCGAGTGCTACAGGGCGAGCGCGAGATGGCGCGGGATAACTGGGAACTAGGCAGAGTAGAGGTAAGTTTTTCACCCTTACCAAAAGGTCAGGCCCGAATGGGCGTGCAGTTTGCCATCGATGAAAATGGTATACTGGAAGTTCTCACTAGAGATGTGCAGACAGGGGAAGACACTATTCTAGAAATCAATAGTGCGGCCGTTGACGTGACTGATGAAGCTGTTGAGAAAATGGTGACTGAGAGTGTGGATTATGCTTTCGATGACATGGCTGAGCGCGTCTTCACCGAGGCTAAACTAAAGGCAGAAGAACTGCTCCCCGCAGTTGATGCAGGACTGTCCCAAGTAGCCGATGACATGGACGCTCAGGATTTAATCGAAATCCAATCCGCCGCCACAGCCGTCCGCGAGGCCCTCACAGGAGCTGATGCGAATAAGCTGAAATCCGCCGTTCAGAAGCTGGATAAATCCACTGAGCACATGGCCGCCGTCCTTGTGGAAAAAGCCATGGAAGCGGCGCTAATGCGAAAGCTGGAAGGTTAAGTAGTAGAAGAGCTTTTCAAGCTCTTTAAAGGTAGCTGAAACGGTAGGGAACCTTTTCTACTTAGAGCAGTATGTCTTCATCTTCATAGACGCCAGAGGCGATCCATTTAGTCTCAGTATTTTTATTAGTGAATGTGACAGTGCCTTTGATGGTGACGTTTTCAGTGAATCTAACAGGTCCTGAAATGGTGATTTTCACCGAATCCTTGAGTGATGGTGTTCCCAGTCCTTCGAGAATATCCACCATTTTGTATTCCTCGCTGAGGCTGATGACTGGTGGCTCGCCATTGCGTGCTGCGATAAGTGCTATTCTACCATCCTTGGTGGTCTCATAGGCATCAGATCTTAGTGCGAAGAGGTCTGAAGTAGTCTTTACAGGAGCAAATCTAGATCGTGGGACACAGATAGCAGAAGCCCCCGTGAAACACTCGATAGCGGCCCCCATGGCTGTTTCTAGCTGGAATACTGGCGTGGACTGCTTGTCTCTTGGGTCGATGGTCTTGGAGTTTTTGATCATCGGTAGAGGTAAGCTTCCATCATATTTCTGGAGCGCATCTTTAAGAGCATCAAGACGTATCCAGAGACTGTTGGTGTTGAAGAACTGGTGAGTGTCGATGTTCTGGAAACTTTCTAAATCCTCCTCTGGGCACTGCGCTACCTCACGTAGGAGGAGCTGGTCGTCAGACTTTCTGATGGCGAGATGTCCGCCCTTTTTGTCCGCTTCAGTCCGGCGAGTCGCTTCCATCAGGAATGGCTTGTTAGACTCTGCGAAGTAGCTGAGAATATTAGGGTCTAGCACTGCCCCTAGGTTATCAGAGTTAGAGACAAACGCATATTTCACCCCAGTGTCTAACAGTTTATCGAGCCAGCCAGAGCCAGCGATCGCCGCATAGAGATCACCGTGACCGGGCGGGCACCACTCGGTGGATGGGTTCTCAGTATTAGTGGCAGGAGCGAGAGTTTTTGCATCGATCTTAGGAATCTGATTCTGCATCATCTCCACATCCTCAGCCTTAGCAAGGTTGATGTCTTCGTATTGTTCCAAATGTTCTAGAGTATCCTCAGAGGTGCTGAAGCTATTCATCAGGAGGAATTTCACCTCAGCGCCAGTGGACTCACGGAGGTAGGCAATCTGCTCAACGATGATGTCTAGGAAAGTCTTATCACCCTTGACTGGCAGCAGGCTCTTGGCTTTCTGTAACCCCATGCTGGTGCCCAGTCCGCCATTGAGCTTGATGACTACTGTCTTAGCCAGCAGTTCAGGGTCAAATGTGGTTGATGCCGAGGAGAGGGATGTCAAGTTTGTGAGATCGCTGACAGGCGTGATGCTGTCTTCTGAGATCATACCTGTCTCTTGGTTCACGAGAGATTGGTAGTTGCGTTCGAATGATTTGATAGCGGCCTCGCTAACTTCAGCTTGCTCCATTTTCTCTCTAAATAATGTGAAATCGCTCATAGCTGGAGATCAATGCCATTAAATAGCACGAAGTCACGCATAAATTCTTAATTATGTGATGACCAATAAATTGGTTCTCTAGCAAACTGTTCGTTTAAGTATCATTACGTCACCGCTAAAACAAAAATGGGCTGGTGCAACGTGTGCACCAGCCCATGACTTTTCCTTATTAGGGGAAGATTTGTGAGTGTGTTAGCTTACTATTTCTTGAGTTGCTTCACCATTTCCTTACCCATACCAAGTCCTACGTTCATGTAGGTCTCAGCATTACCGCTGTAGTGAGCGCTGGAGCTACTACCCTTGGAAAGTGGGTTTGTGTAAACGAAGCCGAGGTTGTCGCCTAGCTCGGCTTTGTATTTGCCACTGGCGAAGTTTTTCATAGCATGAAGAATTATTCCATGACCTGAAGTAGTGTCGCTCTCATCAGTTTGACCAAGTGAAGCGGTTACGAAAGCTGCTTTAGGTGCTTTGAAGTCCTTGCGTAGAGCCTTGAGCAGCAGACCGAGATGTTTCTCATAGTTGGCGGCATGTGCGGCGTTGCGCATGTCCTTGTCACCCTGCCACCAGAGAAAACCAGCTACTTCGTAGCCTTTTGCTCCAGGATAGTGCTTGTCGAGATCAGCAAGCACCATTTTGGCATTTGCTACATCATCATCATACTGCTTGCCAGCATACCAAGGGGAAACTTCCTTGCCTTTGCTTCTGCCTTTCTTGGAGATGACTTTTGAAACGCCCTCTTCATACGGTAGGATTTTTCCACCATCTGTGTATTCGCGGTAACCGGCTACTTCTTTCCCGTCGTGGGTATAGCGAGCAGTTCCAGGAGGAAGCAGATCCCAGCCGAGGCTGCGGTTGCCGATGGAGCTTTTGAGGATCATGACCGGAGCGTCGATGGCATTACCAAGTTGATGGCCGATGGCGACCTCGATGCCGAGCTTCTTGCCGCTGACAGTGAGCCAGTCGTTGCGGTAAAGTCCCTTGCCCACCATTACCGAGACGTTGCGGACGTCTTTACGGGTTGTCCAGGCTCCAGCATCATCTGCGAGGAACGGGTAGAGCTTACCTAGCTCTGCGTTGACCTTTCCCATTTCGAGAGTGTTAGACTGCCCCATGATGAGGAAGACTTGGACGGGCTTTGACATGTCAGCCGGCTTACCATCTGGGTCCGGTAGTTCTTGTGCGTGTGCGATTGTCGCACCTGTGATTCCAATACACATCGCAGCCATAAGGCTGGAAGTTTTTATTAAGTTGTTCATTTTCATATGTTAGTTGCTATCGTTGGTTATTAATTCTGTCTTTTCAAGATCTGTTATTCAAATGCCAGATTTAACATACGTAAACTAAATACCTTTTTATTCAAATAATAATTATAATTTACTTCAAAAGGTCATTAATTAAAGGATGTAGAGTTTTGAAGGTTCTGAGTCCTCAGGGCGATCAAGCTAGGGGAAATATCTCAGAATAAACTCTTTCTAGCCGCTGATTACGCAGATTACCGCTGATTTTTTTACATTAGCCTATTCTTTAGAGCTTCAAAATCTCGTTGGCATCATATTTATGTATTCTGATTACTAAAAAGTAGTTTCATCGCATTGGGAATCAGTTTTAAATCTGCGAAATCAGTGGTAATAGAATATTTCCTCCCTAGCTAGATCGCCCTGTCTGAGTCCTGCTTATTATTCACTTGCAAAAAACTGAATATATTTTATGCTAATTGAATATTCGTATATCTAAATTAAAAATGAAAAATAAACTAATCATTACCTTTTTGCTAGTAACTGCCTGCTTAGCCACTACATCTTGCAATACGTTTTATGGGATCGGGAAGGATCTTCAGAGTTTAGGTAGTAGTATGACGAGCAATGCACAAGGTGGTGCGGCACCTGTGAACCAGGCACCTAGAAACCAAGCTGCTGGTTATGGACCAGCAGATTATCCTCCTCCTCGTTAGTATTTGACTACCTAGATGGAGTCAGCTGGAAGGTGAAGCCTTTGAGGTATTCTGTCTCTGGGATGGCTGGTAAAACGGGGTGGTCGAGTCGCTGGCTATGGTTTTTGATGAGTCTCACGGTTCTTTTGGCATCGACTGAAGCACTGACGACATTCTTCAAAAACAATTCCCTGCTAGCATGGTGCGAGCAGCAGAAGGTGGACAAGATGCCATTATCTTCTAGGAGCTTGAGGCCACGAAGATGGATCTCTTTGTATCCACGCATCGCATCGTTAAGGGTTTTCTTGTTTCTGGTAAATGATGGTGGATCGAGGATCACGACATCGTATTTATCTTCGCAGCCCTTGAGGAAATCAAAGGCATTTGCCTTGATCGCATTGATCTCTAATCCATTGAGCTCGGCATTGCGCTTGGTAGCATCGATAGCAGATTCTGAGATGTCAACCGCAGTCACGCTTTCGGCGCCTGCCTTTGCGCAAGCGAGGGCGAAACCACCCTGGTTACAGAAGCAGTCGAGCACGCGTTTGCCCTTAGCCCATTGGGCCACGGAGGCATGGGCATCTAGCTGATCGAGATAGAGGCCAGTTTTCTGTCCGTCTAGTAGATCGATTTCAAATTGAATATCATTTGCCGTAACGATGAACGCACCGGGGTTCTGACCATAGACAAGTTCGATACATGGTTCTATGCCCTCTGCTTTTAGCATCGGTGAATCATTACGCAGGATGATGGATTTTGGCGATAGCAGGTCCACTAGCGCATCTATGATGAGCTGCTTGTTTATATCCATAGCGAGCGTCAGAGTCTGGAGGACAAGGTGATCTCCATAGCGGTCCACAATGACTCCCGGCAGAGCATCTGATTCACTCCAGACGAGCCGGCAGAGGTTTGGGTCGACACCTGATGAGGTGCGGACGTGTAATGCCTGTGCAATTCTGCGACCAAAGAACTCAGCATCTAGTTTCTGCTTTCGCCTAGAAATACGGCGTGCCACAATCTGCGAGACGGGGTTATAGATGGCGCAGCCAAGTGGGCGATCTCTATAATCCTTCATCGTAATCACTTCTCCTGGTTCAGGGCTCCCGAAGGTCTTCAGTATTTCTGATGAATAGACCCAGTCATGACCGTGATAAATCCGAGAGCGTGGTTTGATAATGATTCCTGGCATGGCGGACTTCTAGAGCAAGCGGCTTGTCAGGTCAATGACCATCAGGGTATTCGATGATTTTATGCGCCTAGGGCACGTTGATTGGTTGAGTGGTCATCAACCATTGGCCAATCAACAGCTCGCAGAGCTAAATAAACTATTGATCAGCCAACGCTCGTCTCCATCTTGAACTACGGTTTAGCGTACCTGAACTGGTGCATGGGCTTTCCTTCCGCTTCCCATTGGATCTGGAAATCTGTCTTGGGGTAGAAAAAGCTATCGTCATTCCACTCTAGCTTGGTGAATTTCTTGAACGTGTCCATTTCCTCACATGCCCATTCAAAGTATTCTGGGTGGTCGGTTTTGAAGCAAAATTCACCGTCTGGCTTGAGCACCTTGTTCAGGCACTCTAGGAAATCTTGTTGAACTAGACGGCGGCGGTGGTGGCGTGCCTTTGGCCATGGATCAGGGCAGAGTAAATGGAGTCTATCAATAGATTTTTCCGGGAAAAGATACTCGATGGTGTATTTGCTTTCCAATCTGAGCACCTTACAGTTCGTCAGCCCAGCTCGGTGTGCCTTGCGCGCTACTTTTTTTGCTCTGCCTAGTAGGCGTTCCACTCCTAGAAAATTCCTCTCAGGGAAATGCTTCGCCATCGCGATGAGAAATGATCCGTCACCACAGCCGAGATCGACTTCCAGCGGGGCATCATTGCCAAAGATCTCATTCTCAGACATGCGAGCGAAATAATCGCTCGGCATGAACTCGCATTCTTCTGGTTGGCGTTGTTTGGTCTCAGGGGTGGCTTCCATGGGTGAAGTCTGTACAGCTTTCACAAACTATGCAACTCCGTATGCAAGTTAGAGGAGTTAGAGGAGTTAGAGCCTAGCCAACTCGTGCTTGATCACGCTAAGGCAATAAAGAGTAGCGGTTTCCACTCTGAGAACGATATCGCCGAGAGTCACGGGCTGATAGTCTGCGTCGATGATTTGTTGGTATTCATTATCTGAGAAGTCGCCTTCTGGACCGATCAGGCAGCTTGAGGATTTTGGCTTTGCGGTGAAAATTTCAGCTAGTGGCAAGCTAGTGGGTAGCAGCGCGGCGACGATGTTAAGGTCGGCTTGTTGCTCAGTTTCTATCCAGTTGCTAAATTTCTCCACAGGAAGGATAGTCGGCAAATAGTTTTGCCCGCATTGTTTGCAAGCTTCCAGCGCTATTCTCTGCCACTTCGCTAGCTTCTTATCCATCTGCTCAGACCGGACGATGGTGTGCTCGGTGATTAATGGTTGGATGGATGTGATGCCGAGTTCCACTGCTTTTTGCACGATAAGTTCCATGTTCCCTCCTTTAGGGATAGCTTGGATGAGGTGGATTTCGTTTGGTCTGTTAGAAAAAATGGGCTCGTTCTTTAGAGTTATTTCTACTTTGTCTTTACCTAGTGAAATGATTTCACCTTGCGCAGATTTTCCTTCACCATCGAAGACTTCAACTGTTTCTCCGAGCTTAGACCTCAGCACTCGTGTGCAGTGGTGGGCCTCGTCACCAGTGAGGGTGAGTTGCCCAGTCTGCCACTGAGAAGATTTAAGGAAATATCGACTGATAGAATTCATGCTCTATTTAGTTCTGGTTACGGCGCTCAGTCAAGGGAGTTTCAAAACTACAGCCACTTCTTGATCGTTTCCATGAGGCCAGCATTGCCTTCCTCGGGGTTGGATTTGCCGAAGTGGTTTTGCATGATGTTGTTCATGTCGCCGTCCAGGGCTAGTTGTTGTTGGTCATCTAGTTTGCCGGTTTGTTGGCGTTTGGTTTTGATGAGGTCTAGTAGGTGGAGGGCGTTCACTGGGGTGAGGTTTTCTGGGATGGTGAACTCATGCTCGGGCTCGCTGTTAAGTGCGGCTTTCTTTTTGTTAGAACTCAGAAGATAGAGGACAGCGGCGATGATGAATGCGGTGATTAGTCCGATGATAATCCAAGTGGTGCCGCTGAGGTTCTTGCTCGGCAGTAGATCGATGGTGCTGGTGACGTTGACGAGGTCCACGTCGTCGTAGCGCTGGGTAGAGAGACCATCCTTTTCTTTCACCGTCACTCCTGTGAGTGGGGTGGGGAAGGTGAAGCTGCTGGGCATGGTATCGCTCTTGGGCTTGAGGTGGATGACGGCGTATCTTTCGCTGATGGCAGGGCTGTCTGTGGTGGCGGGATCGAGGGTGCTGACAAGGCTGCCTTTGTCGTCTATTTTCTCAATCTCGAAATCTGTTAGACTGCCGAGATCGATGAGATCTTCGACTGGGGGAATGATGCCGTGAGCATCTGCTCTGACTTCTAACAGAATTTTCTGCTCCTTCTCTAGCAGGCGGTCATCGTAGATCTGGCTAATGCTGAGATCTTGCATCGGGCGGGGGGCTGCTTCTGTATTTGTCGCGATGGGGATTTCTGCCGATGAGATGGGAATGACGACGTAGCCAGAGGTGTCCATGAAGTCGAAGTCGATCTGGAGTGACGGGATTTTATCCACTTGCTCGCCTTTGGTCTGGAGGACGATGTAGGCGTAGGGAGTGACGCGCCAGCCGTGCTCGGCATCGGTGTAGGACTCTACGTCTTCTTTGTGAAAGGTGATGGATTTCACGTCAAAATGCTCATCGAGAACAGCCATAGATTTCTCGCTAAATTTATCGCGGTAGTCCTCGGTAGGTCTGCCATAGTTGTAGCCACCGTTGGCGGATTGGTTCTGTAGATATTTACTAAATCCGCCGGCCTCACGTTCTATTTCCTTAGTATGGCGGAGGTAGACGGTGATGCCAAATGGTAGCTCGTGGTTGACTTCATCTGAGCCGTCGATCTTGGTGACGACTTGGAGTTCCTGCACCAAGTCCTTGTAATAGTTACTGAGCTTGTGCGCTTCCTCAGCGCGCTTATTGTCGCCTACGATGCTGAGTCCGGCTTTCAGGTAGCGGAGTTTTAGATCTGGTGAGACTCCGGAAATACGGGTGGCGAGTGAGTTCGCAAACGCGTCCATTTGCCGTTTGGAAATCGCTGGAGGTAAGCTTTCAATGGAGGCTTTGATCTTATTGAATTCCTTCGGGCTCTGGAGATGATGTGCCTTGAGCGTAGGGAGATCTGCAGATCCGAGCGCGGCGTAGAACCAATTTTCATAGACATCTCTACGGATATTAGCGCGCTTGGTGGAGAAGATTTTTTTGTATTTCTCAGCGGCAATCGCGTAGAGTTTCAGCGCGTCAGATTTTTTCTTCCCGGCGTTAGTGTTCTTACCGATGAGAGTAAGGTATTCATTTCTGCCGTATTGCAGAGCTGCTTGTTGGAGCTGGATGTTCCAGTCCTTTGGGTGCTGTTGGATCATGGCATCGGTCAGGAAAAGCGCGGAGGTGTAGCCATTGACGACTTCCTGCTGCAGTTCGATGTCAGTGCGTTTGGTCTTGGCTTTTTTCTGGAGTTTAGGATCCGGCCAGACACTGACGAGGCTAGCACGCATCGAGCTGATGACTGCGGTGATGGTCTCTGGGCTGAGCGTTTTAGAGTCTCCGAAGATTTCCTCAAACACATCCATGCGCCAGATTTCTGCCTGTGAGTGACAGCGGATAAATGCCTTAGCTAGGGCGACTTCATCCTCCTGAGAAATACCGATGTCCCGCAGCCTTATTACGAGTGCTTTGAGCTCTTGCAGATTACGTTGTTGCTTAGAACGGGTGAGTGGGATCGAGTCTGCCCGCTGGTTATAGCCATAAGAATAATACCAGGAATTGCGATAGCTCTTGGCTGCATTTGGGTCATGATTATCTGCCCAGACAGTGATGAGTTCACTGATGAATCGTTTGGATTCCTGTTGGTTGATCTTGGCGATGCCTTGGATGTAGTCGAAGGCGAGCTCGTCATTCTTTAACTTCAGGTTGAGACGTGCGTAGTTTTTCAGGCACTGGAGTTTGGTGAGTTCGTCTAGCTGGGCGAGCCATTTTTTGCTGGGGCCGATGGCTAGGATGTCGCTAGCTTTGATAGGACGGTTCTCGTTATTGCTATTTCTATTGCCAGTATTATAGTCGAAGCGGTTATTCGCGTAGTAAACGTTGCCAAATGAGTCTCTGTTCATGCTCGGTCCAGAGGTGGTGGACTTGTCTTTACGGAAGGTGAACTCTGCTTCGTGGAGCCAGTTTTTAGCATAGAGCATGAAGATGGTTTTCCACTCACTGAGTCCATCATTTGATGAGCTGATGAGAGCCAGTGCGGTGGCGTGCTGGAGCTGCATCTTGTCGAGCCGGTAGCTCTCATTTCTATTTCCTTGTGACTGAGAGGCGACGTTTCCTACATAGGCTAGAAGGTTAGTGCCGCGGTCTTTTCCTGCCTTGAGAGTAGCACGGAACCATTCACTGCCTTTGGTCTTATCCTCTAACATGGGAAGCAGCTTGAAACCACGGAGCATGGCGCGCTCAGCTAGTTCTGGTGGTAAGTTTTTTAGATCGAACAGAGTACGATTAATTTCCCATGCCTGCTGGAGGTGACCTTGGAATGGTTCATCCTTGCGGAGCATCTGGTGGAAGGTAGCGAGGAGATCGAGCGCTTTATAGTTGTTGGTTTTCATCGCATCCTCCTTCGCTAAAAGGAACTGTTGAGCAGGCAGGGGGCGCTTCGCGCTGAGGAGCAGCTCGGCAGCTCTAAGCTTGTTCTCCATTTCCGGACCTCCTAGATAGCGCGTGCCTTTTTTGAGGGTCTGGTAAAATGATTTCGGCAGCTCTCCTTCGAAAGTGATGAGCTGCGCAAGGGTCTGGATGTCGCGCGTGTTAGGTGGGGTTTTAGAAAGGTCGATCCATGCGATGACATCACTCACGAGCATGACGGGTTTCTGACGGTGACTTCTAGTGCCTTCCTTGGTTAAGGCTAGGATCGGCTTAATTTGGGCAGTGGTGCAGAGGCCCTTTGTGAGGATTGAATAGGTGCGCTGGGCGATAACGTCTGGCAGGGTGCTAAAGTAAGTCTTCACCGCATCCCAATTTCCTAGCGTGATGTCTGAGCGAAGCTGGCTGATCTCTTGCTGGACTTCGTATCGATGAACCAGCATGTCGTGCTTCGCTTTCACCTGTTTTGCCTGCGTTGGATTGGCCGGGGTTTTGCTGGTATCGAGCGGTTTTGGTGCTGGTGGTTTTTGTATTTTATCCTTCTGACTGAGTGCCGCCTGAGCCGTCATGATGCTGGAGACATTGCGGTAAACGATGGTCTTGCTGAGATGCTGAAGACGGATCTTATCCTTGGGGGAAAGTTTCTGGATCGCCTCTGCTTCGGCTTTGAGCTTGTCGTTTAAGTGAGCGAAGTTCGCAGCCGGATTTAGTCTTTCTTCGAAAGGATCATCACCGCCCATAGGGATACCCTCGATCATGGGCAGAAGATCAATCTTTGAGGCCTGAGCAGGAAGCGTGCAGATGCTTGATAGGCTGATGGTGCTCAGGGTGAGAAATTTTGTGAGATTGTGTTTCATATAAATATTTTGAGATTAGAGCTTCATCATTCTGGTAAATGACTACATGCTAAATGGTAAATGCTAAGTGTTAGGTTCCTTCTTTTCCTCTTGGCTTTAGTTTTCCCGATCCACGAGCGTCTTTTGGTTTATCTTTTCCTTTACCAGGGCCTTTCTTTTTTCCTTTGCCGCGACCGCGGCCTTTTCCAGATTTTCAGCCTTGTCACTGCTTGGGGATGGCTTTGCCTTGGAGGTCATCCAGGTCTGCTCTGGCGAGGTTGATGGTGGCTTCTAGATCCTTGGCGTAGCCCGCTTTTTCTTCATCGGTACTTTGCTTGGCGAGGAGCTTGTATTCCTGTCTGGCAGCTTCTATTTCTGGCTCCCAGTATTCTCTGGGGAGCGCTTCGAGCTTCATGAGATAGGTCATATAGTAGCGGCTGTTGGCAAAGGTGGAACGAGCGTCTCTGAGTAGCTGATCGGTCTCCTTGTCAGTAGATTTATCAGCGGCTAGATCGGTGATGAGCGCCTGTATTTCTTCTCTTGCTTTAGGCAGTTCGCTGTTGAGCATGCGTGCCTTTGCTAGCTCTAACCGAACTCTTCTGGAGATAGGCTTTTCTTCATCGGTGAGAAGAGCAAGTGCTTCGCCAAATTGTTTGACAGCGGCTGCATAGTTTTCTTCTTCGACACTGGCGAAGGCGCTATCAATCACGCGCTGGGCACGGTCTTTAGTGAGCTGTTTCTGTCCTGGTCCGTAGTGATAAGCTACGACTCCTAAGGGAATGAGGAGCCAGATGATGAGGTAAATCTTTTTCATGATGTTACTGGATTAGATGTTGATTTTTGCTGCGATGAAATTTTCCAACGTGAGCCTAGGTGATAGAGTAAGAGTGATAGCAACGCGAGGATGGATGTAGAAATAGTTATCGCGATTAGAGCTAACTCGCGTATAGTTAATATTGACTTATCTTGATCTATAGAGAGTGAGCTGAGTCTCCGTAGTGTCTCGCTGGGGACGTGTTTTCGGTTGGCGTCATGGTAGGTGCCGCCTAGACGATTAGCTATCTGTTTGAGCGCAGGTACGTCCTGCCTTGAGTGCTCACCATTGATGAATTTCCCCTCAGCCGCATCTCCCACTCCTACGATGAGAGTGTCTGAGATGGATGGCGGGAGCACGGGCATTCCGCTGGCTGGGATCGTTTCGCCATCGCTAATCATAAGTATAGTGGTGGAGTTGTTGTTCCATTTCTTAGCCATGTCAGCGGCGGCTTGGATGCCATCGAAGAGCTTTGTTTTACCAGGCTTGAAGGCGTAGAACATCGGTAGCCCATCGAGCATGCTATTGATTAATTCAAGATCTCTGGTGTCAATGACTACTGGGATGGCGCCGTTATAAGTAGCGACGATGCTGAGGTGGAGATAGTCTTGGCTAAGGCGCGAGAATATGGATTTGACGATGGTGGAGGCGCGCTCTAGCCGAGTGTCTTTTCCGTCTGGCCCTGCGTCTTCGAGATACATACTCGGTGAGACGTCGAGCACGAGAATGAGGTGCTGCATTTTCTCTGGCTCGACCTCTTTTATCTCAGTGGTGTGTATTTTAGGATCGATCATTAGCAGCGCGGTGAGCCCCCAGGCTAGCAGGGTGAGCATCAGAACGCGGATGATGGGGCTGAGTGCTCCAAACAGAGTGGGTTTCTGGCTGGGACCAAATGCGAGCCGAGCGATCTTCTGCACACGCCCTAGATGCAGCCATTCAGCGAGGGCTGAGACGAGCAGGACGGAGATAGGGATGACGTAGAGGATTACCATGGATTATAACGGAGTCCGAAGAGGCAGAGAATGTGTATGCCGAGCAGTGATAGTCCGGTAACGATGAAGGGATAGTAGTAGTCAACTGGGTTTGGTGTGAGGCGTTTGAGCTTGGCTTTACTCATTTTCTCGATGGTGTTGAAGATGAGGTTGAGCCCATTTTGATCGCCTGCGGGGAATGAAGCGCCGCCTGTCATGTTGGCGATGTTTTGCACTGTCTCAGGGACCTCACCATCGCCGATGTGGATGGCGTAAACTTTGATTTTATCGCTTTTAAATTGGGTGGCTATTTTGCTGTCGTTGTCGTCATTGAGATCCCAGCTCTGACCGTCTGAGCAGAGGATGATGACGCGGTCGCCTTCCTCGCGCTCAACGAGAACTTCTGCACATGCCTTGAGTGCTTTACCTATTTCTGTGCCACCGAACTCACTAGGAAGATTTTTTGGATTGAGAAATGGGTGGGCACATTCAAAGGCGGATGCGTCTGAGGTGAGAGGAACCCAGTGGAGGAAGCTGTTGCCAAAAATAGTGAGGCCGAAAGCATCTTTCTCTCGTTGTTTGATGAAGTTATTCATGGCATTCATCGCTGCGTCATAGCGGTCACCATCTCCAAACTTTGCGGTCATACTGCCTGAGACATCGATGCAGAACTGAATATTTGTCAGCTCACGTTCTTGCTTGGGTTGTTCAAATTCCCGTGGTCCCGCGAGGATGAAGATGGCGATAGCGAGCAGGATCTTTGGCAGTATGCGCGAGATTTTCAGCAGCAAGAACCACCAAGGGTTATTCTGTACTGGCTGGTGATCAAACGGCAGAGCAACTCTGTGTGCGCCACGAATCCATCCATAGATAGCCAGCCCTAGCGGAATGACGAGCAGGCCTAATACCCACGGATGAGCGAAGGAGATAGGGGTCATTTCTGAGCCTCCTTGTTTCCTGAGTAGGGAGCGAGGGTGCGCTCAATTTCTTCTTCTGAGATTTCTTTGCCACTATGGAGCCAACGCTCTACGCTGAGTATCATCGGGCTGGATTCTTCGTTATTTCTGAGAAATGTTAGAGACTCAGACATTGGTCTGTCATTCAATTCAGGGAGTTTTTCCATCCAGTGGCCAATAAGCAATCTCTCAAGCTGAGCTTGGCTGTCGGTGTTGGTCTTGCCTTGCTTGAGCAGTGCTGCGATCTTTTCTGTTAGAGTGGGAGGAGAAGCCTGATGATCTTCTGTTAGATGATCACGCTTCTTAAAAAAGATGATCCCCAGCAGTCCGATCGCCCAGGCAATCCCAAGTGCCCAGAGTAGGGTGGTGTATCCGCCTAATTTTTCTGGCTTGGTTGGGGTAAGTTTTCTTGGCTCTGTGAGTGGTTTTTCTAATACACTATAGACTTCAAGGGGGATAGCTTCAGTTTCTAACAGGGTGTTATCTTCACGCTTGAGATACTTGGCTAAATCATAATTCCCCGGATCTAGTCCCTCGGCATGGAGGCTGTAGCGGAATCCGGTGTCTGTCTCCTCAGACCTTACCACACGCAGAACGATGGGGGTTTTATAATCAGCTCTTGGGATAGGGATGACCTTGCTCCCAGAAATTTCTACGCCCTCGATGACGAACCCCACACCCACGCTAGTCCTGTTCTCAGCTGCTGTGAGAAGGTGAATCATTAGAAAGAAGATGGGGAGAAATTTCATAGAGTTATCCTTTGCCTGTTAGAAAGCCGCGAGACTGGAGGAAATGCCGCAATCTCTGGATCACGGGCTGGTCAGTCTGGATCATGAGGAGGTCGATCGATGCCTGTTTGAGTGCTGCTGTGAGTGCATTTGGATCGCTGTGCTGCTTGCCGCTGTGAGCGAGAAATGACCTGCCAGTCTCAGCTTCCGATCCGTGGAAGAATCCAGCGCCAGCGGTATTGTCCTCGGCTGGATCTCTGTATTGGAGAGCGATGCAGTCATGGTTAGCACCTAACAATTTAAGCGAAGCAATGGCAGAGGGATCGTGAAAATCACTTAGCACAATGATCAGCGAGCTGCTCTTCAGCGAGGCTTCCAGCGCCTTGAGACGAGTGCCTAGCTGGGTCTGCTCGTCCATGCGGTGGTGTCTGAGATCATGCATCCACTGCATCACGATATCGCGTGAGAGCGATGGCTTTACGAGGATGTTTTTCTCACCAGCACCGAGGATGCCGACCGGGCTGACTCTGTCCATACACGCGAGGGCGATGCCCCCAGCAGTCTGCACCGCGAGCGCGTATTTACTCAGTGGCGTTGAACTGATGGCCATTGATGCTGAAGTATCCACGACGAGCCAGACGGGAATACATTTAGGAACTTCATACTCCTTCACATAGACCTTGCTCATGCGCGCAGTGACCCGCCAGTCGATGCTTTTCACAGGATCACCTGGCTGGTATGGACGTGACTGAACATACTCTAGGCCCTGACCCAGAAAGCGGGATGAGTCCGTGCCGTAGCTCAGACTATCCGCGATACGCTTTACCGCGATCACGAATTGCCGGCTATCCAGCGGGTCAGCATGTTCTAGATACTGATCCATTTATTCTACAGATTGTTCCAAGATGGATTGTAAGACACTGGCTCCAGACCTGCCGCCTGCGAGTGCCTCGTAGTTTAGTCTCACACGGTGCAGCATCACATCCTCAGCAAGCGCAAATAAATCTTCAGGGATGACATAATCTCGGCTATGGATCAGCGCTCGTGCGCGAGATGCCTTGATGATAGCGATGCCGGCACGCGGACTGCATCCCACTTCCAGATCTGGGTGATTTCGAGTCCGCTCTACCACATCCACGGTGTGTTTGATGAATACCTCGCTCACATGGACTTCTTGAACAGCTTCCATTGCTCGGATCAGATCGTCTGAGCTACCCGCTTGCTCATTTCCGATCATATCAAATTCTGTCTTAGCCACAGCGCCACCTTCTTTCTTATCGATTCCTAGTTTTAGATTTCGGCGTAAAATTTCTTCTTCCTCTTCAACCGTAGGATAGGTCAGCCTGTGACATAAGGAGAAGCGATCCAGTTGCGCCTCGGGCAGTTCAAAGGTTCCACTCTGCTCGATGGGGTTCTGCGTGGCAATCACAAGAAACGGAGTTGGTAGCGAATGCGTCTCACTACCGATCGTGACCTTGCGCTCCTGCATCGCCTCTAGCAGTGCGCCCTGCACCTTCGGTGCTGCACGGTTTATCTCATCGGCTAGGAGGAGATTGGTGAAAATAGGGCCCTTGTGAGTGTAGAACTCACCGCTCGCTTGATTGAGGATTTCTGAGCCTAGGATGTCCGACGGCAAAAGATCGATCGTGAACTGCACGCGGCTGAAATCTAGGTGGATCGCCTTTGCCAGAGTATTTACTAGCAGAGTCTTAGCCAGACCAGGCATGCCTTCTAAAAGAATATGACCACTAGTAAGGAGGGAAATAATTAAGCGCTCTACCACCACGTCCTGCCCTACCACTATGCGGGAGACTAGTTCCTTGATATTCTGGAGATAAGCTTGCGATGAGCTGGTATCGATTTTTTCATTCATAAGATAAATAGCTGAGTAGCATGATAATGCACACAATAGAATATGGATACTACAGAGCTAAGTTTCAGCCTGACGAGAACAAACTCAGAAATATAGGCAAGGTTTTACGAACTAGAAATGAGAAGTCAGCGAGATGATTCTAAATACTGTATTCTATTATAAATGAGTCGATTAGATCGTTATTTTGGCGGCTAGGACAGAAAATCGATATTTATGATAAAATAAACTTGCAACCAGCGAGGAAATGTTGCAATTTCCCGTCCGCTTCGCAAGTGATTGTGAAGCGCACAAGGATCGCCGGATTAGCTCAGTGGTAGAGCAGTTGATTTGTAATCATCAGGTCGTCAGTTCAACCCTGACATCCGGCTCCATCCTTTAAACCGCCTCGCAGCCCATTTGGGAAGCTCGGCGGT
>JBLHQF010000013.1:0-25108 GCA_047624885.1 Cryomorphaceae bacterium | reverse complement strand
TTGAACCCAGCCGTTGCACCCTGTTTGTTCCCATGCGCAGGGTAGTTCCCAGAGTTGCGAGCATTCATTTTTTGGAAAGTTGAATCCTCTGTCAGCATGCGTTTTATTCTGTGTTTTATTCTGTGTTTGCAGCAGATTTTACGTGCTGGTATAGCCATTGAGGCCAAAAGTTGAAAAGCCGTTTGGCGAAGGTAATCGACACAACTTTCGTTGATTCGGAGAAAGGCCCCCTGTCTGCTGATCGCTTTAGCTTCGGAAGACTTCAAATTGGTAGCCATTTGATTAAAAGAACCTTTACCAATGATTGCGCACTTGATGAGTGCAGTAAGAATCCCCTCAGCTGAAAATTTTTTCGATTTCCTGCGAATGTATAGCGCCTTCTTGGCGATGGCGTCGAGGTTGATATAACTGAGCGGTGAGCGAGTAGTGAGTAAGGATTTAAACATGACGATCTTGCCGCGAAGCTAGCTAACAAAAGCGTGTAGTTCATTTATTTTTAGTTTTTTACGCTTAACTTTACGCGCATAATCATGCTGCTAACCACATCTCTTCATTTTTATTCAATACATTAAATGAAGATGACCCTAAAAAGTTAGAAATAAACAAAGGAAAATGTTACCAAGGATCTGCTGTGGTAGGTATGGGTTTAACATTCGATGACACAAAGATCAGATCATCAATGACTCTATTCCACGTAGTCACACCACCAGACAGCGTGTTTCAGAAGGTCCTGGATCGTTATTTCGGAGGATTCATTGACGGCAAGAAAGTGGCATATCTGAACCAAGAGTAGCCCTTGCTTCATATCCACAAATTGAGTAATCAGTGTACGCCCGCCCGTGCTGCCCGCTGAAGGCTCCGCAACCATACCCGCGATACTCCATCTCAGTATTCTAAAGAAGCTCAGGCAGCAACATGAAACGTAGTTCTTTGTCCCTTTGAGTCCAGCTTCGTATTTTAGGGGCAGTATTCGGGCAGCAGCATTTTATCTAAAAAAAATTAAGGAATCACTATTTATCGTAACTATTTAAGGTAGACATGTTGGACAGCGAAGTATCCGAACCTTCTTACACTCATGTGAGCAGATTTACAGGCAACTGAACCTTTTCCTAGATAGATCCACCAAGGGCTTCGTAGCCAGAGACGACGTCGAATAGTTCTTCATCTATCGAGCTCTGGCGCAGATGGTGGAAGGCACTTTTTAGGTCTTCGAGTAGTTCGTTGATGTTTTTATCAGCTCGCTGCATGGCGGAGAGACGGCTGGCATTTTCGCTGGCGAGGGATTCGGCGCAGGCTCGATACAGTGAGATGAATAAGTATTCACGTATCAGGGGCCGCATGGTGGATGAGAGATCGTTAACTACTTGCGGGTCAATCTTCTTTGGCCAGGCTATCTTCACGAGGCTTTGCCGCCAGACTTCATCGAGTGGTAATAGTCGCTGACTGATTGGTTTATATAGTGAGCCCGGTTGCGGACGATTATGGAAAATATATACTTCCTCGTCCCCGCTAGTGGTACGTTGCATTTGACTCTGAATTTGAATCTGTATGACCAGCGGTGTAATCGCCTTGACCGAATTTGGCACTAGGAATTTCCCCGCGACAGGCAAGCCGGCATCAATGAGCCGTGCATGCACACGCTCCCCCACTGCCCAGATCTGCGGTTTGCCGGGTAGAGCTGCGAGCGTGTTGATCGTATAGTCAGCGATAATGTCGTTGAACTGACCAACGAGTCCCTGATCGGAACCGAAGATGATTGCACTCACTGTGCAGACATTGTTTTGAGCCGAATTTCGCAGAGTACCTGAAGCCTCTTCACGTTGACGTAAGCAGACGCTAAGACCGAGTTCAACGGTCCGATAGTAATCTGCCAAAGCTCGCACCGACTGTTCGTATTGCCCGATGCTAGATGCGGCCAAAGCCTTCATCGTGCGCACCACGGATTGTAAATCGCCGGCACTGCTGATTTTTTGCTGGAGGCTGGCGGTAGTGTCACTCATGACCATGCTTCATTCCTACGGTTTGCCAACATCCATGCGAAAACCACGATGAGGACTGCGATCTTAGCAAGCACAAATCCACTGCATGAAGGTGTGCTCTTTGCATATAGACCAAAGATTTATCGACGACCGCCTTACTTGCGACCTTGTCACCCTTGTAGATCGTTCCTAGCACCTCGGCAGCATCCGCGTTCAAACGTGATTTGATACTATCCTCATTTAGCCCGAAGACGATTCCCAACCCCTGACAAAATAGGAGCGTAATGACCGCTAGGATTAAGCCCGTCGAGGCGGCTCGCAGACAAGAGGGTAGAGCGTTCATTAACGGTTTGTTTTTCATAGATTTTTGTCTTTTTGGTTGGAATAGGATGTAATATTAGCGAGTGCTTGACGTGCTATTTCGGTGATTGCTTCACGGTCTTCATCGCTCAGCTTATCGACGGCTTCAAATCTAGCCCTCACTTCTGATGGAATCTTTGTGGCAGCTAGTTGCACCCCTTCTACGGCTTCGATCATCTCATCAAGAGGAATAGTCTCGAATAGCTTGGCTGTGAGCGCGAGCAATACAGCAATCTGCGCAGGCACGGTCACAGGAGAGAACTCCGGCTGCTTCAAACACGCACGGATGCGACGTCCGTGCTCAATGGTCTTACGCGTATTCTCATCCAATCTAGCCCCGAAGCGTGCGAAAGTTTCGAGTTCTTCAAACTGCGCATACGCCAGCTTAAGGTCGCCAGCCACAGCTCTGTAAGTGGCTCTCTGAGCCTTACCACCAACTCGCGACACTGACTTCCCAACATCGACAGCTGGTAGAACGCCTAGTTCAAACAGCGACGGAGAAAGGTAGATCTGACCATCGGTGATAGAGATCAGATTCGTAGGAATGTAGGCGGAAATATTCTGCGCTTCGGTTTCGATGATTGGCAGGGCTGTAAGTGAGCCACCACCGCGCTCTTCACAAAGGTGCGTAGACCTTTCTAACAAGCGTGAGTGGATGTAGAAAATATCGCCAGGAAAAGCCTCGCGTCCAGGTGGCCGGCGCAACAACAAAGACAGCTCGCGATAAGCTCGTGCGTGCAGGGTGAGATCATCATAAACAATGATTACATCCTTGCCCGCTTCCATAAAATACTCGGCGATACTGGTTGCTGCATAGGGCGCGATATAGGAAAGGCCAGGAGGATCATTGCCTTCCGTGACCACCACCACAGTGTATTCCATCGCCCCTTTCTCTCGCAATACCGCCACACTCTTGGCGACTGCCGACGCGCGTTGACCAATAGCACAATAGACGCACAACACATCTTTTCCCTTTTGATTGAGAATGGTATCCAGCGCGATAGCGGTCTTGCCAGTCTGCCGATCACCGACAATCAATTCGCGTTGGCCGCGTCCAATGGGAATAAGAGCATCCACTACCTTTAACCCAGTCTGCAGCGGAACGGTCACTGGTGCGCGCTCCATGATCGCCACAGCTGGACGTTCGATGGCCAAACGTTCTTTAGTGGAAATAACACCGTTACCATCAAGTGTACGGCCAAGTGGATCGATGACGCGTCCCAACAATTCATTGCCCACCGCCACATCCATAACACGTCCCGTGCGCTCGACTTCATCACCAGCTTGGAGATCCACATAATCACCTAGTAGCACGACACCTATCTCGTCTTCATCAATGTTAAATGCGATGCCAAACAGGTCACCTGAAAATTTAAGCAACTCTTCGTAACCCACACTAGGAAGCCCCGAAACTTTGGCGATACCCGTGGACACACTAGTGATGATGCCTATCTCGCGAGGCATCAGCTGGGGGCTAAATTCTTGTCGCGCTTGAGCAATGCCAGCAAAAGTGCTGTCAAATTTGTGCTGCAAGGTGTCGGATTGCTCTAGCATGAGCTTTTTTTCAATAGTTCACCGACTCCAGTTTCGAGAGAGGTAAGATATTCAGCAATACTCCAAGCAAGCTTCTGTCCACCGACATTGAGTTCAATTCCGCTGACAATTTCTGGCGATGTTTCAAACTGAAGCTGAACATCTACCGAAAACGTTTCGTTAATCGCATCCCTAACATTCGACTGCTCTTCTGCTGGCAACTCGAACGCACTACTTACCAAAATAGGCTCGGAGCTCGCTTTGATTGCCGACGCGAGTTTCTCCTTAGCTGTCCCATCTAAATCACTTAATCGCCGTGCAAAAACATCAACAACACTTTTCTCTAAATCCAATGTAGCTAGATCACCAAGTGTCTTCCGAGCAATAGCAAACACTTCTTGCTGGGTGCGTTGGCTGATCGCTTCCGTCAGGTTTCTCGCTTCGTTTTTTCGGGACTCATCTCGCTTAAAGCTCAACGCATCGGAGTCCTTTCTGGCTTCATCCATCAAGCTCTGACGTTCGGTTTTGGCTTCGTCACTGACCTTAGCTAACATTGCATCACGCTGCTCATCAAACTCATCATTCTTCTGCTTAAAATCATCACGCTCCCTACTCGCTACTACCTCTATCGCCTCCGCATCCGCGATCTGGTCGGCAATACGTTTCTCCCTAGCATCTATCGAATTAAGAACCGGCTGATAGAGAAAATGCTTCATCAACCAAACGAGGATGAGGAAGTTCAGCACCTGAGCGCCGACAGTGAACCAATCAATTAACATCCTATTATTTAGCGACGGTTACGGAGAGAAAATGATTCCAAAATGGATTGGCAAAGATCAGGATCATCGAAACCACAAAGCAATAAATCGCAGTGGACTCGATCATCGCGAGACCTACGAACAAGGTCCGAGTTATGGTGGCGGAAGCGTCAGGCTGTTGCGCCAACGAAGTAAGTGCAATGGCAACGGCTCTACCCTCGGCGAAGGCAGGTCCCATGCAGCCAAAGCTGGTGGTGAGTCCCGCAGTGACGATAGAGGCGATTGCGATTAAGGTGGTGTCATCCATAGTATTTATTAGTTAGTTTGAGGTGTGTTTAAATTAGGTTCCGTTTTACGCACTCGCACTGCAGCGGCGATATAAACGGTAGCGAGAATGCTGAAGATATATGCCTGCACCATACCCGTCAGCAGTCCGAGCAGGGTCATCAGGACAGGAAACAAAAAGGGAGTAATAGTGAGCAGTATCGCAATGATCATTGCCCCACTCATCATGTTGCCAAAGAGACGAACTGCTAGTGCCAAGGTACGCGAAACTTCACTGATGATGTTGAATGGCAACATGATCATCGTAGGCTCAAGATAAGATTTCAGATAACCGCGCAAGCCCTGATCCGCGATACCAAACATCGGCACCGCGATCAAAACGCACAGCGCAAGTGCCGCCGTAGTGGACAATGATCCAGTAGGTGGCTCGTAGCCGGGCAAGATAGTACCCAGCGCAGAAACGGCAACGAACAAGAACAAAGTGCCCAAGAAACCAATGTATTTCTCAGGATGCTTCAACCCCACCACCTCGATCTGTTTCTGCATCGCAGTCACGATGATTTCCAGCAAGTTTTGCCAACGCGAACGCTTGTGCTCAGTGGTAAGGTTTCGAGTGATCAGCTTGGCACCCACCGCCAGCAAGACCATAATCCCCCAAGTGAACACAATCGTCCCGTTGAGCTTGAAAAATCCATTCTGCCAAAAAACCATCTCGTCTGGACTAAGGCGCATGGCTCTCCTCCTTCCGCTCATCAACTTCATTCAACTTGCCTCGCATGAACCACGCTATCGATATCCGCGCTATGAAAAACCCACCAACACATATCAGCAAACGCTTTAAATCACCGCCAGACACCAAGTAAAAGCCGGTCATCACAATCGCCATCCGCAACACCGCACTGAAAAGAAACAAGCTCGCTGGATGACCCGAGGAAACTCCCTTCTGAACCGTCCACCACAGCCCACCGAAGAAAATAACGCCTAGCGCAACACCCGCGACACAAACCAGAATCAACATCAATAAATTATACATCGTCATCCTCCTGTTCTTCACGCATCGCCTTATCTTCTTTAGCGACCCAGTGCCAGGCATTCACACACCCAAGCACCAGCCCGACCATCAGCAACGCCAGCGTCCAAGAATGCGAACCTGAATAGCGCCCATCCAACCAGACACCCAGAGCCGCACCGAGTAAAGTAGGCACCGCCACTGACCACCCAACCAGCCCCATCATCCCCAGACCAAACCACACCCCCTGAGTCGAGCGCCTAGCCTTCAGCTTGCGCACAGCCTTCGCTCCCACCTGCTCAGCGAGCGAGATTTCGCGTTTCGTTTTCAAATTAGAATATGGTGGTTTATCAGTCATTTTTAAAAGTTACAAATCGATTCAGAAAACCAGTTTCTAATTTCGCCATAACCGAACGCGCATCACGTTCGCTCTCGTCCAGTGTTGAAAATTCCTCTTCCACTAAATCTCGCAGTTTGGATAAATCATTTCCACCCAGCGCCCTCCGCACAGAGACCAGCACCTCCGCCCCA
Source organism: Cryomorphaceae bacterium (assembly GCA_047624885.1). Taxonomy (GTDB): domain Bacteria; phylum Verrucomicrobiota; class Verrucomicrobiia; order Verrucomicrobiales; family Akkermansiaceae; genus Rubritalea. Next base: position 18,653 of record JBLHQF010000013.1, on the reverse strand, counting down.
GACTTCACCAGAACCCCTTCATCCACAGCCACGAATACCTCTCCATCCGCCTCCGTTTCATAGAGCATGATCCCCGGAACCAGCGGAGCCACGCAGTCAAGCCGATGCGGTAGCAGCCCAAACGAACCCTCAGGAGTCTCCGCAACAATCCGCAAAACATCAGACTTCTCAGCGAAAATCTCGAATGGTAGCAAGACTTTAAGATTCATGATCATCGGTTTCAGGTTTAGATTCTGGCTTCTTCGCCTCACTGATCGGACCGATCATGTAAAGCGCGCTCTCGGGATAATCCTTAAATTCATCATTCAAAATTCGCTCACACCCATCCAGCGAATCCTCCAGACTCACCAGCTTTCCCTCATGCCCGGTGAACTGCTCAGTCGTGAAAAACGGCTGCGTCAAAAATCGCTCTAACCGCCGAGCACGCTTCACCACATTCCTATCCACCGGCGAAAGCTGCTCCAGCCCCAGCATCGCAATAATATCCTTCAGCTCCCCATACTGCGCCAACGTCCGCCGTATCTCCTGAGCCAACCTATAATGCCGATCACCAACAATACCCGGGGTCGCCATTTTAGAACTAGATTGTAACGGATCAATCGCAGGAAAAAGCCCCTCACTAGCACGCTTCCGCGAAAGCACAATCGATGAAGACAAATGCGAAAACGTATGAACCGCAGCCGGGTCAGTAAAATCATCCGCAGGCACATAAACCGCCTGAATAGAAGTAATCGCCCCATTCTCCGTATTCGCAATGCGCTCCTCCAGCCCAGACAGCTCTGTCCCCATCGTCGGCTGATACCCCAGCCGTGATGGCATCTGCCCCATCAGCCCAGACACCTCCATGCCAGCCTGGATAAATCTGAAAATATTATCCACCAGCAGCAACACATCGCGATGCTCATCATCACGAAAATACTCCGCCATTGTCAGCGCCGCATGACCCACCCGAAACCTTGCCCCCGGCGGCTCATTCATCTGTCCAAAAATCATCACCATTTTATCCAGCACCCCCGCCTCCTTCATTTCACGGTGTAGCTCCTCACCCTCACGGCACCGCTCGCCGATCCCACAAAAAATACTCACCCCCTCCTGGTGGTCGATCATATTATGAATCATCTCCGTCAGCAGCACCGTCTTCCCAACCCCCGCACCACCAAACAACCCAGCCTTCCCCCCACGCTCCAACGGCGCCAGCACATCAATCACCTTAATCCCCGTCTCAAAAATCTCCGACCTCGTAGAACGCGATGCCAACGGCGGCGGATCACAATGCACCGACCGCCACACCACATCCTCCGCCAAAAGCGGCTCCCCCCGATCAATCACATTCCCAAACACATCAAACATCCGCGAAAGTAACCCCTTCCCCACCGGAGCCATCAGCGGACCACCCGTATCCTCCACCACCATCCCCCGAGCCAGCCCCTGCGTAGGAGTCAGCGCAATCCCTCTTACCCTCTGCCCGTCTAAATGAGCCAAAACCTCAATAACAATCTCCCCCTCATCACCCGCACGCAACAACCCATGAATCGGCGCCAGCCTATCTTCAAAACACACATCCACCACACTCCCCCGCACAGAAACCACCACCCCATGGTTGACTATAATTATATCACTATCCTGTTGCGTGCTTTGAATGACTGTTTTCATTTGATGAATCGAACTCTTGATAACCGAAGCTAGATTCCCCATCAAAAACCCTCAATGGGGTCTTCACCCCATCAAACAAGCACCTCCGACCTCTGGTCGGTAGTAAAACCTAACGGCGATTTCCAATCGCCAATTCCCCCGTAAAGACGACAACCTATTGCTTTCACCAAACTCAACTCCCATGCTTCTAGAGGGAGCGAACCTCCAGAGCCATGGGTCTTCAACCCATGGAAAACCCCACCCAGCGAAACTGTGCTAAAGTCACAGAACAATATCTATTTTACCAAAATATGAATTGTTCTCCCATATTCTCCGAAACCTGTCCCTTAATCTACTATCCCTAACATTTGGTCGGCTCCGACGATATGGGCTTCAATCGGCTGAATGCCATTAAAAAAGTATTATTTATTTTTCGATGAATACTTGAAAATACCAATAGTTCACATATCCCAGCACCTGCGAGAAGTCCCGGCTAGAACAGAATTTATTTCCCTCAAGGTCGGTGCGACAGATTTCTTCAAAGTTTACAAATCATCACGCTACACGACAAAAACATTAGACCAAGAGGGCAATTTCAACCCGTCAGTGAACGCTTTGCGTCCTCGCTTTCTAGGTGAGGCTTGTTGAGCAGTCGCAGGATGTCTTCAAGACCCTGCCGGAAGATGCTTTTGCGCTTCATTGCTTTAGTAGTTTTGCGGGTTGATCTCAATTCACAACCCCAAGCGAAGTTGAACAAGAAGGACAATGAAACAAGAGCAAAGAGCTTCTCAAGTTTCTTCGCTTCGCTAATATGCGTGGACTCCAAATTAAAACCTCGTTTTTTGAGATGACTAAAGAGCAATTCAATCCCCCATCTTAGATTGTAGAGTTCTAGAGCTTCTTTCCCGCTAAAACGATCACTTATAACGTATAGTCGTTAATCGCTTCTACCTTTACAGTTAAAAGATTCACAGGATAAAAATACATCCATACTCCAAACATTCTGTCACAGATAGCTGCCTTTTCTGTTCCGCGTAGATCCGCGTTCATGAGCCAGTTTATTACCAATAATGATATTAATCTTCACCCTAACCACATAGCCAACGCCTTCATTATCGAGCCAATTCAACCCCTCTTAACCTCCGAATTCTCGGTCCATCGCCAGCAAATAGATATCTTGAGATTTCATCAATCATAGTACTTTATTGAATCCAAGAAAAGAGCTATTCTATGCTTGGTATGAGAGCTTCCACGCTTTGTCTTTTGGGGGAGAATTTTCCAGGCTATGGGGGCAGCGATATTATTGACTACAACCCCAACGGTTAGAATGTTGATATGGAGCTTTCCGTATGTCGAATTGGTGCGATCCATGGAAAGAACCCAGCCTTGCTGAGGCTTAGGGATTTTAGAAAGAGTGAAACGCCCAACAGAGATCAGACAAAGGGTAATACGAAGGAAGAAATTATGAAACCTTCGATAGCAACTTTTATTTTTTGCCCCAGTGAGATTTGCAGTAGCGAGGAGAGTTAGTTTGACAGTGCGATGCCTCAGCATACCGGTAAGTAGTAAAATGAGGTATTTGAGGCTAGCAAGGTTGTGATTGAGAGGAGCTAGTTCAGTAAGAAGACGGTCATTAAGCATGCCTGTTTTGGGTGAGCGAAAGGCGAGGCAAGCTCCTCATTACAATTATTTAACTTATTATCAATGAGTTAAATTGGGCTCTCCGTCAGATACGCATGATATTCATTAGACTGCTAAGCCAACTTTTTGTTGTAATTAAGTCAGTTATGTCTCCCACGATGCAATTCAATTTTAAAGAAATTTGGGCCTAATAAACTTTGATAGCTAATAGATCGCTGTTGCTTATGGAATATAGGTTTCACTCTCATAGGTATTCTGGAGCGTTAGTTTATCGTCATGCACATCTGACGGAGAGCCTTAAATTGCTATTTTTTATCGTGTAATGTGACAGTAAATAAACGGTATGATAACCCCTATCTTCTCCATGACAGCCCCTCCGAACACCTTCTCTCAAAAGCAACCCCCTAGCTGTCGTAAAACATTCACATAATTTCAGAAAATGCCACCCCCAGCCACTTAGTAACATCTCCAGCGGTTAACGACTGGACTGATTCTCCGCCGTGACTGATTGCTAGCTCAACGGCGCGACCGCATAGCCACGCTCCTAAGCGGGCAGCATCGAGTTGTTGGATACCTTGTGCTAAAAGCGCGGCAATCACACCTGTGAGAACGTCTCCTTGTCCTCCGCTTGCCATGCCGGGATTACCTGTGCCGTTGAAGTATTGTGAGTAATTACTTTGTGCTATTAGACTGTGTGCGCCTTTTAGTAAGAGAGTCACTCCTTGGTATTGGTCAGTGAAGGCTTTGGCGGCATCTAGCGGAGGCATTGTTGCTAGGTTAGGAAATAGCCGCGCCATTTCACCGGGGTGAGGAGTGATGATCATGTTGGGGCGGAGGTTTTTTTCTGGATCAGAGATTGCGATACGGTTTAAGGCATCCGCATCGACCACGATAGGGATAGCAGTTCTTTCTAACAGGGTTAGAATCTCGTCATCAGACCATGCATTTTCTGAACTTGATTCTAGTCCTAAGCCTGGTCCAACTGCCAGAGCATCGAGCTGAATGTTTTCAATTTCTGTTAGTGATGTGATTGGTTTCAACATCACTTCGGGAGTCAGCATGGGGGCTAGTAATGGATACAGAGATTGCTCCGTAAATAGGGTCACTAGCCCTGCTCCACCACGGAGTGCACCTTGAGCGCACAACACCGCGGCACCTAGCATACCACGCGATCCAGCTAAAATCCCCACACGCCCAGCATTCCCTTTGTGGAAATTATGTGGGCGACGTGGGATGAGACCTTGGAGACTGTACAGATCATTAAGTCTTGTTTCGCCATTCTGGGTGGAGTGAGGAATGGGCAGTTCTAACAGTGGGATCGACTCAATCGCACCAGTATGATTTACCACTAAGTGGGAGAATAGTCCAGTTTTGGGAACTCCAATTGTTAAAGTCAGATCAGCGATCACGGCTCCAGTATAAACCTCACCAGTATCACCATTTACGCCCGATGGAATATCCATGGAAATGGTGTCAGCCGAGTGAGTTTCCCTGGCGCTGTTCATCCATGCCGCAAGTTCATCCAAGGGATTTCGTAACGGTCCATCTGCTCCAATACCTAACAACCCATCAAGTAATATCAGAGAACTATCCGTTTCCGTTCTGTATTCTGGTAATGATTCATTCACGGGGCAGTCACCTAGTTCATGCCACTTTTTCTGAGGCAGTTCCCCAATGTCTGATCTTTCATGAAGACAACGAATGCTAATCCCCCACCCTTTTTCAGCCAGATAACGGATGGCAACCAAAGCATCTCCCCCGTTATTCCCTGATCCTATACAAGCGATCGCAGTGCCTGGCATCGGATACCGCCGCAGGATCGCAACCGCAATTCCGCGACCTGCTTTTTCCATCAATCCTTCAGGCGTAGAACCTTGTTTGAAAGCTTTTTCTTCAAGCCGCCGCATTTCTGCGCATGTGATACTTCTCATAGTTGATTACAATGTAGTTGTTTTTATTTGTTGTGTCGAACCCTTGATAAATGAAGCTAGTTTCCTTGGTAAATGCACGCCATGGGGTGTTCACCCCATTGAATAGGAATACCTTGCCCTCTACTTTACAGATTAAAAGTAATCTTGTCGACGGGTTCATCTCACCGCGCCAATTTTAATTTAAACTCCAATTTCAAACATGACACCTATTCATCCAATGCACTTCCAAGCTGAGTCTAAATCCCACCCCAGCCCCCAACGCGTTGCTTTTCTTGGTAACTATCTTCCGCGCCTTTGTGGCATCGCAACTTTCACTCATGACCTTTGCGAGGCCGTGGCTGGAGCGCTACCTGATGCAGACTGCTATGTCGAAGCGGTCAATGATTTCTCAAAGGACTACGAGTATTCACCACGTGTCCGTTTTAAACTTCAGGAGAGAAAACTGATTACCTATCGGCACGCGGCAGAATTTTTAAATTTTAACAATGCCGATGTCTTATGCGTGCAACATGAATTTGGCATCTACGGCGGTCCGTCAGGCAGACACTTACTCGCCTTACTTAAGGAAGTGCGGATGCCTGTTGTCACCACTCTACACACGATCCTTCAGGAGCCGAGCGCATCTCAGCGTCTCGTGGTGGATGAGATAGCCCGTTGTAGTGATCGCCTTGTGGTGATGGCACAGAAAGGGGCAGAGATCCTACGTGATACCTACGGAATACCCGCATCAATGATCGACATCATCCCACATGGCATCCCGGATGTGCCTTTCGCTGAGTCTAGTTCGTTCAAGTCTCAATTCGGTATTGAGGGCCGGGAAGTCCTGCTCACTTTCGGCCTACTCGGACCCGGCAAGGGTATAGAACATGTCATCGAGGCTCTCCCAGAAATAGTGAAGCAGTATCCGAACGTGGTCTATCTCGTGCTAGGAGCCACCCACCCGCATCTCATAGAACAAGAGGGTGAACGCTACCGCCTAAGCCTCCAAAACCTTGCCGAAGAGCTTGGCGTGAAGGATAACGTTATCTTCTATAACCGTTTCGTTTCGCTAGAGGACTTGAAGCAATTTATCGGCGCCACCGACGTCTATTTAACTCCCTACCTTCAAGAAGCCCAGATCACTTCTGGTGCGCTGGCTTATGTTTTTGGTGCGGGTAAAGCAGTCGTATCTACTCCTTACTGGCATGCGCAGGAGCTACTTGCAAATGACCGTGGTGTGCTCGTTCCCTTCAGAAATTCTGAAGCGATTACCGAGGGTGTCTGCAGCTTACTAAGTGATCCCGAGCGCATGGAAAAGATGCGTAGCTCCGCCTATGCGATGGGTCGAGAAATGATCTGGACCGCTACGGCGAAGCGCTATGTGGAATCCTTTCAGAAAGCGCGAGCTGATCGAAAGCTGCCTCATGCTACCTATGAGGGTTGGACACTCGACAGCACTCCGCACCCACTGCCTCCGCTGAAGCTCGATCACGTGATCCGCATGAGCGACAATACCGGCATCTTCCAACATGCTATTTTCAATGTTCCCAACTTTCACGAAGGCTACTGCACAGATGACAATGCGCGCGCGTTCATTCTCTGCTGTCTCCTAGAGGAAATGGCAGATCACAGCCCCAGCGCTAGTATGAATCCGCATTCCACCACTTACCTCGCATTTCTGGCTGCTGCACTTGATTACAATAGCGGACGATTCCGCAACTTCATGGATCACGGCCGGCAATGGCTGGAGGACGCAGGTAGCGAGGATAGCCATGCACGCGCGCTCTGGGCAACCGGCACCGGCGCTGGTCGTTCTCAAAATGAGGGCCACCGTGGACTCGCTGCACAGCTGTTTCAACAAGGTCTACCTGCAGTGGAAAATTTCACTTCCCCAAGAGCCTGGAGTTTTACGCTGCTCGGCATCCACGAGTATGTGCGGCAGTTTGAAAACCGCCCCTGGATCAAGATCATGCGAAAAATGCTGACCGACAAACTCGTGGCACTTTGGCACAATTGCAGCTCAGAAGAATGGCCGTGGTTTGAACCCTACGTGACTTACGATAATGCGCGTATCTGCCAAGCGCTCATCCTTGATGGAAATGAGAATCCAGAAGGCGAAGCATTACAGATCGGTCTCAAGTCACTCCGCTGGCTCATCTCGATTCAGAAGGGACAAAATGAATGTTTCCGCCCTATCGGCAGCAATGGTTTTTACCAGCGTGATGCCGAGCGAGCGAACTTTGACCAACAACCTGTCGAGGCCCAAGCAATGGTATCCGCATGCCATGAAGCCTACCGTGTCACCCAAGATTCGATATGGTCATTAGAGGCAAAACTTACTTTCGAATGGTTCCTTGGACGTAACGATCTAGGGCTGCCACTCTACGATTTCACCACAGGAGGCTGCAGTGACGGATTACACGTAGACAGGATCAGCGAGAACCAGGGAGCTGAATCAACACTCGCCTTCCACCTCGCACTTGCTGAGATGAACTGCCCAGAACATTGGATCACGCTCCCTTCTATATCTACTTCATCTATTTCTACTCCATCTATTAACAAACCAACCATTCCAAAACTATCCATTCCAACACCATGAGCATCACACTCCATCGTCATGATATAACGCTCCTGCCAGATAGCTCGCGAGTCATTATACGCCCCTTCATCCCATCAGATGTACATCACATCACCACCATCATCGGCCGTGCGCTAGCGCTCACTGAAGAAGAAACTAACTCACAGCTAAAGTCCGTCCAACAGGAATTCAAAGATCGGCATTTTGACATCCAAAGCGTCCTGCTTACACACTTCGCGAAAGTAAAGCAGCACATCTTCACCCAGCGACCTCTCTCACACGAGCGGCAACTCCTCATCGGAGCTCTCTTCTCTGGTGAATACGCACTGGAAGCGGCAGCTCTCTTCAATCCTTCTATCGTCCCTCACCCTGATCAGAGTGATTTACCGGAAGGTAGTTTGCGTTTTATAATGAGCCTGCGAGCCACAGGAGAGGGCCACATTTCGTCAATCGAACTCCGGGTTGGCTCCATCTCACAAGAAGGAAACATTGAAATCCTCCCTGTTTCGCGCTACGTCACATTGCCAGAAGAAGTACCTGATCCGAGCTACCGAAAGAGGCGCTTCACCATCAAACTACACGAGCTGGATCTCGACGATGATTACTGCGCTGCCGTCATGGAACCACTCGGTGATAATTTCACACGAAGTGAATTGATCAAAAGTATCCACACAGTCAAACAGGAAACCAGACCTGCCCCAACGAGTCTTCACCATGCTCTCGAAACTATCCAATGGCTAGCCGACTCCAACTACGAACTACGCTTTTGCTCCAAGCTCGCGATGAACGAACGCATCATCTTTCCCGTATCAATCAATGAGAGTAATGGCATCGAGGACGCCCGCTTTGTCCGCTTTATCGATGATGATCAAGCCGTCAAGTATTACGCAACCTACACCGCCTATAATGGTCACACCATTCTTCCGCAGCTCATCGAAACTGAGGACTTCCTACACTTCCGTATCTCCACTCTCAATGGCAGCGCAGTGCAGAACAAGGGCATGGCTCTCTTCCCTCGACGCATCAATGGGCGCTACGCAATGCTCTCGCGGCAGGATGATGAAAACCTTTTTATCATGTTCTCTAACAACCCGCACTACTGGAGCGATCCTCAAATCATCCTGCGTCCCAGTGAAATGTGGGAATCCGTCAAAGTGGGCAACTGCGGATCACCAATCGAGACCGAAGCCGGCTGGCTCGTCATCACTCACGGCGTCGGACCGATGCGCAAATACTGCCTCAGTGCCATCCTGCTCGACTTGGACGATCCTACCCAGGTCATCGGACGCCTGCATCAGCCCTTGCTCTCTCCCGAAGGAAGCGAACGCGAAGGCTATGTCCCTAACGTCGTCTATAGCTGCGGCTCACTCTTAAACGGACGCACCTTGATACTCCCTTATGCTATGAGTGATATAGCCTCAACCATCGCAAGCATATCACTAGACGAATTGCTAGCAGCCATAATAGCAAACCCTCCGCAAAAAAACCAACTAGACTAACCTATGAAAAATCTCCATACTGTAATCACCTCCAAGTCCATCAATAATGCCGCGACCGCCCTGCGAGTTGCAGTCGAAGCCAATGGTTTCGGGGTCATGCAAGTCCACGACCTCAAGGAAACCATGCGTAAGAAAGGCGTCAATCTAGACCAAGAATGTCAAATTTTCGAAATCTGCCAGCCCGATCAAGCAAAGAAAGTGCTCGATCTCGACATGAAAGTCTCCACCGCTCTCCCCTGCCGCATTTCTCTCTATCGCGAAAACGGTAAGACAGTCCTATCCACCATCAGACCAACAATCTTACTAGAGATATTCGACACTCCACAATTGCAACAAGTCGCACAGGAGGTCGAAGACACGATGATAGAAATCATGAACCAAGTCTGCTGATCTTGGCTCGCTACAATTACAAATCAACTAGTGTATAGAGTGCTGTGCTAAAATGATTTCCCCCTGAAGTTTCACAACAGCGGACTTAGTAAACGAAAGGCGTCCTCGCCAAAACGTTGTATACTTGGACGTTCCCTCCATATTTCGAGATCGAGCAGCGTCGAGTTTGTAAAGTAATTATTTTGAAGCTCTTTCACTTTTTTGGTGAAGGATTCGTCGTAGGCGAATAGTGAGATTTCGAAGTTAAGCCACAGGCTGCGGGTGTCGAGATTGACCGAACCGAAGACTGTGATTGAGCCATCGATCGTGAGGCTTTTGGTGTGCAGTAGACCGCCTTCGAACTGCGCAATCTGAACCCCTGCGGACATCAGTTCATCGAAGTTGGCGACGCTTGCGTAGCGGACAAGAAAGGAATCGTTATGTGCTGGGACGATCAGGGTCACCTCTACACCGCGCAGGGCGGCAGATATCAAGGCGGTGAGAATCGATGCGTCTGGGATGAAGTATGGAGTGGTCATCACTAGCTCACTACGCGCTGCATAGATTGCCGTCAGCAGCAGTTGGTGGATCGCTTCTGGGTGAGGCCCTGGTCCAGAAGGGACGATCTGGATCATCGAGCCTGCTAGTTCAGCTGACGCTTCATCATCGGTGCTTGGTTGCTCCCATTCACTGCCAGTTTCTATACTCCAATCGAGGGCAAATACCCCATCTAATACTGACGCGGTGGGACCGGTGAGGCGCACTACGGCATCCACCCATTCGCCAAGTCCGTAATCCTGTTTGAAATAGCGAGGATCGACGAGATTTTGGCTTCCTGTGTAAGCGATGCGGTCGTCGATCACGACGATCTTCCGATGGTTACGCAGATCTCGGCGGATAAAGAGAGTGCGCACGAGTCCAGTCGGAAGGGCAGCGATTAATTCAACCCCGGCGTCACGTAGGTGCTGCGCTTGATCACCATTAAGGAAACCCTCGCTACCTATATCATCCGCCAGCGCACGACACTGCACTCCGCGTCCCGCTGCCCGCACGAGAGCATCTACTACATCGTTTACGCGTCCGCCTTCATGCCAAATGTAAAAGCAAAGGTGGCAACGAGTTTGGGCAGCATCGATATCGGCAACGAGCGCGTCGAATACGGATCCGAAGTCACTCAGTAGCTCGAATGAATTCCCACTTAGAACCGGATATCCAAGGACACGTTCGGCATGTTGGTAGATGGGAACTCCAGCATCTCCGACCTGCTTACCGACCCTGTCGAAGCGATCTCGTAGAAGAGACTGCCAGTGTTCGACGCTTTCGCTGTATTCCGCTATGCGTTCCGCCCTCCTCCGTCCCAGCCTTTTCTCACCAAATAGCAAGTAAATCACCGCCCCGATAAAAGGAGTACTCGCAATGACCGCCAACCACGCCAACGAGACCCCAACTGGTGGGCGACGCGCGATGACCCGCACAGACAAAACCACTACGATCAGCCAGTGCAAGGCTAAGAATAATGAGCTGATAAGTTGTGAGGTCATTCGATTATCAATTCATCAGATCGGCATGAATAGGGTGGGATTCTTTCAGATGGCTGAGCATTTGTCATGATTTTGAAGTTCAATGAGAGAACGGATGATCAGCGTGCCCGCGAGAACCGTTAACAGGGCGGAGACGCTAAGGACGGGGATCATTAGCTCCATCACTTTATTAAACTCATAGGTTTTAGCCGTTGCGATGAGCAGACTCAGAACCGATAGCGGCAACACGAAAATCCCAACGCCAGCCCGTAGAAATGAAAGCGAAGTTCGCTTTTCTGAGAGTAGCAACTGAGCGGAGTCAAGCCACTGCGGCTCATCTGCAGTTTTCTGTGTTGGCGATTCTATTGTTTCCATGGTCTGATTTTTTTGATCATAAGGCAACTTTATGCTGTGAAACCAAGGGCGAATCAGACAAAGGAGCATCCTTATTTAAGGTCACAATCAGCGTCGCATCGCCTCCTCTAGAACCGCTACCGACTCCTCTTATTTTGGGTTTTTATAGTACTCATGTTATTGGTGCCGGTAACAGTAAAATGGAAGAATGGCCGGTGGTGATGAAGTTGCTTAGGAAAAGTACACCGTCATCATAAATTTACTCTACCCAACAAATTACGTCATGACTATGGGGGGAAACCCTCCCTCTTGTCTGCTAAAGCTGCGTAGGTATTTACCGCTATGATAGAGCATCTCTACTTGTCGGCGAAAACCTATAATTCAAACAACCACTTTCTAGCTTCAGAAACTTTGGAATGATCGAAATATTTGACCGTTGCCTTCGTAAACGGCTTACAGAAAGTGGCCATTCCTTCCGCCAATTTTTCTCACCTACCACTGCGAGGCGATCAATATCGCCAAAGTGATGGAATCCGAACTTAGTATCTTCCCAGGCCGCACTAACAGTCCAGCCGTGAAACCCGGTCATATCGAGTAAGACACTTAGCTTTTCATGCAGTCCGACGAGTTGATCAAACGCGGGAACAAAGTCTTCATAGTCCTCTTTGATCAACTTACCGCTGACGTGCACAACGATTATTTTACCGTTATTTTCTTATTTAATTTGTATCGGCATATTGGATTTTTTGATTTGTATCTTAGAGCTGTTAGATTCTGTTATAGAGTAGATTCACTAATTCGCTCCCAGACCTACGGCAAACTCTTCCCCTTCAGTATTGGACACGTGCTCTGCTAGAGACTCGGGAGAAGTAGTAGCGATGATATCGCGTGCGTGCTCCACCTCCACTGCCGTCCCATGGGTTATGACTACAAACTTATCTGTTTTGAGGGCTGTCTCATACTTCAAAACACTATTTTCAGGGATTCCCACACTTACGAGTCCTGCTCCGAGTGCACTCATGCCACCCATGATCACTGCTCCTTCCAGAGCTCCCGTTAGCCAGCCAATAATTGGCCCACCGAAGACCAAGGGTCCTATGCCTGGAATGAAGAAAAAGGCAGAGCCAAAAAGCATTCCCCAGATCCCGCCCCAGAAAGCACCAATTTTGCCCCACGTCTTCATGCGGTCTCCAGTATTGTAGTAACCTACTACATGCTCGTCGGTGTGATAGTTTCTCCCCACAATCGACAGTTTCTTCATATCGAAACCAGACTGTTGGAGTTCTTTGATAGCAGATTCTGCCTCAATGTGTGTTCCGTAGATAGCTACGGCAATATTACTTTGATTTATTTTCATATGTTTTCGTTTCTAATTAGTTAGTTGTTAAAAATTAAATTTATTAAGCGAAAAAATATTCGCTATCGTTGGTAGTCTGGTGTTCTATAATAGAATCTGGAGAGGTTGTGACGATGATATCATGGGCTATTTTCACCTCGTCTGCGGTTCCATGGGCGATGATTACAAACTTGTCGGTTTCGTGTGAAGCCTCGTATCTAGAAATATTGTGTTCTGGTATACCCATACTGATGAGTCCAGCTCCGAGCGCGCTCGGGCAACCCATAATCACCGCACCCTTTAATGCCCCTGTTAGCCAGCCAACGATTGGCCCAGCGAATACCAAAGACCCAAACCCTGGAATAACGAAAAAAACAGGACCTAAACTTAATCCCCAGATCTCGCCCCAGAAGCCACCAATCTTCCCCCACCTCTTCGAGTAATTTTCAGTGTTGTAGCGAGTAACTATCCGTCGATCAATATGACTACCTCTCCGCACAATCGACAATTTCTTCATATCGAAACTAGACTGTTGAAGTTCATTGATAGCGGATTCCGCTTCGGTGTTAGTTCCATAAATAGCCACGGCGATGTTACTTTGATTCTCATTCATAGGATTTATTTTCATATTGGTTGGTTGTTGAGAATGAAATACTAGAACTCACAGATAGAATTTACTATAGGGTGTACACCCCAGAAATATTCAGCCTTAAGGAATTGGATCGGGTAGGTATTCCGATAGATCCAGCCGAGCAACTCCAATCTTGTGGTCAGCCATGCCGTAGTAGATATCGAAGCGATTCGGCTGCCCGAGATCGTCTCGCCGGTCGATTCCGGTAGGAAAAACGACATTGGAAACGATGCCGTGCCGTTCTTCCGGCAGTTGCGGCGTTAGTATAGAATCCTCCGAGCGGTAGTGGACGAAACGTGGATGCTCTGACGAGAGTATCATTACTCCAGCGGAGTAGCAAAGATGCGGACCACTTTCATCTGCTTCTCCTATTTTGCTGACTCCGTGATACAGGATCATCCAGCCGAGAGGCGTGAGAATGGGAGGTGTGCCACAACCAATCTTGAGTCCTTCCCAAGCAGAAACAGGAGTAGCTAGTCGGTGATGTGAATTGAACGGACCGAATTTGATCTCACCCGACTCGAAGGGCATAGGACAATACGAAATCCAGATGCTTTCATGAGCTAGGTTCACTGGACATGGTACCACTTCGCAGGCTATTTCCTCGGGCAGGCTACCTTTAAAAAGTGGTCGGTGAATGATTCCCATCTGCATTTTTCCGACGTGGTTCGGAATGGCTACTGGAAAAATGCAGCCATCTTTATTATCCACATGAACAAAGTCGATACCTCGAAACGGCTCGAAGGTTGCAAGACCGAGACGTTTCCAATGAAATAAATCTTCCGATGTAGCGATGGCTATGCGTGGTCCATCATGCGAGAGTGCAGTGTAGGTCATGACATAACGTCGTAGCGGCTCGACAAAGGTGATGCGCGGATCCTCGCAGCCACCACTGCCATCGGAGCGCAGTTCATAGTCAGCTTCAGGTTCGAGTGCTATACCAAGACGCTCGACTCCGTATGGCTCCCCTGCCCCATCGAACTTAACCCGCGCGATACCGATACGTGAGAAATTCCCCGCTCCCACGAGACGAGGAAATAGATAAAGCATTCCATCTGGTCCTCTAACAGCCGCTGGATTCAGAACGCCTTCTACCTCCTGAGGATTCCCCTGTTCAGGCTCCATCAAGATACAGATACGTTTCATTTGGAATTCGTTCATTTCAATTTTTTATTGGTCGTTAGTCTGACATCCAGACAGGCGATGATTGCCTCGATCACGCGTTTGGTTTCCTCGGGATCACGGACTTGGATGGAGAGAACTCCTGCTTCCTTGGCAGGGTAATCGTTGCCACCAGGGAACAGCGCATCGCCGATGAAAATCATTTCCCCAATGGCGACTCCAAGTATTTCTTGAAGTTTATGGATTCCGTGAGCCTTATCGATTCCCTGCTGGGTGATATCGATGGAAGTAGTGCCACCGAGACGAACGGAGAACTCGGGAATCAGATCATCGAAAAGCACCTTCATCTTCATCCGTTTTGTGAAATCAGGATCCCATTTTTTCTTTTCTTCGATAGGTGCCTGCTGACCAAGAGCAGAGAACGTGATCTGACTTTCTCTATCTTCAATCACCTCTCCCCATGAGTCTTCCAACTTCTCTTCCTGTCCCTGTGAGACCATAACCTTCTTCAATGAAGCGATGATTTTAGCTTTCTCTTCGTCTGTTAAATCTTCTGAGTAAACTTCTTTCCAGTTTGTATCGTAGTGGAGAAACTTGGTACCGCAGGTAGGCAGTAGAGATAAGTTTTTCAGAGCTTTATCCTGCGGGAGATTGGCGAGCAGTTGCTTTTCAAACTGCGACCAAGCTCCACCTGAAATGACAGCGACCTTAACGATGCTCATAAGAGAAACCAGCAATGCTACCATTTCCGGATCCACCTCAGATTTACTTTCCGCTAGAGTGCCATCTAGGTCGAATACGATAAGTTCTTTCATGATTTTGGATCCTCCGGCAATGATATTTCCAACACTGTGACCGCTCCTTGAGGACGGCAAACACAGACTCCGACCGTTGCGGGAAGTAGTAGCGTATCGCCTTTCGAAAACGCATAGTCAGCTCCCTCATATTCGATATTGCCACTCCCTGTCAGGCAGACAAACACCCTCGCCTCTCCATCAGCGCCGACCGTAAAAGGCTTCTCTCCCGAGATACGCCATAGACTGAAATGCTTGCAAGTGAGCAGCTGCTCGCGCAAGGCGGGCGCAGATTCTTCAACTGCTGGCGGCAGCGGTTTCTTGGGACTTTGTGTGAAATCGATACATTGTATCGCCTGTTCCACTTGTAGTCCTCGGGGCTTGCCTGTCTTCGCATCAATGTGATCCCAGTCGTAGAGGCGGAAGGTCACGTCGCTGTTTTCCTGAACCTCAAAGACCACCACATCGCTAATCGTGTGGACTGTTCCAGCTGGTATGAGAATGGCATCTCCAGGCTTTGGCGTGAAATAAGCTAGGTGGTCGGTTATGGTTCCTGTAGTGAGAGATTTTAGTAGATTTTCTATAGTAGTGTCAGCATTGAGACCTGCGTAGATGCGGCTTTCGGGTCCAGCTTCGAGCACCACCCAAGCCTCGGTTTTACCAGTATCACCAGCAGGTAAATACTGCGTTTGCTTATCCGTCGGGTGAACCTGGACAGAGAGTGTGTCCCTCGCGTCCAAGAACTTTAGCAAAAGCGGAAACCGATCAAATCCCCCTGCCAACTTTCCAAACATCTGTTCCGGTGCATGCTCCATCAATTGAGAAATAGTCCCCCCCTTGAGTGGTCCCTCAGCCACAACACTCGCATGATCATCGCGGTCACTCAGCAGCCAAGCTTCTCCAATAGTTTCATCTTCTGGCAGAGGCGTGAGAATATTAGCTAATCGTCTACCTCCCCAAATCCGATACTGAAAAATCGGCTCGAAGCGCATTGGGTATAAAGTTAGTTCGTTCATAAGTTAGTCTTGGGGTAATTCTTCATCAGAAATCTCGCCACCTTCGTTCTCCCAGTTTTCTATACTACTTCGTTTTAGAAGCTTCCGTTCGCTAGTGCATAGTGCCTTGTTCCATAGTTCAATAATCGCCACCTCAGAGTGATGCGGATCAATACTGAGAATGCTGTGTGACGCAGTGCTCAGTTGAAAATGCTGCGCCGCGTCCACTGGCATTCCTACCCAGCGCGCCGCCAGCAAGGCACCGAACTGACCATGCGAAAACAGCGCGACATTTCCCTCCAACATGCATAACCGCGCGATCAAGCGATCAGCGCGATCTAATACTTGCTCCGGTGATTCTCCATTCGGACAGCCATCGCGAAATAAATTCCATTCTGGATTCTTATTCCAGATATCCACCGTGCGCTTCCCCTCGTAGTCGCCATAGTTCCACTCCACCAGATCTTCATCTATCTTGGGGCTTGATTCCAAGTCTGCCAACTCGCAGGTTTTCCAGGCACGTTTCAGCGGGCTAGTTAGCACTTTAGAAAAATAAACATCCTTCACAGCATGTCCCATTTCGCCCGCGTTCTCTTCACCCTGCGAGGTCAATGGCAGATCGGTCTGACCAGTATGCTGACCGGTGATCGACCACTCAGTTTCGCCATGACGGAAAAGATGGAGTTTGAGTGATTTACTAACAGTCCGCCTCATTTTCTCCGCTCGGTTATTAGTGCTGATAGATTTTACAGGAGGTTGATGTTCCAGAGATTTAACTTTTCCCAGCCTTCGCTGATACCGTTCTTTACCAGAAAACCGGGAACAGAGGAAACTCCTCACCAACTCCCACGCGAGAGCCTTTCCGACCACCAGTCCACCGAGACAGATCAGGTTTAGATCATCGTCCTCGACTCCTTGATGCGCTGAAAACGGATCGTGGATCAGGCAGGCTCGCACATCGGGAACCTTATTAGCAGCAATACAAGCCCCGACACCACTTCCGCATATGGCAATCCCCCTTTCGACCTCACCCGAAGCGACAGCAAGAGCAAGCGGCACGACGAAGTCCGGGTAATCATCCTCTGGTTTCAACTGGCAGTCGCCAAAATCCACAACCTCAGCACCAGCCTCGCGAAGCATCTTAGTCAGATATTCTTTTAATTCAAAGCCGCCATGATCAGCGGCGATGCCAACGGTGTGCGAAGCATCCTGAAGACAACATATTTCATGAGGTAAAGGTTTTTTCATAGTGATTTATTTTCCATATTAAAGACATATTTTCCCTGTCGAGACTGACTCCCGACCAAAACTTAATCTGCGATAGCTACGCCGTATTTCCTCAATCTCAGGAACACCTAGAGAATATACAATTTGTCTGAGCTGATTTCTATTAACTAGCATTAAAGTAATGCTATAACTCAAACATCATTCCTACTATGGGGTATTACCCTACTATGGAGATGTCAGGGGAAGACCGTATAGGTGCAATAGAAGTTCAGGTAATCTAACGACAATCAATTATAGCAAAAAATTAAATAGGTAGCCGGATGCGATGATGCAAAGTGCAACGACACCAAAAAAGATCGCGATTAACTTAAACGTCATCACTTTCTTCAGCAACATCGCTTCCGGTAAAGACAAGCCTACCACGCCCATCATGAAAGCTATGGCAGTTCCTAATGAGATGCCTTTGGCGACAAGCACCTGAACAACGGGGAGAATCCCTGCTGCATTAGAATACATCGGGATAACTAGTATAGCAGCGAGAGGGACGGCAAACAGATTATCCGCTGCCATGTGTCTAGCAAAAAAACCTCAGGAATGTATCCATGCATCAAGCCACCAATCGCTATGCCAACAAGCACATAGGAAATGACTCCCTTGAGAATTCCATAAGTGTCATTCCATATCGAAGGTAAACGCTGTTTCAAACTCTGTGGATTAGTATCAACCACCTTTTGATCCTTCTGACCTTTCGCTAACAAGTCTTTGACCCAAGGTGTTAGATGACGTTCGAGTTTCAGCTTATGTAAGATGACACCTGAAATCGTTCCTAGTAAGATTCCGCTGACAACATACAAAATAGTAGTTCTCACACCGAATAACCCAATGAATAGCCCGATCGCCACCTCATTCACCAGTGGCGAAGTAATCAAGAATGAAAACGTAACTACCAACGGGATTCCTCCTCTTACGAAGCCAATAAATAAAGGTACGGATGAGCAAGAACAAAATGGAGTCACCCCCCAAAGAGACTAGCAAATAGGTATTC
>JBLHQF010000012.1:0-26014 GCA_047624885.1 Cryomorphaceae bacterium | reverse complement strand
CCCCACTAGGCGTAAGGAAATGGAATGTGTTAGCAGCAGAAGGTATATCTATAATGGTGCAATTTGAGAGCATGTTTATGCTGGTGATCACAGCGAGCTATTGCTTACTGAGGTGGAGGCTGGCGGTAAAATCTTGCGGAGTTGTGAGACGGACAGACTGGTGGGCTTGGTCGGCAGTAGCGAGCAGTCTAGCAGCGATGTTGCTGATAGGCTGTAATGGCTATGAGGTGAGCTGGATTGCTTTTGCTGCTTTTGGCTGCTTGGTATATCCGGTGGGGTTCTTGTTGGTCAGGGGAATCAGGGGATTGATTTCTAATGAGAGGCTCATTGGTGTAGCCGCAGTGAATAAAGGGATGATCGCCCTGCTGATGCTTGCAACGATCAGCATGGCTTTACTTGCACCATTTTATTACGCGGATGAGAAGAAATGGATCAGGCAAGATACTTTGATCACCCTGAATCCGGAGCATTTAGGGGAAGATAGTAGAAGCTACAGAACAATGCAGGCGATGAAACAGGAGCTGAAGGAGAAATTAGATATGATTCGTTAGATTAGGATTACTATAACCACTTAGATGAAAAATCTATCTTTGAGAGCTATGAAAATAGGTAAGCTTTAAGAAGGTGATCTATTTGATTGTTTCTGTGACGAAGAAGGTAGTTTGCAAAAATAATTTAAATTGCGAAGGGTGTTTGCTTTCGAATTCAATGAGTTCTTTCTCATCAGCGAAAGGAAGGATGTCAATGGTTTCATACCCTAGATAAATAGTAGGTTTCCCAGATTTATTGAGCTTGCCCCCAGCAGCTTTGTATTTTGGATCTAATTTAATATCGATGTAGGAAAAATATTCTTCTCCGTTTACTGAGGTGGTTTCAAATTCACTTGGATCACCAAAAGGATTATCTTTGTGATCCTTGTTGTAGTGGGCCTTGATCTCTAATTCCATCCCGATAAGCTTCCCTAGTTCACCTTTCAGTTTGTATCGGTTAGCAAGATCAGAGACGTCTAGTTCTTCTCTCACTGTCTGGTATAGGTAAGAAAGTTTAGCACCTTCCTTAAAGATATAGTAAATTTGCTTGGCTCTAAAGTCGCCAATATTAAGTATGTGCGGACATTCACTATCATAAATGTCGTTTATTTTAATGGTGTAGATTTGATGTTTTTTGAGATTACCCTTAATGACTTTGGTGGTGACTAGAGTGATCTCATAGTGAATAGAAATAGTTGGAGTATCGGCAAGCCCACTGCTATGATGCCTGATTTTTATATCAGTTAACTCTTTCCCTTTTATTACCTTACCTTCAGCTTTGAATTCGGTTTTGCTCGCGACGAAAATAGCTTCAAAAACAAGATCTGCATTAGCGGTGACCTCTTTCTCGTTTACTGCGGTGACTTCTGGTTGTCCACCTGCAAAAGACAAGTTCATAAGGCTCAAATAAATAACTATTAATCTCAACATGCACCGAGTGTGAGCAATGTCTTTTTAAGAACAAGTTAATAGTGTCAGTGGGAGGCAGAGCGCGTTACCTCAAGCTAAAAAAATGTCTTATTACCGCAGATTCCGCAATCACTATTCTTTAGGTTTTTGTGGAGCAGCGATTTTTCCTAGGATCTGTGGTTTTAGCTTAGGAGGTTTGACTTCCTCTTGTGGAGCGATGATTTCTCCTAGGATGGTTGGTTCTTTTTTGGGAGGTTTGATTTCTGGTTCTGGGCAGATACCACCCATTAGGGCTTCAGGTTTGACGGGAACAGGAGGTTGAATGGGCTTGTTTGGTTTTGTGGAGCCATCAGGGCCTGTCTCGCTCTCTGGCACATAAACTGAACCGCATTCTCCTACTACCATTGTGTCTTTTTCTGACTGACAGGCGGCTAATGCGAGCGTGCTGATACTCGCACCAAGGACTAACGATTTTCTCAAATGCACGCGACGGATTTTTTTCTTCAGATTACCAGGCATTTTTGCCTTAGGCTGCTGAAATGCTCCACAGAGGTTTCCTCCTAGCTCGCTGCGCAAATCCATGATTTGCTCATGATTCATCGCGGTTAGATTGTGTACTGAGCAGGAGCACTTATCGCAGAATTTTTGTTGTTGGTTACCAGTCATCGTATTCCAGTTCTCGTGGCAAGGTTTTGGTATGTAGTCTTGTGGGTTCATACCTACTATTGGTCGATGTAGGCGAAATAGTGACATTTTTTATTCTGGAGAGGGTCTTGTTCGCAGTATGGCGTGCGTGTTGCCAGATTCACGATTTCTCTAGTGATTCTGGGTGGATGTGTTAATTTGTACTCTGCTTAGACAATTGTGTCTGGGCATAAACATAGAAATATAATCATGAACACACTAAATAAAAATCTCCTAATGGGTGGAGTCGCTGCATGTGCAGTGGCATTCGCTTCTTGTGGAGAGAAAACTGATAGTGCTGCTGCCCCGTCTAAGACGGACCCAGCAGTAGCCGCCGATACAGGTGCCCCTGAAGTAGTAGCTGAGGCTGCTACTGAGACAGTGAGCATCAATCTCTCAGGTCTAAAGTGAGCCACTAATTGTGGTAAGAAGGTGCGGTCTGCACTTTCAGCGATAGACGGAGTAACAGTAGGAGATGTTTCTAAAACAGCTGCCAAGGTAACTGTAGATAGAAGTAAGGTACAGAATGATCAGCTTACCAAGGCGGTCAAAGATGCTGGCTTCACAGCGACAATCGATTAAAGTAGACGGAGCCATTTCTCCCACCGTCACTAAGACATCTACGGTCTTCGTGGTAGATAGAAAATGGTGACGAACGCTCAGCTTATCGCTACCGTGCACAGTGCCGAAGATGGTATTGATGCGGCAGTGAAATAACTGAGAACTGAGAAATTAGATATCTAACAATCATCAAGACCCTTGCTGGATTGCTTCAGCAGGGGTTTTATGTTTGAGAGAATGGGCGCTTTAGGTTTTAGGCGTCGTAATGGCTCTGTGAACCTTTCATTGGTTGAATGGTCATTAGTCATTAGTCTTATTCTTCGCTTCATCATGCTGGACCAATGGCTAATCAACCAATGACCAATGACGTGCCGCAGGCACCTAAACCGTGGATAGGGCTATGCTGGTAGCATCCACTTACAGCAGCATTTGGAACATTGCCTGAGATTTTTTATTGATAAATGAGGATCAGGACGGCATAAATCAGAAATGAATATGCTCTACCACGCTTTACTCAGCACCACTACTTCGATCGCATCTGTTGAGCCTACAATGATCGCCCAGATAGGTACGCTCGTGATGCTGATCATTCTCCAAGCGGTACTTGGATTTGATAACTTACTTTACATTTCTCTGGAGTCAAAACGTGCTCCTGAGAAGGACCAAGCGTATGTGAGAAAGCTCGGCATCGGCATTGCCATTGTGCTGCGGATCGTGCTGCTCTTTGTCCTGGTAAGTCTTATCAGCTATTTCCAAAGCCCTGTATTCACCCCGAGTGGTGATTGGTTCTCAGGATCATTTAATTTCCACTCCATCATCGTGCTATTTGGTGGAGTATTCATCCTCTACACTGCTACCAAGGAGGTGTTGCATATGATGCACATAGAGCATGGTAATGCTGTCGATAATAAGCCGAAATCGGTAGCTTCAGTCATCGCATGGATCGTCCTAATGAACCTCATTTTCTCGTTTGACTCCATCCTCTCCGCGATGGCGCTCGCCCAATATAAAGACGCCGCTGGTAATGCTCAACATATCATGTGGGTCATGGTTGTGGCCATCGTCATCTCCGGTATCCTGATGATCTGGCTTGCTGATAAGGTGTCTAATTTCCT
The DNA here is from genome assembly GCA_047624885.1 of Cryomorphaceae bacterium. Lineage (GTDB taxonomy): Bacteria > Verrucomicrobiota > Verrucomicrobiia > Verrucomicrobiales > Akkermansiaceae > Rubritalea. Next base: position 22,215 of record JBLHQF010000012.1, on the reverse strand, counting down.
CCAGAAAAACCGTATGTATGAAGTCCTCGGTCTCTTCATCCTCTTCGTGGTCGGCATCATGCTGCTGACTGAGGGTGCGCACCTTGGGCACATGAAGTTGTTTGGTGAGGAAATCCAGGCGATGACGAAGACCACATTCTACTTCGTAATAGGCGTGCTAGTGATCACAGACCTAGTGCAGACTCGTTACCAGAAAAAGCTCTTCGCTGAGAAAACCAGAGCAGAAAATAATGCAGCATAGACTAGAAAAATTCTTCACCGAGGTAGCAAATTTTTCTGAATTTGGCGAGCGGACACTCATCGAGCATAAGCAGGTATGTGGCCAAAGCGTGCCATTCTATGTGAATGAGTTCTGGACGTCTAAACAACGCGCCGCCCACTCGCTGCACGAGGTCTCCTACCGCGCGTGCTTCAAGCCCCAGCTGCCACGCTTTTTCCTAGAGCGTCTCACCGCTGAGGGCGATGTCGTCTATGATCCCTTCATGGGGCGCGGAACCACGCTGATAGAGTCTGCTTTGTTGGGGAGAAAGGTAGCGGGAAATGACATCAATCCACTTTCTAAAATACTCTGTCTACCGCGCCTCTCGCCACCGAGCCAAGACGAGGTCGCCGCGAGCTTAGATGAGATTTCACTCACCGCTACAGCAGAATCTAAGCTGGGAGAAGACCAGGATCTCCTCGCGTTTTACCATCCTGAGACACTGAGCCAGATCAGCGCGCTGCGTCATTATTTCACATCCCGCGAGAAATCTGGAACGCTCAATAGCACAGACCGCTGGATACGGATGGTGGCTACTAACCGGCTCACTGGTCACTCCCCGGGCTTCTTCTCAGTCTATACCATGCCGCCAAACCAAGCTGTCACCGCCAAGCGCCAGCTCATAATCAATGAGAAGCGGAACCAGCAGCCAGTGGCTAAGGATGTGAAAGCGATCATCCTCAAGAAATCAAAACAACTGCTCGGCAAGCTCACCATTTTCGATCAATCTCTACTAAAAAAATCCTCCCCGCTGCTCACCACCAGCCAGGCTGAAAGCACGGATGAGATACCGAGCGGCTCTGTAAAACTAGTGGTCACGTCACCACCATTTCTGGATGTGGTGGACTACCGCACCGACAACTGGCTCCGCTGTTGGTTCAATGGGATCAACTCCTCAGACCTGCCCATTTCCCAGCTCAAATCTGAGCAACTCTGGGTGACTAAAATGACGGAGGTTTTCAAGGAGCTCAAGCGACTGTTAGAGAGCGACGGAGTGATCGCCTTTGAGGTAGGCGAGGTGAAAAAAGCCAAGGTCATGCTCGAAGAGCTCGTCATCCAGGCCGCGCTCGGTGCTGGTCTATCAGTTCACGGCGTACTCATCAATGCGCAGGAATTCACCAAAACGGCGAACTGCTGGGGGGTGAATAATAAATCCATGGGAACCAACACAAACCGAATTGTCATCGTTTCAAAATGAACAGAATGAGGACAGCAAACGGCATCATTCTCAGAATTACCAAGCTCACCGAAACTAGCCTGATCGTCACCTGGTGTGTGGAAGGAGTAGGACTGGTGAAGACGGTGGCGAAAGGCGCTAGACGACCTAAAAGCAGCTTCGCGGGCAAGCTAGATCTTTTCTACACTGCCGAGCTCTGCTGGGTACCGAGTGCGAAGAGCGAGCTAGGGACGCTCAAGGAACTCGTTGTGAGTGAATACGCAGAAGGTATCCGTAAGCTCTACAAGAACACCATGGTAGCAGGGTATTTCTCTACGCTGCTGGAGTATGTCATGGAGTCTGGCGAGACGGATGATGATGTCTACGGTTTGTTGGTGAGAGCGTATCGTTATTTAACAGAAAAGCCGGTGGAGTGGAGAGCTGTGGTGCATTTTGAGAAAGAACTCGCCATACTATTAGGTGTCTGGGATGGGAAGAGCCATAGCCATCCGCACATTTGTCTGAGAAGGGCTTTCGGTGGATTACCCAAAAGTAGAGTAACCTGTGAAGACTTGTTTAAGAACTAGTGATTTTTTTAAAACAATTAGCTTCCATTAGCCAGACTGTTAGTTTAGAACTTGTGATTATAAAAATATAAAAATATGGATTCAGGAACAAATAACTTATTAGAGATGCTCACAGAGCGTGTATTAGAATTAGCCAGCGCCGGTAAATGGGATGAAGCAATGGTTTCAGCAGATGCTGTGATAGAGAAAGCACGCGCTGCGAACAGCGGAGATTTCCACGATATCGTTAGCCTCGCAACGACGCTCGAAATCAAAGGAGATCTCCTGCGACAGCAGAGCTTTTTGGAGGAAGCTCGTATGGTTTATCTTGAAGCTCTAGAAATGCTCAATGGTAGAGAAGAATGCACTGAGATGCTAGCAAGGATCAGTGGCAGTATCGGAGTGCTCTATGACGCAGTGCAGAATGACGAAGAAGCAATCGTCTTCTATGAGCACGCCATCGCAATGTATGAGCGCCTCGATCCACCAAAGCTAAAATCAGTGGCAGATATTTGTAACAATTTAGGCTTCATTTACCGTAGTCTAGGGAACATGGACACCGCAGAAGCTCTATTCCTCAAAGGACTAGAAATCTGCCACAGCGCGTATGGTAAGAACCATGAGAAGACTGCCACCCTATTCAATAACGTGGGCGCACTTTACCTCAAGTCTGGCTCTGATGCTCAGGCACGTGAGATGCACACTATGGCGCTAGAGGGCAGACTCGCTAGCCTCGGTAAAGATCATCCAGACACCGCCCAGTCATACTCAAACCTGGCTTTATCACTCGTTCAGATCGGTGATAGTAAGCAGGCAAAAGAGCTGTTCCTGAAGTCTCTCGCCATTTATGAGAAACATATCAAAACAGAATCTTATGAATATGCAGCCGTTGCAGAAAACTACGCAGAATTTCTCCGTGCTTCAGAAGATACTAAAGGTTCCGCAAGCATAATTAAGAAAGCCCAAAAGAAGCTAGCTAAGGTATAAAGTATAAATTTTTGGTCTAAAATTGAATAGCCTATTGGCAACTAACCCGATAGCTTGGGCTTCATGATCTCAAGGAGGAAAATCCAGTATAAGATAAGCGCATCACTACGGCATTATCTTTACCACTTTGGGCGGCAGTCAGATATACCGCTCATCTATGATGATCTGGCAGGCTATATCGGTGCCATACCCTATGAAGATCCAGATGGTGATGAGACCTTGTGGCTCACAGTTTTCTACTCACCAGAGGTGATGGAAGAGCTACGGGTGAAGCTCACTAGGATCTACGCCATGCTGAAGGTCGGTGGCGAGAGTTCCTACCACGAGCATCTGGTTGTTGACCGGATTGATCTCGGTGAGTTTGGAAATTCTCGTCCATTTAGAATCAAGATTACCAATCAATTTAACGACAACTCGGACTACTACTATGTGAAGGTAGCAGACGCCTCACGCATCTACGGGCTAGAGCTAGAACACATACTCTCGCCAAACAGAATGAACTACATCGTCAATGGCAACACCCTCATCGAAAACCACATCGCTGGGCTTCCTGGAGATGTTTTCCTCGGTGAATATCTAGCAAATGAGAAAATAAACGAGGTGCGGATTGCCAAGGAATTTGTGAAGTTTAATGAGCGTTGCTTTATCCGTCTGCTGGGTGATATGCGCTCGGTGAACTACGTCGTAGACATCACCCCAGACTTTGAGGAAGTGCAGTACCGCGTCCGCCCTATCGACTTCGACCAACAGTCTTATGAGGGGAATTGTAAAATCTATCACTCCTATAATTTTCGCTCTAACAGAAAAATCACACGGCTCAGTTTCAAGCGGCTAAACCGCCGCACTATCCGCCAGTATGCCGAGGAAGAACGCTCTCAGATGTCAAACCGAGCGGCCTCAGAATCCAGAAGACTCAAGGGTCTGCTGAAGATCATGCGGAAGGAAAAACTAGCCCCTCAAGAAAACATCACCCGCCTAGCCCATGATCTCAACGAGATACACAATACGGATATTTTTACCGATTGTGATACCATGGGCAAGCTCACCGAAACACACATTTACTACATGTTAAAATTATGATCATCGCATTTCACAAACCATACGGAGTACTCAGCCAGTTCAACGAAAATCCAGACAAGCCCGGGCAAAAAACGCTCGCAGCATTTGATCTGCCGCCAGAATTCACGCCCGTAGGCAGGCTCGATATGGACTCCGAAGGGCTCCTGCTCATCACCGATGAGAAACAACTCGAAGCCGACCTACTACGTCCTCACAAGCAGCACGTTCGCACCTATCTCGTCCAGGTAGAAGGCAAGCCTACTCTGACAGACATGCGCGATATCGCTGCTGGTGGGCTAGAGATCCGCGGCCACACAACGAAGCCATGTTTCGCCCAGCTCGTGGGTGGCATCCCGAGAAGGCTTGGCACTAGAGAACCAGCGGTAGACCCTATCTCAGATAAACGCTCATCTTGGATCATGCTCAGGCTCAAGGAGGGCAAGAACCGTCAAGTCCGCCGCATGACCGCCAAGATAGGCTACCCCACGCTCAGACTCATCCGCACTAGTATTGGCGAATTTGATCTAGGTGATCTGGCGCCAGGGAAATGGGTGGTACTGGATGATGATGATGTGGAGGCACTGAAGAAATAAGTTCGCTAGTAAGGCTCTAAAATGGGGAAGAAGAAAGCAGATCTAAACAAGCTAGCAATCGATGGCGAGATCGCGCTGTTAGTGATGCATTGTTTGTCCTTGGGTTTCTTGTTCTGGGTGAATTTTGTAGTGAAGGTAGTTTACGGTCTTCCTATTTTTCAGTTACCACCAGCATGGAGCTTGAATTATTATACTAAAATAGAGAGTTTTCCATGGAGTTTATCAGAGCTATTCTGGTGGTTGTGCTTAGTGGCGTCAGGTCTCGTTGTAGTGACCATTTGGTTCAGATCTAAAAGCTTTAAATGCAAGTGGAGGTTAAGATTTTTATCACTATTGATGAGTAATCTTTGCTTTGGTTTTGCAGCACTGTGGAGCAGTTTCGAAAGTTCAACCGTGGAAGCAAATAAATACTATATCAAATACTTAAAGGAGGAGGTAAGGGTGGATCATCCAGCGGAAGATTATCGAAACTTACGAGGAGATTCGAAGTGGCAAATAGAATATGCTGAAAGTCAGCTAAAGCGATGGGAAGACGGCAAATCTGGTGCCCCCCAAATTCCTCAAAGCAGCCCCCTTGATACTTATTGATTACTAAACGCTTAACTCACCGGAGCATGACCAGCAGGTCTCAAAGTTTGCTGGGTTAGACTCATTGCATTGCGGACAATTTATATCTGGAGCTTCTGATTCGGTTTGCTCTCGTTTGATGATCTCTTTTAAGATTTCCAGAGACTTCTCGTGGTCCTCATCATTCATGATGCAGAGGTTTGGGTAGAAGACGGGGATAGGGATTTCTGTCATCGCTATTGTCTCATTTCTAATCAATGTTGCGATGCCTTGTTCTTCTAGCGCTCTCTGGTAAAGACTCACTTTGATGAGATTGGCGTGTCTGAAAATTTCTATCATAGGTGTATACTATGCGGGAGGCGGTGTTAAAGCAATACCGCTTTAGTATAGCGTAGAAGAGCTTTCCAAGCTCTTAGAGTTCTGGGATAGAGGTTAAAAACCTCTTCTACACTAGGCCTCCGGCATAAAATAAGCTCTCAAGGCTAACCTTGAGAGCTTATCCTGAAATCTGGGAGGTTACTTTTTGAAGAGCGTGTTCCCTGTAGAAAGGAGATCGTCACAAGCTGTCTTGAGTCTGTCACAGACGCCTTGCTCACCTTTCTTGATGTAGGAGCGTGGATCGTACTTTCCTTTCACGCCTACTTCGCCATCTATCTTGAGGACAGACTCGATGTTCTCACAGATGTGAGCCACGATCGGGCGAGTGAAGGCATACTGAGTGTCGGTATCGATGTTCATTTTAATCACACCATACCCGAGTGTCTCACGGATGTCTGCGAGGTCTGAGCCTGAGCCGCCGTGGAATACGAAGTCCATTTCTGCTGCTGCACCGTGCTTGTCGACCACTGCTGCCTGGCCATCACGAAGGATAGTCGGCTTGAGCTTCACTGAGCCTGGCTTGTAAGCGCCGTGGACATTTCCGAAGGTGGCTGCGAACATGAATCTGCCGATAGGAGCCAGTGTCTCATAGACCTGGATCATGTCTTCAGTGGTGGTGTAAAGTTTCTCCGCTGGGAGGTCTGAGGTGTCGTGCCCATCTTCTTCGCCGCCTACGCAGCCAGCCTCTACTTCGAGGATGATGTTAAGCTCAGCGCATTCTTTGAGGAGGCCTTTTGAGATCTCCATGTTCTGGTCGAGATCCACTACGGAGCCATCGAACATGTGTGACTGGAAGAGTGGTCCCTTGCCCTCCGCAATGCGATCGCGTGAAGCTTGGAGCAGTGGCTTGAGGAAGCTGTCTACCTTAGCTGGATGGCAGTGATCTGTGTGGAGAGCCACGAAGATGTCATATTTCTCAGCGAGTCTGTAGGTCGCCTCAGCGAGAACGATAGCACCGTATGCTTCGTCACCTACTGCGAGACCTGATGCGAAAGATCCACCACCGGTAGAGACCTGGATGATACCATCTGATCCAGATTCAGCGAAAGCCTTGAGCGCACCGTTAATAGTGGCTAGTGAGGTGACGTTGATTGCTGGGTATGCGTAGCCGCCTTTTTGGGCAGAGTCTAGCATTTGTACGTATTGTTCTGGAGTTGCGACTGGCATGATTTTGTGTTGTGTGTGTTAAGTTAGATTTGGTTAGTGAGGTACTGATTTGAAATGTGACTAGAACGGGATGTCGTCTCCACGCAGGTCATCAATGGATGGCTCTCCGCCACCGCCTTGATTATTGGAAAAGTCTGGCATGTCGTTTGAGTTGGTATTACTCGCTGGAGCAGCCTGGTTACTACCACCGCCGCCACCTGATCCTGCTTGGATCTTCCAGCAGTTGAGGTTGACGTAGTATTTTCCTTGGTATTCGTTTCCACGGATGTCGAAGCTTACATTGACTGCTTGCCCCACAGCGAACTGATCGAGGAGCGCGCATTTGTCTTTGACGATTTCAAATTTAATATCCTGCGGGTACTTAGAGTCTCCAGTGGTGATGACAAATTCACGCTTAGTGAATCCTGATCCAAATGTCTGGATGTCGTTGATGATTTTTAGGTTGCCTTGTGCTTCGTACATGATGCGGCGAGTGTGTCTTTTCTCTTTGCCTTGTCAACTCTATGTCCTGTCAATTCTGATGCATGAGCTTCTTTAGTTAAGACAATCAAAGATTTCATTTGCCCTCAGCTTTCCTCTTTCATAGCGATAAGTAGTTATGTTCGCTAGAATTCCATCAAATACAATCATAGGATGTGGGTGTTTGATGCTACTCATCTTTTGTTCATCCTGCCAGAATGAACAAGTTAAAACAGAGCCAGCTGATCAAAGAACCATTCATAGAGAAGAACAAGAAGGTCATTCATCGACGGTTACTTATGATCATGATCCTAAGACGATACAGGATTTTGAGAAATTAGTTGGAGACGCTTTGATAGAGGGTGCTACTTGTGTTCGTTTTCCATCTGGTCAATATAATTGGAACTGTAATCTTCATGCAAAGCTTCCGCAGAAAGAAAAATTTTCAAAATGGTCTTCGAGAAAGGGCGGCGATATGACCAAGAAGCTAAAGAAGTGGCTAACAGAAAAAAAGTTATCACAGTTCAAATTGGGATTTCTCCAGATCTTAGCCCGTTGACTTTTTTCAAGATCGAAGAAATTCTACGTGAACACGAAATTCACTACAGGGTAATGATTTCAGAGCCTGCTAGATCTAAGAAAAAGGAGATCCAATTATACGAGACTGACGGTGTGGCAAGAGGAAAAGTAGTCCATGCAACAGGAGAATAACTAGATTGCCGTGAATCTGAAATTCATCTATTGCCCTTTCCCTATACCTAATAGCGGTCTGGTGTCTTGGTGGAGATTTACTTTGGCGGGGTTCTGGGTGGCGGAGACATACTTACCAGCTGGGAGATTGAGAATGTAGTCGCGAGGGCGTTCGCCAAACCAGTGCTTAAAGTAGCCTGCATAACTATGAATGACTTGGCGATCGTATCCAGCCTTAGCTTTATAAGTGCTTTCGATGTCATGCATGGCATCCTCATAGGTTACAGGGCCGGCAGCATTTACTTTGAACCGCGTGGCGAGAGGTTCTTTACGGATATCTTCCCACCAAGTTTCTTCGGAGGAATTTTTCCATTGGCCTTTGAGGTCATTCACTTCGAATCCTGAAGAGATCTTTTTGTTATTACCTTTGGCTGTTGCGTAATTGATGATGGGAGTGAGCCATTTTTTCACGGTGTTAACATTATCATTGTAGGACATGTAGGCAGCGTGCCCGATGATATCCATGATATGCTCGTTCATTGGTTTGGTTTTGCCATTCCAAGTGATTTTTTGATTTCTCCATTTAGGTCTGAGTGCTTGAGAAATAATGAGTTTTGGGGAATTAGCATCGACCCAGTCCTGGGCAATTTTCATAGTATCAAGTAGATCATCGTAAACAGCGGTGTCTCCAGGTTCTTGGTCCACATGGATGCCAGCCACCGGAGTCTTAGGGTGAGCGATGTTGAAATTGTGGACAGCTTCTACTAAGCGCTTCATCGACTGCTTCTGAGCAGCGATCTTCATCCGCGCGTCGTTAGGATCATCCCACAAATAGCACATCAACCAGACCTGAATACCTCGGCTATTTGCCTCTGCCACGAAGGCGGCAAAGTCCGCTTCATTTGGAATTTTTGGCTTAGCCTTATCTAGATCTGCCATATTCCATTCCCAAACAGCATTATAGAAGTAGAGCACCCGGATGGATTTGTTCTCACAAAAGTCAAAGAATAAATCTTGTGACCCTTTGTAATTTTCAAAGAAGCGCGCTTTAGCATTTCTAGGAGCCTTGGGAGTCGCATCCCATGCACGATTCTCAGCTTTCGTGCCAGTGACAGCAGCTGGATCCCACACCCACATTGCACGGCGATCTGGGCAATCGAATAGATCCCATTTCTCGGCACCATTCCATTCAGCACCTAAGGAAAAGCTACTCAGAGCTAAGAATAATAAAGCGATTTTAGTAAGTCTGAATGTGTTCATTGATACAAGGGTTGGGTTGTATTAGCTAAGAATCCTTACTTTGCATTTCCTCTGTTTTCCGACTGATATGTCCCTCTATAGGAATAGCCCGAAAAGCGGTCCTAAAGAACCTAAGTAACTCTCCTCTACTATTGTAAGAAACAACAGTCTCGATGTAGGGGAATCGGATGATTGAGCCATCATACTTAGTCATATTCATGCTAAATCCGTCTGAATCATTCCAATAGATAGTTTTCACTTCGGAGATGTTCAGTTCTTTTTCTTTTCCTATAAATCCCCAGATTACTTTTTCCCTATCTATGCTGAAAACATGAGTCAATGATCCTCCAGACATCATCCATGCTCCTCGGATGAAAATAACGAATACAGCCATACCGGCCACACCAAATACAACTTCAAAGGATGACCACCCTCCCTCTGCAAGAGAATGAAATCCAAGAGACATAAAAACTACTGACAAAAAAAGACAAAAACTTAGCCCTATAAAACCTAAGATTTTTGAGTCTCTTTTGGTTCGGTGGAAAGCCTTCATTTTCTATATAAATAGAGTGAGTGATAATCTACCTTACCATCGTCTCAAAGTAATCTGGCATCGGTGCTTCGATCACGAGATCATCTTTGGAATAGGGGTGCTTGATGCTGAGCTTGGCGGCGTGGAGGGCTAGGCGTTTGACTCCTTTTTCGCCTTTACCATCGTTGCCGTATTTTTTGTCGCCTACTACGGGGCAGCCTTTGTCGGCTAAATGGACGCGGATTTGGTGTTTTCTGCCGGTGAGAATGTTGAGCTCTACGAGGCTGTGGGTGTCATTTTTCTTGATGACTTTGTAGGCGGTCTTGGAGAGCTTGCCTTGTTTCTTTTGATCGGGATTCGTTGCAGAATACATCTTGAATACTCCTTGCTCCACGAGATAGGAACTGATGATGCCTTCTTCCTCTGGCAGGTGGCCATGGACGACGGCGTAGTAGGTCTTATTAAAGTTAGACCACTCAGACTGGAGGTAAGTTTTCACTTCTTCAGTCTTGGCAAACACCAAGACGCCAGATGTTTCCCTATCGAGCCTGTGTACGATGAATACCCGGTGGGGAGATTTGTGGTTTCCCTTGCTCACGTAGTCGGTGAGATTAGAGTAGGCGGTGCGGACACTTTCGCGGTCAGTTCCCATGGTGAGGAGACCGGTGACTTTATCGACGAAGATGATGTCGCGGTCCTCGAAAAGAATGGTCAAGCCCTTCGGTTGATATTTTCTAGGTGGACGTTTGAATTGTTTGTCTTGGCGGTGCTCAGGCATTAGAGCCGTAGTATGCCTTAGCTGGACGCGAGGTCAAGCTTGGTGGTGATCATGGGTGGAACTGAGTGGATTCGTTAGCCCTTTCCCTATGTTACTATAAATTTCACTTGCAGGTATGAAACAAGAGGCAAAAAATAATCCTTAGAACTTGAGCGATCAAAGCTCAAGAAATCTGAATTGACATCAAATAGTCTGTAACTTATTCATTGTCTGACCCGTATTTATATTTTGATACCATGTCCCGCCGACTTTCTACATTACTCACTCTCACCTCCCTCAGCCAGGTTTGCTCAGCGCAATCTATTTTTGAGAAAGTGCGGCCGATACTAGAGCGGAGCTGTATCCAGTGTCATGGCGAGGATAAAGCGAAGGGCGGGTTACGACTCGATACCAGTGAGGGGTTTCTGGCTGGTGGGGAAAATGAGGATGTGATCGATCTGGATAATTTATCAAAAAGCCACCTGCTCCAGGTGATCGATTTACCGAAAGAGGACGATGAAGCGATGCCACCGCTGGATAAGGCACCACCGCTTGCTGACTCTGAGAAGCTACTCATAAAGCAATGGATTCTCGCTAAGGCACCGTATACCAAGGGAGTGAAACTTACCGCTACCACGAAACTTACCCCTAGTAAAAAACAGCTCTCGGGCCTGGTGAAAATCTCTGCCTATCCGAGTAAAATCCAGCTCGACTCGAAGCTAGATTTCCACTCGCCCGTCCTTTACGGATACTATGCGAATGCGACCACTCAAGATCTAACAGATGTAGCGAATTGGGAAATCAAGGATCCCAGTATTGTCAAGATGGCGGGCAATGTGATGACGCCGCTGAAGAACGGCAGCACGATGGTGACAGCGATGATTGGCGGGCAGAAAACTCAGCTCCAGGTGCAGGTGAAAAATGCGCAGACTGAGCAGCCAATCAGTTTCACACTCGATGTTATGCCCACTCTGACAGCGCTTGGCTGTAACACTGGATCATGCCATGGATCAGCTCGCGGGCAGGATGGATTTAACCTCTCGATCTTCGGATTTGATCCCAAAGGTGATCACTATCGCATCACTAAGGAACTCCCCGGAAGACGGATCAATTCTGCGATCCCAGAGAATAGCCTGCTACTCACGAAGGCGACTGGAGAAGTCCCGCACACCGGCGGAAAACTTACCACTAGCAAAAAGCAAACGTATAAGAATTTACTTAAATGGATTCAGAATGGTGCGAGATATGATCACGATGAACAGACTCTGCCCATCTCCATTGAGGTCTTTCCTAAGCAGCTTGTGATACAGGGATCCGGCGCCAGATCTCAGCTCACAGTCATCGCGAATTATGCGGATGGAACCGACCGAGATGTGACGACGCTTTCATCCTTTTCTACGAGTAATGAATCCAGCGTGAAGGTGAAGCAGAAGTCCGGAAAACTTACCTCTGCGATCCGTGGTGAGGCATTTCTGATGGCGAGATTTCACACCTTCACCGAGGGGGTGCAGGCGATCGTGATTCCAGCGAAAAGCGACTACAAGCAAGCGCCCTATCCGGCTAATAATTACATTGATGGGCACATCGCCAATAAGCTACACAAACTAAGGATCCATCCATCGGGTCTCTGCGCTGATGAGGTGTTTGTGCGCCGCTTATTCATCGACCTAGTGGGGCATCTTCCTAGTGCTGAGGAGCGTGAGAAATTTCTAACAGACACATCACCAGACAAGCGTACTAAGCTAGTGGATGAGCTCATCGCGCGGCCAGAATTTATCGATATATGGGTGATGAAATGGTCCGAGCTGCTGCAGATCCGCACCTTCAATAACGTGGTAAGCTACAAGGCGGTGCTGCTCTATCATCAGTGGCTCAGGGAGCAATTTCTTGCGAAGAAACCATTTAATGAGATCATCAATAATATACTTACTTCCAAGGGGGGGACATTCCAGCAGCCGGCGACTAATTTTTATCAAGTAGAGCTCGATACCAAGAAGCTCACTGAGAACATCGCGCAGACTCTCATGGGCACGCGTATCCAGTGTGCGCAGTGTCATAACCATCCATTTGACCGCTGGACGATGGATGATTACTACAGCTTCACCGCGTTTTTCACTCAGGTGAAACGCAAGCCGGCACAAGATCCTCGCGAGCAGATCATCTTCGATGGTGGTGGCGAGATTCAGCATCCGGTCACCAAGAAAAATGCGATTCCTAAGTTCCTCGGTGGTGAAACTCCAGTGACGAAAGGCAGGATCCGCCGGGAGTTAGCGGCGGACTGGCTAACCTCACCAGAGAACCCATGGTTCGCGCGCAATGTCTCTAATATCATCTGGGATCATTTCTTTGGAGGTGGGATTATTGAGCCCGTGGATGACATCAGAGTGTCTAACCCGCCGAGTAATCCTGAGCTGATCGATGCGCTTGCGGTGAAATTTAAACAAGGTAACTTCAGCATCCAAAAGCTGGTGCGTGACATCTGCACCTCTCGCACCTACCAGCTCGCCAGCGCGGTGAATGAGACGAACATGTATGATCAGACTAATTTTTCCCACAGCAAGATCCGCCGCATCCGCGCTGAGTTTCTGTTAGACAGTATAGCGCAGGTGACGAAGACTCCGAACAAATTTAGAGCGCTCCCACTTGGGACTAAAGCCACTCGCCTAGCCGATGGCAACTCGTCTAACTATTTCCTCAAGACCTTTGGCAGAGCGAGCAGGCTCACCGTTTGCTCCTGCGAAGTGAAGCTAGAGCCGAACCTCTCACAAGCTCTCCACCTGATCAATGGCAACTCGATCCACCAGCGAATTATCCAAGGGAAACTGATTCCTAAGCTCATGGCGGAGAAGAAAATGAATCATGAAATCATCCAGTATTTCTACCTATCCGCTCTTTCTAGGAAGCCGACGACGAGGGAAATGAGCAAACTGTTAGAGGTTTTCGAGTCGATAGGAGAGAAGGATAGGCATACTAAGCGCAGGCAACTTTTAGAAGACATCTTCTGGGCGATTCTCAACTCCAAGGAATTTATTTTCACTCACTAACATGAAATCTCTATTCATCATTTTAGGTTTGTTGCCTGTCATGTCTGTGAGCGCTGAGCAGAAGCTGAACTATGATGACCACATCTTGCCTATCTTCGAGAAGTCATGCACCAACTGCCATAACCCGGATAAGAGGAAGGGGGATCTTGACCTCAGCACCTACGGAGGGTTTCTAACAGGAAGCTCAGGGGGTGAAATAGCGAGCGTGGGGGATGGTGCGGGATCTAAAGTTTTCTCCACCGCCACGCACTCAGAAGAACCTTTCATGCCGCCTAAAGGTAAAGGTGATAAGCTCGATAAAAAAGACATCATGCAGATCCGCCGCTGGATAGATGCTGGGCTGTTAGAGACGAAAGACTCGAAAGCGAAAAAGGATAATACCCCGAAAATTGACTTCTCTAAGATCAATGCAAACCAACAGAACGGACCGGCTCCGCTACCAGTAAATCTCAGTCTCGATCCAGTGACGACTCCTAAAATAGCCGGCGTTATTTCTGATATAGAATGCAGCCCCACGGCACCCGTGCTGGCGATCACTTCACAGCAACAAATTTTGCTTTTCCACACTGATTCGCTTGAATTGATCGGCGTGATTCCCTTCCCTAAATCCAAGAAAGGAGAGATGAATCCTGAGTCATTGAGCTTTCATCCAGCGGGAAAATTTCTCCTCGTAGGTGGCGGCGTGGCTGGAAAATCTGGACTCACAGTGTGCTGGGATGTGACGAACGGCAAGACTCTCATGACGGTGGCCAGAGAATACGATACGGTTATTGCCACCTCGCTAAGAAAGGATCTCAAAGGCATCGCAACTGGCGGTCCATCCAAGCGGGTGAAGCTCTGGGATGCATCGACTAATACGCTAGAATTTAATCACAAAAAGCACACCGATTGGGTCACTAGCCTGAGCTATTCGCACGATGGGGTATTGCTCGCAAGCGGCGGCAGGGGCGGGGGAGTGTGGATCTGGGAAGCACATTCTGGAAATGAATTTCACAAGCTCAGTGGTCATAAAGGACGCATCGTAGCAAGCAAATGGAGCCCGGACTCAAACTATCTGGCAACTGCATCCGAGGATGGAACGCTGCGTATCTGGAACATGCGAGATGGCAAGGAAGTGAAAAAGATAGAAGCTCACAAGGGTGGGATTCTAGACATGGATTGGTCAAGTAAGGGTGAATTTGTAACGGTGGGGAGAGATGGATTTATCAAAATCTGGAAGTCTGACTACGGTCTGAAAAAGCAATTTCATCATCAATCTGAGCTACCGCTTAGAGCGGAGTGGAGTCATGACTCTAAGCGTGTTTTTGTAGCAGATTTCCAGGGAGCCATTTCTGTCTGGGATGCAGATCTGAAACCAATCGGTCTAATCAACGGAAACCCAAAACCGGTGGCAGATAGGATCAAGGGGTATCTAAATAAAATGAGTCAGCAGCAGCAGAAGCTAGCTGAAATCAATGCCAAAGTGGCGATTGCTGAGAAGCATGTGCTAGACTTGCAGAGCAAAATAAAGAATACTCAACAACAGCTGGTGAATCATAGAAAGGTGTATCAGCTTGCGCAGCGAAATCTGAGCATCAACGAAGCAAAACACAAACACACTCAACAGGAAATCCCCAAGATCCAAGCTCAGATAAGAAAAGCAGATGCCGAGATCAAGAAGCTGGGGGCGCCAGAAAAAGCGGAGCTACTAAAGCTGGTCCAAACCAATAGCCAACCAGTGCGTGACCGCCTCATCAAAGCTCAAGCGGAGGTCAAATTATCCCAAGCGAACATTCAGAAACACAAAGCGGAATTCAACAAACTCAAAGGGCAAGACAAACCTCTAACAAATGCGATCATACGCAATAAAAAAGATCTGTCAAAGGCACAGAAAAATAGAGATGAAATCATGAAGACTCGGGAGCCAGTAGAAAAGCGGATCAACATCTTTAAGCAAAAATCCCAGAGGCTTCGTGATCACCTAAGTCAGTAGAAAAAGCTGAGTTCAAAGTAAGAAGCCAAAACTGAAGAAAAAATAGCGTGATTCAAAATATCCTCAATATCCTCATAGCCAGCATCTGGATCATCAACGGCCTCATTAGCAAAGTTCTCGGCCTTACGCCACGGCATGAAGCGATCGTAGCACGTATTCTAGGCGCCGAATTCGCCCATCCCCTTACCATCCTCATCGGTATATCTGAAATCTTCATGGCAATCTGGATCTTGTTAAAATTCAGAGCAAAACTCAATAGCTACACCCAAATATTACTAGTAGCCACGATGAATGTCTTAGAAACTATCCTTGCCTCTGACCTCCTTCTCTGGGGACACTGGAACCTTCTTTGGGCAATCACTTTCTGTCTCATCATCTGGCAAAACCACAGGCTCGCCACTGCCAAATGAATTTCCTTCAACACCACCCCTTCGCCGTCAAAGCCCACTTTGATCAATCACTCGTGTTAGCCTATGCCGTCCCAGCAGAAGAACTTCGCCCGCACGTGCCAGCGCCGCTTCAGCTAGATCTTTTTCAAGACAGCCATGCCTTTATCGCCCTCGCCATGGTCGAAACCAGCCTACTCCGACCATCTCTCTTTCCCAAATTTCTAGGTAGATCCTTCACTCTCCTAGGTTACCGAGCCTTTGTCCGTTATACTGGTGCAGACGGAAGAACCCGTCGCGGTCTCTATATTCTCCGCTCAGAAACTGACTCCCCCTTCATGACATTCAGCGGAAATATATTCACACAATATTGCTACAAAACCGTCAAACTAAACTGGCAAAAGTTCCAAGATGGCTCTGAAAAGATTACCACCAACCTAGGACTCGAAATCGAAACAGCACCTACTTCAGAAGAGCCACTGCTTCCGCCAGAGTCAATCTTCCCAGATTGGCGACAAGCGCGCCGGTTCGCCGGACCAATGCCCTTCACTTTCAGCCACGATCCTGAAACCCAAAAAATGATTTCAGTCGAAGGCGTTCGCCAAAAGTGGACACCCGGCCCCATCGAGATTCATAGCCATAAGGTTCCCTATTTCGACCAATTTAACTTCACCAGCTGCATTTTAGCGAATGCCTTCACCGTCCAAGATATCCCATACCTCTGGAAAAAAGGTACCACCGAACACTGCCCATGAGACGCACACCCTATCAAGGCGTCACCAATATCATCCGATTTAATCCCGGCATGTTCATCACCGCTGGCATTATCATCGTCGCCGGCATCGTGGCCCTCACCCTTACCAGCATCTGGCTACAGCTCCTCATCGCAGCCGCTCTAGCCGCCGCAGTCATTTCGCTAACTATCTCCCTCCTCGCCTCGTACTGGATCTATGATAAATCAGAAATCTATACCCTTCCCTCATTGAAAAAAACGAACCCTGTAACCCACGAAAACTGGCTGACTATCAACGCCGGATTCGACGAAATCACCCCAACCCTGAAAAACCAATTCCCGGACATCAACCTCCGTATCCTCGACTTCTACGACCCCGAAAAGCACACCGAACCCTCCATCGCACGAGCAAGAAACGCCTACCCACCACACCCTGAAACCGAAACCATCACCAGTAATTCTATCCCAGCAGAAACCAGCTCTACCGAAAAAATAATTGCCTTTTTCTCCCTCCACGAAATCCGCAATCACGAAGAGCGAGCCAATACCTTCAAAGATCTTCGCAGAACCTTAACAGATGAAGGAGAGCTACACCTAACAGAACATCTGCGAGACCTTCCAAATCTCCTAGTTTACAATCTCGGAGCCCTCCATTTTCACACCAAAAAGGAATGGCTAAAAACCTTCGATGAGTCCAGTTTCGCCATAAAATCAGAAATCAAAACTACTCCCTTCATAACCACTTTCGTTCTTATTAAAAAATGAACCTTCTCATCCAACTAATCGGTTACGGTTTAGTCCTGCTAGCTCTCATCCACGTAGTTTTTCCCAAGGCGTTCGACTGGAAAAAGGAACTCGCCAGCCTCAGCCTAATCAATCGGCAGTTAATGACGGTCCATACCTTCTTCATCGCCTTAATGGTTTTCCTCATGGGCATCCTCTGCATCACTTCCGCTCATGAACTACTAACCACAGCTCTGGGCAAAAGAATCCTCTGCGGCCTAGCCATCTTCTGGGGAATCCGCCTCCTAAGCCAACTCTTCTGGTATTCCCCTCAGCTCTGGAAAGGGAAACCAAGAGAAACCACTATCCACGTCCTCTTCCTAGCCATCTGGACGTCTATCACCACCATCTTTACCATAGCTACTATAGCTGCCAGGTCCTGATGACTTGAGAGGGAAGTCACTCACCAATAAAAATCATTAATTGAGTATTCTTTTGAAAATCGCGCTTTCGAGACTACTATGCGCCTATTCGCTTGACCATTGATATGAGTCTATTATTGCTGTCTGCATATGACGACTATCCAAGGACAACTTCAAGAGAGACTTACGCAGGCAATTTCTAAACTGGGCGTAGAACTTCCAGGTGACTTTAGTGCTGCGGTGGCTATTTCTGTGGATTTGAGGTTTGGGGATTACCAGTCGAATGTGGCAATGATACTGAAGAAGCATCTGGGGAAAAACCCGCGTGAAATCGCTACAGATCTGGTCGAGAATCTAGAGCTGGGCGAGCTCGCTACGGCGGACATTGCTGGTCCTGGGTTCATTAATTTCCGTGTGACTCAAGGTGCTTGGGCGAAGAAGGTGGATGCGCTGATCGGTGATACGCGCCATGGTGTGCCAGTGGTGAGTGAACCAAAAAATATCGTGGTGGATTTCTCTGCGCCAAACGTGGCTAAACCGATGCATGTAGGGCATATACGATCTACGATTATTGGTGATTCGCTGTCACGTATTTCTACTTTCCTCGGACATCATGTGACGACGGATAACCACATTGGCGACTGGGGCACGCAGTTCGGTATGATCATTTATGGTTGGAAAAATCTACTAGATGCTTCTGCTCTGGAGGAAAGCCCTCTACAGGAATTACTCCGCATTTACCGTAAGGTGAATAAGTTGTGCACGGACGATGAAGCTGTGAAAGTGAGCTGCAAGAGTGAACTAGTGAAGCTCCAGGGTGGCGATGCGGAGAACACCGAAATTTGGAATAAATGCGTGGAGGTTTCAAAAATAGGCCTGAACACGATCTACGATCGGCTCGATGTGAGCTTCGATCACTGGCATGGCGAGAGCTATTATAATGATCAGCTGAGACCTTTAGTGGATACTTTAGTAAGTGAAGGTCACGCTAGAGAGAGCAATGGTGCGATGTGTGTTTTCTCTGGAGAGACAGTTGGTCCTAAGCAAGATCCATTTAAGGAAAAACGTGATGATGAATGGTCTGACTTACCAATGATCGTGCGTAAGGCGGATGGTGCATTTAACTACGCGACCACAGATATAGCGACCGTGGACTACCGTATTCAGCAATGGAATGCGGATAAGATCTGGTATGTGGTGGATGCGCGGCAGGCTCTGCATTTCCGCCAGTTGTTTGATATTTCTGCCCGCCGTGGCTGCGCAGCTGAGCTAGAGCATGTGACCTTTGGCACAATTCTGGGGAAGGATGCCAAACCGCTCAAAACCCGCGATGGCGACCTACCACAGCTCGGAGATGTACTGGATGATGCGATTGCTCAATCACGGGCGGTCATCGAAGAGAAGAGTGATCATTTATCTGCTGGGGAAAAGGAAGAATTGGCTGAAACAATCGGTATCGGCTCGGTGAAATTCACCGAACTCTCGCATAATCGGAACTCAGACTACGTGTTCGATCTTGAGAAGATGGTGGCGCTTCAGGGCGATACTGCGCCGTATTTACAAAATAGTTTCGTGCGTTGTAAATCTATTTTCCGGAAGCTGGACGAGGAGATTGATATCTCTAAGATCAATGCGCAGATCACTGAGGCGGGGGAAGTTGCTCTCACACGGATGCTTGCGCGCTATGGTGAAATTCTACCTAATGTGTTAGATGATCTTCGTCCTAACATTCTGGCAACTTATCTCTTAGACTTGGCGAGGAGTTTCCACAGCTTTTATGAGGCATGTCCCGTTTTGAAGAGCGAGGGTGAGACTAGGCTCACACGTCTAGCGCTCTGTGCACTTACTAGTCGCATCCTCAAGCATGGACTTAGCTTGCTAGGCATAAAAACGCCTGATAGAATGTGAACCACGAACTCCGAAATTCTAATGCTTGCCTAATGGAAAAATTACGAGTACATAGTATCTAATAATCATGATAGAAGAACGCTACGAAATAATCAAACTACTAGGCAAGGGGAGAACTGGCGGCGTCTATGAGGCCGAGGACACTAACCTAGGCAGAAAGGTAGCGCTACGTAGATTTTTCGCTCAGAGTAAACAGACCGATCTAGAGGAATACAAGACAGACTTTGAAAACGTAACCCACGCGCTCAGCGCACTCCAGCACCCTAACTTACTCCGCGTCTATGATGCTGGGGTTGATCAGGATGGAGCCTTTATTATTTCCCAGCTACTCAAGGGCGATACCCTACATGACAAAATAAAGGATGGTCCTATTCCTATCTGGGAGGTGTATGATCTAGCACAGCAAATGCTGGACGCGCTCAGCACTGCGCATAGTGAAGGCTTCGTTCATGGAGCCATCACACCTGGTTCCATACTCATGTCTCCACGTGCGCGCGGAGGTTTTCTTTACGTGATCTTAGATATGGGTCTCTCTAGGCTCGCTCCACTGATTCAGGGCAAAGACTCAATCCTCTCTATCATGGCAGATCCAGCTATCCTCGCACCGGAGTTATTCGCTGGCGGTATTGCAAATGAGCGCGCGGATCTCTATATGTTTGGTCACATTCTTTACATGAGTATCGCCGGCGGACACCCATTCGGCGGCGTCCCTGCTTTGGAGGCAGAAAAGATGCACCAAGCCGGTCTTCCACCGCTCCAGCAGTATAATGTGAATGTGCCAGAAGATTTCCGCCTCTGGATAGAAAAGCTCATCCAGCTCAATCCAGATGACCGCCCAGCATCTGCTGTGGAGGCATTAAATTCTCTGCCGAAAGTACAGCGACCTTCCAATGCACGCTCCACGCAAATCCATACCGCCGCCGCTAGTCTAAACCCAGGATCAACTCAGCAGCAACAGTCACCAGTTGGCGATATCACGGGGCCCCTAACTGGTGTCGCACCCGTGACCCCAAATCCGGCAGCAGCTGAAGCAGGATTACTAGTAGCTACGCCCAAAACCTCTAAGAAAGGACTTTTCATAGGTCTAGGTGCTGTCGCCGCCGTAATCATTATCATAGTGATGCTCTCTGGAGGTAATGAGGGAGAAAAATCCACAGCCGAAATAGCCAAGCCAGTTGAGGTAGCTAGCACACCTAGGGCGTCCAGCAGATCTGCCTCATCTGGCGGTACAGGAAAATCATACGCAGAGCGAAATGCTATTGCAGCAGAAAAAATAATCATCGCACATTTTGATGGTACTAAGCCCGCTGCGAACAATCGTAGCTGGCTATACCTGCATAAAGCAAAGCAAAAGGCAGCTACTGACGGCTGGAGTATCACCAATGACGAAGGCTCTAAGATTTATCCTGGGATTAGATTTCCTCTCAAATCTAACGAGAACGATATGTTCGACTTCGGCTGGAAACTTACCTACATAGTTAGACCAGTCAAAGGCCAGCACAGATTCGGTTTCCAAATTGACAAGAAGCTCAACCCTGGTTGGACAGGCGATGATGTGAGCCTTTTACTAGTGGTCGAGCACACCGCTGAGGGGGAGGTCACTCTCAGCGCTAGAGACTCAGAAGGTAAAATCAACAGCGCCAAATCAATCACCACACCCTATAAGGGTGAGGAGGGCTGGCACACTATTTTAGTCGAGCAGAAACCAGAGGATGAAAGTGGAACCTACACCGTATCGATCGATGGTACAGCCGCCTTTAGCTCTGAATTCACGAAAGGAATAGACTATGGCAGTTGGAGCAATCAATTATTTAGCTTTGGCTCAGATATAGGATCTCTAGAAAGCCAATGGGTGGTCAAGGAGCTCAAGCTTGAGACTCCATAAAGCAATCATTTCTAACCCCGGGATCCAATCGGAGCGAGTTTACCAAATGTGAGAAGATTCTTGGATCATCCACTCCTATGTCTTCCTTTATGCCCCGCAAAGTATCTCCATATCAAATATTCACCACTTTTTGCGCCTTTCCCCTTTCGGGCTGCAGTGCACAGGTCAATATGAAGGTATTCTAGCCCTTACCTCCCCACAACCTTAAATCTTACTCCACCACAATGTACTCAGCCACCTCAGTTAAAAAGCAAATTCCTGGCAGGATAAAACTTCTAATATGTTTTCTATTCTGTAGCCTTACCTCCCCCGCTAGCGCTCAACAATATAAACTAAAAGCTGATCTTGACCCGTTCATTCTCCTCCCCGGGGCCTACCAAAAGACCCCAGAAGATCTGGAAAAGCACTTTGCAAAGGCTGGTTCTAAAAGTACCACCTATTTCAAATGGCTCACAAAGCAAAAGGATCGCGCAATCTTTAAGAGCCGACCTTCCAGTAATATGCAAATAGAGATGACCATACTCGGCGGGAAAGTCCCTATCGAGGAATTAATCATCGATTTTCGTGATGGTAAATTTCTAGGAGTAACAATCTCCGTTTTCAACCGGGGTGATGGTGGTCGAATAACCAGTGCTGATTTTGCTGAACGCTTCGCGGCTATCGGAAAGCACTTGGGAACCCAATTAGACACTCGTTCTCGCAAGCGAGAGGGAAATATCAAAAAAGGAGTCAT
>JBLHQF010000011.1:0-26067 GCA_047624885.1 Cryomorphaceae bacterium | reverse complement strand
ACCGCCAGCACCATCCGATACCCATCCATGACCTCCTTCCAACTCTTCGACAATGTCCCCAATAGCTCCTGATTTGGAACCACATTCTCTACTCCCTGCATCACACTCAGCAAGCCTAACTGCGCCTCCTTCTTTCCTGCCAGAGCCTCCGCATATCCACACCAGCGATAATCCTTAGGATCACTCACCATCCCAGCACGAAGTGGGTTCAGATCAATATAGGCAGCAACCGTCTGCGCGGCATAACCACTCTGCACCAGCTCACTTTTAAACCGGCTTTCCCACAACGTCCCCTTCGTGCCATTTTCGGTATTATACCACTGAGTGAATCGTTGTTTCACCGCCTTCATGAACTCGCTTAAATCGCACATCCTGAGGGTATAACGGCTTTTAATATCACGGATATATGCTTCAGAAAGCTCCCCTGCGCTCACTCCATCATCATTCGTAAGCCCCTGTTCATCAGCCTTAGCGGCATCCTCCCTAGACTTCAAAAAACGCTCTTCCAGCTCCGTTACAAAATCCTCGGAATACACCGCTCTTAACCGATTCAAAAACTCCTCATCACCTCTATCTAACAGAGCATCCGCATCCTGCTTCGGCGGAACCTCTACCAGGATATGAACATGATTACTCATCAGACAATACGTCAGCACCCTCACTCCACAGAAAACCTCGCAATTACGCATCGTAGCCCGCAGAAACTCCTTCTCCGCTTCCTTCAGAAGATAGGACTTCAATACCATTCTGCTAGTCACGTGGTAATTTGCTGCTCGTTTCTCATGATCAGGAATCAACTGTAGCTCTCTCTTCATTCTCATAGACTCACATTACTAGTTACATAAACAAATACAAGTCATTTCTTAATAGAGGGCCAGGCCATATTTTTGTTCAATATTTTTGATTTAGGCTATAGAGGGCCAGGCCATATTTTTGCAGGCCATATTTTTGATAATATTTTTGATATTTTTCTATTCCTTACGGTGAAGTAATTTCAAAGGGTGCTACGTTGAGCGCTTACCTTTAGATATTTAGGCTTGCGTGTGTGCTTGTTTTTTTAATGTGAATAAATAACCTTTCTATTTCTTTTCTGACACAGGTAAATTCTTATTCTGTTATCAGATGAAAGATAATTACAAAGCCCAGCACAGCTTTTCTATAAAATAACCTCTTACTTGGCTGCCCATTATAGGGACAGGTTTATTTTATTCATGATTCACTAAGCTCTCCTCTTCCGAGCGAAGACTACACGAATACACACCTTAACTATTAACAATAAGCACTTTACATGAAATGTTTCTGAAGGGACCTATTCTAGAACCCAGCCTAATACCGTTGGAAATATGATAGTAGATTTGCTATTTGTCCTTAAGTTTACTGTCTTTTTTTTTCAGGAGCATCAGCAATTGACACCTGAAATGCCGTCTTAGTATTTAGGATAGTGATCACATCTGCAGGTTTTGCATTACCTGAGTATTGAATGAGTTGGTTTTCAAATGTGGTATAATCTGGCTCCGAATCAGGAATTTTCAGATCAGAGACTCCAGTAATTTTGCTAAGTGCAGACTGCACTTTGTCTAATCTACCATTAGCTCAGCACATTCCGTCCACACTCAAGTAAACTGTCTTTCCTATGCCTTCTTCTTTACCTTCTATTTTGCCCTGCTTCACCTTTGGAGGGTCGGCCTCCTGTCTTGCATCTACATGCTCTTTAATAAACGGTTCCATGGCTTTCGCCCATACTCGGAATCCAGCTTCGCCAGGGTGAACAAAATCTGGCATCAACGCTTTGTCCACGTGACCTTTTTCATTGAGAAACACCTTAGAATAATCACGGTAGAATACAGTCTTTTCATCAGCATAGCCTTTGATGATTTTATTGACTGCGTTATTAGCGTTGGTGATTTTATCCAGACGCTTCTTCTGAGCTTCATTAGCTGCCTCATAGTTTCCGCGTGGAAAGATGCCCAAAAGAAGTATTTTACTCTCTGGTAAGCGCTTCTTCAATTCTTTGACAATTGCTTCAACACCATAGGCAGTCTCCTTCGGTGGATCATTACGTAATCCTGTGTTATTGGTTCCTATAAGAAGCACAGTAAGTTTCGGACTAGCGCCAGCGACACCACCATTCTGCAATCGCCATAGGATATGATCAGTGTAGTCCCCGCTCGACCCTATCTGCACCGCACGGCGGTCCCCGTAAAATTCTTCCCAGACCTTCTTACCTTGCCGCTCCCAGCGGAAGACGATGGAATCTCCGATCATGAGTAAATCGACTGGCTTTTCGCGAACACGCTGCTTGAGATTATTGTGACGGGGCATCCACAGGCTAAACCCCTCCTCAATCGTCCGTATCTTTGCCTGTGTAGAGAAAAAATTGGTGTGATATTCGTATTTCAAGTAGTCATCTGCTGGAGCCTTCGGAGTCTTCACCGCGTCCTGACCGGAGCATAGAAGAGTGAAGGATAATAGAAGTAGGATGTGTTTGGTCATTTGTCTATTGTGTTACTAATTTACTGTTTCGTCATTTCAGCAGCGTGGTCTAGTCTAGAATATCTGTTACTACTTTCGCTTCTTCTACGCCGGTGAGTTTTTGATCTAGTCCTTGGTAGCTGAATTTCAGTTTATGGTAGTCGATGCCACAGCGCTCTAAGATCGTAGCGTGTAGGTCTCTGACGTGGACTTTCTGTTTAGGGGTGGTGATGTTGAATGAGTATTTATCGGTGTCTCCGTAGGTCATTCCTCCTTTGACTCCGGCTCCGGCTACCCAGAGTGAGAATGCTTTCGGGTGGTGATCTCGACCGTAGGTTGTTTCTGTGAATTTGCCTTGCGAATATACTGTTCTGCCAAATTCTCCGCCACAGATGACAAGGGTGTCATCTAGCATCCCGCGTTGCTTCAGGTCTTGGATGAGACCGTAGCAGCCTTGATCGATATCTTTGCACTGAGATTTCATGTCCTTAGGCAGGTTGCCGTGAACATCCCAGCCACGGTGGAAGATCTGGGTGAATCTCACTCCGCGCTCAGCGAGCCTGCGTGCCATGAGTGCACAAGAAGCAAACGAGCCTGGCTTCTTGGCAGTTTCTCCGTAGAGGGCGTAGGTGGCGTCTGTTTCCTGGCTCATGTCGGTGAGTTCTGGGACAGACATTTGCATCCGATACGCCATTTCGTATTGCTCCATTCTAGTTTGAATCTCTGGATCGCCGACTTCTTCTAACATTTTTTGATTGAGTCCGGCAAGTCCGTCTAGCATGTCACGGCGCATGTTTCGATCCACTCCTGGTGCGTCCTTGAGAAATAATACTGGATCGCCAGATGAGCGGAGATTTACACCTGAGTGCTGACCGGGAAGGTAGGCTGAGTTCCATAGTCTGTTAGAGATGGCCTGCACGTTAGCAGTAGGGCTAGTGTGCTGGGCATGGAGGACGCAGAAGGTTGGCAGATCCTTGTTTAGTGTGCCTAGCCCGTAGGATAGCCATGATCCCATTGAAGCCTTGCCGCTCTGCATGGAGCCGGTGTAAATGAGCTGGTTTGCTGGCTCGTGGTTGATCGCCTCCGTGTACATGGATTTGATAACGCAGATATCGTCCGCCATCTTTGCGGTGTAGGGAAGTAGATCCGAGATCCAGGTACCACCTTCTCCGTGCTGCTTGAAATCCACGAAAGATGGCGCGATGGGAAATTTCGACTGTTTAGAGGTCATGGTGGTGAGGCGCACGCCTGATTCAACGAGGAATTCTTTGAGGTCTTTACGCGCTTCTTTTTTCAGCTCTGGCTTGTAGTCAAAGGTCTCAAATTGTGATGGTGCACCGATCAAGGAAATGTAGATGACTCGCTTTGCCTTGGCGGGGAAATGTGCGATACCTGGGATCGGGGATTCTCCACCTCCTGCGCCGAGAAGCTGCTCTGGCAGCATCGAGGCTAGCGCCGCTGAGCCTAGGCCCATCGCATTGTGGCGAAAGAACTGGCGTCTTGTGAGCGCTGAGTTTTGCAGATCTGCTGCTTTTAAAATATCTGTGTAGTTCATGGTGTTTGGCCTGCGGCCGTCATTGGTTGATTAGTCAATTGTCATTGGTCTGGGACGATGGAACCTTGGGTTGGGTGCTTGGGTTGGGTCTCTGTGCTACTTGACACGTGCTGTTCGCACTGTGCGGACTGCTCGGCGATCAATCCCTGCCGATGTGGGCTTTGGATGCCTTCGTTTTTTATTATTTGTTTAGAGTTTCATCGAGGTTGAGTAGCTGGTTAGCGATGATGCTCCAGCTCGCTAGTTCCGTGGGATCTAGCTCAGCTGGAGCAGTGGATTGCCCTACGGAGATAAACTCTTTGGCTTCAGCTGGTTTCGCTTTAAATCTGGCTTGTATTTTAGCCAGTGTTGCTTTGACCATTTCGATCTCTCGATCATCCATTTTTCTAGAAATGAGCCTGACTGAAATGTAGTTGATACGGTCCTCTAAGGTGGTGGCATTTTGTAAGGCTAGGGTTGCCAACTGCCGTGAGCTTTCGACGAACTGAGGATCATTCATGATGACGAAGGCTTGTAGTGGAGTGTTGGTCAGATCTCGCTTCACGCAGGCTTCTTCCCTCGTCGGTGCATTTAACAATTCCATTGTAGGGTGAACTGCGGTGCGCTTGATGAAGGTATAGAGCGATCTACGGTAGAGGCTGTCACCTTTATCTTGCTTATAGTGCCTGGTGTTAGAGCCTTTCATGGCTACTGCCTCCCATACTCCTTGAGGCATGTAGGGCTTGACTGATGGACCACCTATTTTCGGGTGGAGAAGACCGGATGACTTGAGCGCGAGATCGCGGATTTGCTCGGCATCGAGACGGTACCGTGGAGCTCTGGCGTAGTAGATGTTAAGCGGATCTTTGGCTAACTTCTCTTTTGAGATAGTAGCTCTCTGGCGGTAGGTCGAGGACATCACCATCTGCTTTAGCAAGTGATGGAAGTCCCAGCCGCTTTCTACGAAGTCCACCGCAAGCCAATCCAGCAGCTCTGGATGGGTAGGCCTAGCTCCCATGACTCCGAAATCACTATTCGTCTCTACGATGCCTGAGCCAAAAATATAGTACCAATATCGGTTCACTGTCACTCTGGCGGGAAGTGGATTGTTAGAGGCTACTAGCCATTTGGCGAGACCTAGTCTGTTCTTGGGCATGTCTTTAGTCATCGGTGGAAATGCTGCTGGCACTCCGGGGGAGACTTCTGCCCCAGGTTGGGTGTAGTCGCCTCGGATGAGCACGTGAGCAATCGGCTTCGTATCGGCTTTTTCCTGCATGATGAGAGTGGATGGTCCAGTCTTGCCAGCAGCTAGCTTGGCTATCGCTTTATTGATTTCATTGCTCTTCGGCTCAAGTTTAGCAAAATAATGCTCACGCATTTGCTTGATAATCGTTGGGTTCTTCAGGTCAATAAATGTGGCATCAGCAGCACTCCCCGCTGTGGCAGCAGTGACCATTTCTTTAGGGCTGAGTGCTCTGTTATAGATTTTGAGATTCTGTAATTTGCCGTCCTTGAAGTGTCCACCTTGGTGTCTCGATCCGAGCAGGAATGGAGCGCTGGTTTTAATCGTGCCCTTGAGTGTGTCTTTCTCTGCTAGCTGCGGCTGGAATTTTCCGTTGAAGTAGATTTTGATGCCAGAAGCCTTGCTGCTACCATCATAGGTGAACATGACATGATTCCATTTATTGTCTGGTAGCGCGGCTACCGTGGTTACTTTAATGGCATTCTCAGGCCATTTGTGGCTCATGTGGACCGCTATCTTTCCGTCTGCCGCATAGAGATCAAATCCCCGATTAGCTTCTTTGCTGTGAAGCTTGGAAATAACACCACCGGTGGCTTTAGCCGGGGAATTTATCCACGCTCCGACACTGAATGCTTGCTGGGTATCAAAGTCGACAACCTGCCCTAAGTTGATATAGCTTCCGCGTGTAAAATGAACTGCTTTGCCAGTGGCCCCAGCGGTCCACCTAAGTCTACCTGAAGTACTGAAAGCAGCATGCCCGGTTCCTTTTGATTGGTTGTTAAGCGGGAGACTGACAAGAAGCCCTTCCGAATTAAAGTCAGGAAGGGATGGATTAGTTAGTTTTGCAGATTTTGCTCTTTCCTTCGCGAACCATGCGTCGAACTGTGGTTGCTCAGATTTTTCGAGTCCCGCTTTCTTGGCATTATTTACAGCAATAGCCGCTTCTATTTCCTTTATCTTTTCGGGGTTGACGGGGATCTTAATAATCGGAGCATGGTTCGCATTATTTCCATCCATCGCTTTCATCGTGGTGTTCCTAAAGAACGCTGAAAACTCATAGTTTTCCTTTGTAGTGATGGCATCAAACTTATGATCATGACATGCGGCGCAGCCAGCGGTGACCCCTAGCCATGTAGCAAATGTGGTATTCACACGTTCCTGTGCATAGGAGGCATTCACCTCCTCTACTATCGAGCCACCTTCACCCGTGGTGGGCATGCAGCGGTGGAAACCAGTGGCCACTTTTTGCTCAACAGTGGAATCTGGCATCATGTCTCCGGCGATCTGCACTTTGGTAAATTCATCAAACTTCATGTTACTGCGGAAAGCATTGATCACCCAATCGCGGTAGGGCCAGATCGAGCGGTAGTTATCATTGTGAATTCCGTGGGTATCACCATAGCGGGCGACATCTAGCCAATGTCTGCCGAAATGCTCAGCGTAAGCATCTGTATTCAGCAAAGCCTCTACTTTTTCTTCATACACTTTCTCGAAATCTCGTTTATCTGAAGTGAATGATAGAATTTCCTCAGCAGTAGGTGGCAGCCCGGTGAGATCAAATGTGAGTCGCCTGAGGAGACGTGTTTTGGCTTCGTCAGAATTTGGCTTGAGCCCTTTTTCTTCCAGCTTCGCTAGAATAAAGTGATCGATCGGCTTGCGCACCCAGTCGCTTTGCTGCACATCTGGGAACTCCGCTTTCTCTGGTGCTATGTATGCCCAGTGATCCTCAAATACGGCGCCCTCCTTCACCCAACGGCGAACCAGAGCAATGTCCGCAGGATCCATGATTTTTCCATGTGGGCTTCTCGTGGGATGGAGCGGCATCACCATCTCAGGATCTTTTGACTCCATCAGCTGGACTAGGTAGGAATTGTCCGGATCACCCTTGATGATGTTCGCCTTACCATTGCCCCTGATCGCAAGCGCCTCTTTTTCTTTATCTAGTCGGTAAGGCTCATCCTCTGGCAACCGGGTGCCACTATCTGGTCCATGACAGTGGTAACAATTCGATGAGAGGATCGGCTGGATATGCTGATTAAAGGAAATAGGAGTTTCTGCTGAAACCAGGTCCTTAGAGGTATGGTCCACGACAACAAGAGTCCCCTTCTCGACATTTGTAGGCGCCTCAGAAGAATCACTTAAGCCTTTTTCAGAGCACGAA
Organism: Cryomorphaceae bacterium; assembly: GCA_047624885.1. Classification (GTDB taxonomy): domain Bacteria; phylum Verrucomicrobiota; class Verrucomicrobiia; order Verrucomicrobiales; family Akkermansiaceae; genus Rubritalea. The sequence goes on along the minus strand of JBLHQF010000011.1, from coordinate 18,657 downwards.
ATCACACTTGGGATGAAGGTAAGACTGAAAGAAGAAAGAAGAATAAATTTACGGTTCATAGATTATGGAGTTACGCTGGTATCATACTACTCGATTCAGACAACAAAGCTATCATATGTTTTTAAGGATTATTTTTCATGCGGATGCTCTTTGAGGAGTTCTTCGGCTTTCAAGAAAACAGGGGTGTTTTTGATTTCAGCTCGGATTTTTTTGACTTGCTCGGGGTTGATCATGCTCGCTTTATTGCCAAATGAATTTCTAATATAACTAAGCACGGCTGCTGTCTCCTCATCGGTAATCATCCCTTCGAAGGGAGTCATCATCCCGTTGTATTCTTTTCCTTTCACGGTGATTTTTCCAAGCATTCCTTTCAGAGTGAGCTTGATGAGGCGATCCGGATTTTGCGTTGCCCATTTGGTGCCATTTAGCGGAGGAAAACCTCCCGCCTCTAGTCCCCTGCCGTCGGCTTGGTGACAGGTGGCGCAGTGTGCATCTCGGTGGTAAACTTCGTGCCCTAGTAAAAAGAGTTTCTTATCTGCTCCCTTTAAATGACCGGGAACTTTGACGATCTCTTTTTTCTCTAGAATATCTGTGTCGTTCAGCGATGCACGGGCGAATGGCATCGTCTGTTTCATCCAGTCATCAAGTCCTGTTTTCTCTACTCTATCCAGGATCGCTAAGCCCTGGCTCTTCGGTAACCATGAGGCAGCAGTGATCACTCCTAAACGGACGCGGCCGTGAGGATCAGCAGCCGCAGCTGTTAGTAGAGATACCTGATCCCTCATTTGGTGACCATTATAGCGCAGGGCATTTACAGCAGCACTGCGCACCTTATGATCAGTAGATTGAAGTAGTTGTCTTACCAGATTTTGGTCAATTGCATCATGCCCCCACGTCACCCACATCGCTTCTAGTAGATGATGTTCATAGCTGGCACCTTTCTTATCGAGTGCTGCTTTCCATTTCTTGATGGCGATCAGAACTTCTGCGGTGTCACGACCGCGCAGCTCTCTACGAGTACGGTAGCGGGTGCGGTCTTCGTGAACTTTCAAGTTCTCTAACAATTCTGCAATACTCGCACCGTCGATCTTGGCGGGTTTCAAGATCGGACGAGAGGGATAGGTGATGCGGTAGATACGTCCGTGCACATGATCGCGTTTCGGGTCGCGGGCATTGTGCTGCATGTGACCGATGAGAACATTGCTCCAGTCTAACAGGTAGAGAGAACCATCGGGTGCGATCTCAAGATCAACCGGTCTGAAATTCCCCTCTGATGAAACAAGCAGGTCTTGACGATACTTTAGTTTATAGCCGCTCCCCTCCTCGTTAAGCTGATGCTGCTTGATCCCAAGGAAGTTGATGGTATTGCCGAGCAGCATATCGCCTTGGACATCATCTGGGAAATGCTTGCTCGACATGATTTCTATGCCGGAAGTAGGTCTCACACTGTGAGCTCGCTCTAAAAGATCCCGTGAAGCATCCATCGCATGACCGTAGCGTGGTCTCACTGTTCCTGGTGTCATCCAATTCACCTTAGAGTCTGAGGTGTGTAGGAAGAATGGCTGCCCCCATTGATCAAAGGTAGTCCCCCAAGGGTTTGGGATTTGTAGCTGAGTCGTGCGCTCTAGGTGCCGGCGCTTAGGGTTGTAACGAAAGTGTCCACCATTAGTTCCGCGATGGGTGCCGTAAACTGTCTCTAAGTTAGAATGAAGGAAGACGCCTTCACCCATAAAGATGGCCCCTGAGGGATCGGTCGTGAACGCTGAGAACGCATGGTGAGTATCATGATCATCAAATCCGCTCGCCAGGTATTCTTTCAAATCATATTGATCATCCCCATCAGTATCAGTTAGAAGGACTAAGGAATCTGCTTGAGACACATAGACTCCTTCTTCAGCTAGTTCAAACCCGATGCAAAGGTGCAGATCGTCAGCAAACACGGTTCGTTTGTCAGCCTTGCCATCATTGTTCGTGTCTTCGAGAATGATCAGTTTGTCCTGCGGCTTCGCATCACCTGGGCGCCAGTGCGGATAGGATGGCATACAGCCCACCCAGAGTCTGCCCTTATTATCAAATGACATCTGCACTGGGTTCGCTAACTCTGGAAACATCTTCTCATCGGCAAATAACTCAATTTTGTAGCCCTCTGGAACCTTCAAATGCTTGATCGTTTCTTCCCCGCTGAGGTATCTTTCTTTGCCATTCTTCCTAGATGGTCGGTAGTTACTCGGCACTGGTGAAAGTTTATGCGTCTTAGCGTCCGCCTCTACGAGGTCAGATTCCTTACCCTCAAGTGCTCTCCATATTGCGTGATCACGGATGATCGCCATTTCTGCTAATTTCTTGAGTTCATCAGGATAATTCTTCGGTCCATGGGGCCTATGTCGGCGACCGTAAACGTGGACTCCATTGGGGATTTTATAGAGATTATGCCACACCCAGTTTTTTTCCTTCACTGCCTTATGCACTAAATCACTATGTTCACTCTGCGCTTTTTTCACCCCAAATATAGCATCCGCCAGCTTGGGTGCTAGCCATTGGTATCCTTTATTGGTGAGCAGTGCTCCGTCTACTGTGAGAGGGTCTTTATTGGAATCAAAATAATCTTTCGAAGGCGCGAAGGCATCGATAAACATGACATTCTTCTCCTCACAGATCTCACTCATCGCCTTGGTGTATAACTCCAGCTTTGGGTTACTGACACTACCATCAGGGGTGTGATGAAGAGCAGAAAGATCCTGGATGGCTGTGGGAGAAACGATGGCTAGCTGAGGAACATGATCACCGTTGTATTTCATCGCGAGAGTGTGATCAAGAAAGGCAGTGAACTCCTGCTTATAGCGCTCAAGATCAGCCTTCCCTTTCATGGCAGAATTATAACCAAAGAATGCGATGATTGTGTCTGGCTTAATTCTGGCAAGCCATTGATCAGGTGTTTCAAACTGCCCAACAGCACCTTTGGTCCATGGTCCACTTTTGCCTGATTGATGATTCTTATAATATTTTTCAGCTCCCTTAAATGCCAGTTGAAGAGTTCTACCTGGATGAGGTCTGAACACTGGAGTGTTGCCTTCATCAGCGATATTCCGGATCGTGAGCATCTTCGCTGGATAGCGAAGTTGCAGTTCAGTTTCAAACTGGCTATATTTCATCATCCTCGATGCCATCCCTGCCCCTATGATAGCAATACGACCATTCTCTTTCACTTGGAGCTTCTTCTCTGCTGAAGTGTGATTCACAGTAGTAGAGACTAGGACAGAGACGGGCTCTCCAACGTTGCTGGACTCACCTTCACTCTCAACCCCTTTTGAAGAATCACAGCCGATGAGACAGGTCATTAGCGTAGCACTGATGGCCAATGTCGAAATGATGTAAATAGAATATTTCATAGATAAAAATTATGGCCGATTTAATGTTTTACGTATTACGATGTCCAGTAAATTCAGGCAGGAAGAAACCCAGAGGCCCCACACTTGAGAAAACACCTCTTATCAACTGGAGCTCAAATAGAAAGTTAACGCAAACACATAAATAGTAATTCATGAGAACTCATCTTTAAAATCAATACCTGCAATACATTCAGGGCCCCATTTGTTTATTGTTTGACTTAGATGAAAGGATTCCATTCATTAGTATGTATCTAAATAACGCCGTATTCCAATGCTCCCCTCAAAATAAAATCAGTAATTTATGAAAGAAATGAATGATAAAGAAGCGATAGAAAAATTACATGCCACCTACGAGCTAATGAAAGAAGAACTGGCCCAGGTAATTGTGGGTCAGAGTGATGTGATCGAGCAAGTTTTGATGGCCATCTCATGCCGAGGCCATGCGCTTCTCGTCGGTGTTCCTGGGCTGGCAAAAACCCTTCTCGTTTCTACCCTCAGCGAGGCTCTGCATTTAAGCTTTAAGCGAATTCAATTCACTCCCGATCTGATGCCTTCCGATATCACCGGAACTGACGTATTGGAGGTCGACCAAGCTACCGGTCAACGCAGCTTCCGCTTCGTTCACGGACCTATCTTTGCCAATATGGTGTTGGCCGATGAAATCAACCGAACTCCGCCCAAAACGCAGGCTTCATTATTGGAAGCGATGCAGGAGCATCACGTCACCGTGGGTGAAAAAACATTCCATCTCCCTGAGCCATTCTTTGTACTTGCTACCCAAAACCCGATTGAGCAGGAGGGAACCTACCCTCTGCCCGAAGCCCAGCTCGACCGATTTCTCTTTAACATCGTGGTAGACTACCCATCCGAGGACGAAGAGCACGAGATCATCCGCCGAGTCACTAGCCCAAGCGACGCCAAGGTAACCCCCCTCATGACGGCTGAGGACATCGTTGCCTTACAAGGCATCGTCAAGCGCGTGCCCGTTGGCGATCACGTCATCGACTTCGCCGCTAAGCTCGCTCGAGCCACCCGACCTAAGAGCCCGGATGCACCAAGTTTCATCAAGGAAATGGTAGGCTGGGGCGCAGGTCCACGCGCTGGAATTAGCCTCATTTCTGCCGCCAAGGCACATGCCGTTCTGCGAGGTCGTTACCACGCTACAACGGCCGATGTAGCAGCTGTAGCAGCCCCAGTTCTGCGCCACCGTATCCTTACTACATTCAACGCAGAAGCCTCTGGAGTCACCACTGATGAGATTGTAAAAATGCTCCTCAAGGAGCTGGCTCCCAATGCAGAACTTGAAATCTAAATAGGAAAATTGTTAGAAACAACGATGTCCAATTCTTTCCAAATGCCCGAGAGTATGTCTCTTCTCCCCGAGGAGACGATGAATGTGCTGCGCCGTCTCGAATGGCTGGCTCGCAAGCGCATGCAAGGCACTCTATCGGGAAAGCATACTAGCCCGGACAAAGGGTTTTCCGTCGAGTTCGCCGAGCACCGCGAGTATTCTCCAGGCGATGACCCGCGGAATCTCGACTGGCGAGTCATGGCGAAAAACGACCGCAACGTCATTAAACAGTACATCGAGGAAACCAACCTGCGGGTGACCATTGCCGTGGATATCTCCGGCTCAATGAACTTTCAAGGTGATCAGGCAGCTGAAATTGATGGCGCCGCACGCTCGAAGTTCGACTACGCACGCTACTTGACCGCCGCCCTTTCTTATCTCTACGTCAAACAAGGAGACGGCGTCGGGCTCGTCACCTTTGATAGCAAAATAAAAACCCAGATCCGTGCAGCCAGCAGGCCCAGTCAGGTCAAAAGGATTCTTGATGAACTATGGAATTCAAAAACCGGTGAGGAAACAGAAGTTGCTGGAGTTTTACACGAGGTTGCCGAGCGAATCCCCAGACGTGGCCTTGTCGTGATCATCAGCGATTTCCTGGATGATCCTAAAAAAATGGTCGAAGCTCTGCACCACTTTGATTTTCGCCAACACGAACTGGTTCTCTTTCATATTCTCGCGGAAGAAGAACTGACATTTCCATTTAAAGACTTCCAGAAATTCAAGGACCTTGAAGGTGTCGACCCCATGCTTCGTATCGACCCCCAGGCGGTTCGAGCCGCCTATCTTGAACGACTCCAGGAGTTTATCAAATCCATGGAATCAGCCTGTGGCAAGCTACAGGCTGACTATGTGCCTGTGACCACCAAGGCCCCCTTACGCGACACTCTACTACGATATTTCGGAAGGAGAATGCACGCGCGCAGATAGCACGCTAATGACGCCATGTTATTTCTCAATTCCATATTACTGTTAGGTTTGCTGGGAATCTCTGTCCCTATCATCCTACACCTGATCAGACGACAGGCGGCAAAACCAATGGAATGGGGCGCCATGAAATTCCTCTTTGATACCGTCGCCATGCGTCGGCGTCGAATCGAATGGGAAGACCTGCTACTGATGGCGACTCGCTGTATGTTACTCACCTTGATTGCCCTGGCCATCGCCCGTCCCTTCATCCCTCCAAACTCCTCCGTGCCATGGATGATCGTGCTACCACTCGTGCTTCTCGGCGTCGCGGCCCTCGCGGGTTCAGTGGTTTTATCCCAGCTCAAAACTCGAATCATCGTCCGCATCGCTGGTGTCATCTGCCTCATGATCGCAGTGGCCTCCGTCATCATGGAACGCCAGCTGAATTTGAAACGATTTAGCCTCGAAGGAGGACGCGATGTCGCCCTCGTGATTGATGCCTCCACGTCAATGACCATGTCACAAGGTGGACTCACTTCATTTGAGTTAGCCATTGAAGAAGCTCGTCAGGTGGTCAAAGAATCTCCACGCGGAACCGCCTTTTCCGTCATTCTCGGTGGCCCAGCCCCCACGCTTAAAACTGCCACTCCTCTCACTCACCGGGCCGATGTGCTCGAAGTCCTCGACCAACTCCGCCCCGTCGGCGGACCCTTCCGAGCTCAGGATGCTCTTGGAGTCGCCACACTCAGCCTCGCTCAGGGGGATAATGCTGGAAAAGAGATCCTTGTCCTCACCGATGGACAACGAATTGGATGGCGCACCGACAGCCCGTCTGCATGGACTTCGCTAGGGGAAGCCCTAGACTCCCTCCCCAAGAGACCAAGGCTCATGCTACGCTCATACAAGCCACCCGAAAATCTCCGTAACCTCGCCGTCAGTGACATTGAACTTTCACGCGATGTTGTGGGCACTGATCGGGAGGTTACCTTGTTAGTGACCATTGAAAACACCGGAACAGAGCCTGTCACACCGGGAGAAATCGAGGTAAACATCGGAGATAAAACGCTCGAGCCTGGCAAGCTCGGACAGATGATTCCTGGCCAACAAGAAACCGTTAAATTCCGCCACCGTTTCACTCAACCAGGCCCCCAAGTCATCATTGCTCGGCTCGATGCTAAGGATGATCTCACCGATGACGACCGTTTTGAACGTGTGGTTCTAGTGAGAAAACGCTTACCAGTCATTCTTGTTGACGGGAACCCAACCGGTAGTTTCTTTGAGCGTGCCGCAGGATTTACCGCACTCGCCCTGACTCCTTCAGACGCGCTCATTCGAGGCACCAAAGCCGCAGACGGATACTTGATGGAACCAGAAGTTATCGCCGCTCCCGACATTGCCCAGCTAAAGGACCTCGCACCTCAAAGTGTCATCGTGCTAGCAGACGTTCCTCGCCTGCCTGCAGCCATCGCGCGCAAGATCGAACGTTTCGTGGCCAACGGCGGCGGCCTACTTATACTCACTGGCCAACGATCAGACGCCTCATTTTATAACTCCTGGGGAGGAGCCGATGGACAAGTCATCCCCGTCGGACTCGAAGAAATTCAAACAGAAAGAGATGGCGTCACACCCGCGCCGGATACATTCGACCACCCGATGTTGTCCCTGTTTGCCAACGAAAAGAAAAGCGACCTCGGCAACTCACTTATTTCAGTCTTCAGGAAGGTCGATGAGAGACAATCCGCCCGCTACGTGGTGGCACGCTACGCCAATGGAGAGCCTTTCCTAACAGCCAAACCCTACGGACAGGGCCGAGTCGTCTTGGCAACCTGTGGCTTTGATAGCCATAGCAGTAACCTCCCTGCGAAAAAATCCTTCGTTCCCTTTATCCACGAAATGATCACATGGCTAGCAGGGTCCGGTGGCGTCAATCTCAACCTCACCGCTAGCTGGAGCCCGACGATTTACCTGCCAGGAGGTGGTGGACTAAGAGGTGAATATTACCGCGGTAGCAAACCAGCTAAACAAGCGATCATGACCCGCATGGATCCAGCTATCGACTTTGACTGGAAAGAAGGCTCACCTGATTCAAAAATACCAAAAGACCGATTCACTGTTCAGTGGACTGGCCGACTCCTTCCGCCCGCCTCTGGTGAATACAAAATCGAGGCAAAAGTAGACGATCGACTCGAAGTAGAGATTGATGGCAGAAGAATTGTCAACGCCAATGAATCATCTAACACATCAGGAGTCGTCACCCTCGTGCAAGGCAAAGCTGTCAGTATCAAGGTGACCTATGTAGAAGACGCTGGTCTCGCCTTTGCATCCCTTTCATGGACACCACCGGGAGGAGAATCATCCCTCGTTCCGTCATCGGTCTTATTTCCACCCGTGGAAGAAAAAGGCGGGTCAGAGCTCATCCTCGAAGCAACGGAAGTCATCGATCCTCTTGGCGTAAAACGCAATGCTCACCTTGCCGCAGGCCGACGCGGAAGAATGATCAAGGTCGATGGTGCCGCCATCCCAGGACTCTATCAATTAAAAGTTCCACAAGAGGCTGCAGACACCCTCGGAGGAAAAGCCGGAAGCATGATCCCGCTGGTTGTCAGCCGGGACGTTTCCGAAAGCCGACTCGAAACCCTCAGTGACGATGACCTTGCCCTCATCGGAAAAAATCTCGATATCGTTCAGGTCAGAAACCGTGATGATATTCTTGCTGTCTTGAGCGGAACAGGATTTGGGGAAGAACTCTGGAAACTGCTCGCAGTAGCCGCCTTTTTCTTGCTTCTCGCAGAAGTAGCTCTCGCCCGATGGATCTCTAAATCTCGTCGTGCTGGAGAAGATGTCAGCATCGACTTCGAGCACCGTGGCGACCCTAACAAAGGATTCATGGATGAACTCAATAAGTTAAAGGAGGATGGCTCATGACTCGTAAACTTCTTCATAGCGCACTCAGAATTGCCGGTGGTTTTCTCATCCTCTGGGGTTTATTCTGGTTACTTGGTCTAGTCGTTCAATACGGCACCAGTTGGTCGGTTCTATCCGTTGCCGCCGCTGGAGCTCTGGCAGCCGAAATCGTTTTCTGGCTCTACCGCTATGAACGGAGTGCCGTTGCTCTCCGCAAAGGACGATGGCTACTCACTCTTCGGCTTGCCGCCCTAGTGGGACTGCTGTGGATGCTCCTGCAGCCAGTGTGGAGCCGCAAGGTCGAACGCGAAATCCTCCGTGAAGTTGTCATCCTGCTTGATGACTCGGCATCCATGCATCTTAAGGATGACGGAAAGTTAGAGACCCGGCAAGAAATTGGCCAACGCGCGCTTGAGGAAAGCGGTTTACTCAAGGAGCTCGACGGCAAGGTGAACGTCCGGACACTTCGTGCTGCGAGAAAAGTCCTCTCAGCAGATGAAACCGCTAACGACGGCTGGGATCAGTCGACCGATCTAGCAGCTGCACTCTCCACCGTCCTTGAGCAGGTCCCAGCCGACAATCTCTGTGGTGTTATTCTGGTCAGTGATGGTCGTCATAACCGGCCTAGTCGCGTCGAGGATGTGGCGCGCCGGTTTGGTATTCTCGACGCCCCAATAGCAGCCCTTGCCCTGGGCAGTGACAAACCGCCTCGGGACGCCGCTATTCTTTCCGTGCAATCACCGGATGCTGTTTATCTAGGCGACCGTATCCGTATTGCCGCCCGATTAAAATTCGATGGCTACCGAGGAAAAACCGCCATAGTGAAGTTGCTACAAGGCGATACCGTTCTCGAAGAACGCAACATTAGCATTCCCCAAGATCGGCACCGCGAAGACATCAAATTTCGGCACACACCTGAAAAAGGTGGAGTCACCGCCTACCGCATCAAGATGAGCCAACTCGAAGGAGAGCGTTTCAAAAACAATAACGCATGGTCGTTCGAAACCGCCGTGACCGATGCGCGCACCAACGTCCTCATCGTCGACTCCCATGCCCGCTGGGAATTCCGCTACCTCCGCAACCTCTTCTACGGACGTGACAAGTCGATCCATCTCCAATACGTTTTACTTAACCCAGATCGGATTGAGGGTCAGGCCGAGGAAAATATTCCAGCATCAGCAGCTCGTCCTTTCGGCGAAGCCAGAGCCACACGACTACCCGTATCAGAAGCCGAGTGGCGGAAATTTGATGTCATCATACTCGGTGATATCGAACCTGATGCCCTGTCTGCAGATCACTGGAAAATCCTCAAAGGCTGCGTTCAAGACCGTGGAGCACTTCTTGTCACTGTCGCCGGCCCGCGCTGGATGCCCCATGCGCATCGCAATACTGTGTTAGATGAACTTCTCCCAGTTAATTACGAACTCACGGCACGCAACTATTTTAACTCAGGAGAGCAAGGCTTCAAAATGGCACTCACCGCGGCAGGACGTGCGCACCCTGTGACCGCTCAGTCGGATAGTCGGATCGAAAACGAACGTCTGTGGTCCGGCTTTCCATCACTACGCTGGCGTCACCCGATCACTGGCATCAAAGAAGGTGCCGAAGTTTTACTGATGGCGAAGTCCGATGGTGATATCAAATCACTTGCCCCACGCTCAACTGACGAGCTAGGCGGAGCCCTAGAGGCCCTCGCCAGACGTAAACAAGAGGAACAGAAGAATGCCCTACTCGTCGCGCAGCAGGTAGGTAATGGAAAAGTAGTGACGCTACTCACCGACCGCACCTGGCGATTACGTGAAGGCGTTGGCGACGTTCACCATCACCGATTCTGGGGACAACTAGTCCGCTGGGGAGCTGGACCCAATTTAAGATCTGGCACCACAGGAGTTCGACTAGGAACCGACCAGCTCACTTATTCAGCCGACGATAAAGTGCAAATCACAGCACGTCTCAGGGACAAAGATTTACTCCCCATTAATGACCCAACTCTCCGGGCTATTATTTATACCGATGGCAAAAAGATCACATCCATTCCACTCGGATACATAGAGGGTTCCAATGGCCTCCACAGTGCGATCGCGGGGCCTTTCGCTCAGCAGGGAAACTATGAGATAGTGATTGAAGGCGCTAAGCTTGACTCCCTAGTCGAGGGTGAAGACTCCGCTGTCAAAACGGGCATTCGCGTCATTGGGGCCAAGAGTCCTGTGGAGCTTTCTGAAACCACACTCAACCGCCCGCTCCTCGAAACCATCGCCGAGTTATCAGGTGGCAGGGTCGTCAATCCCACTGACACTTCCTCTCTGCCCGCTTTGTTTTTAACCGGTGAAGAAACGCGAGAAGAGTTGCGAGAAACAACTCTCTGGGATCACTGGATCTTACTCCTCTTCCTACTTACCACTCTTACCACGGAGTGGATTGTAAGAAGAGGCGCCGGATTACCGTAACTATCAATTGGGCTTATACTCACCAACAATGACATGAAAAACCAACTACCAACACAAATCACGGAACGCCTCGAGGCAGTGCTCCGAAGGGTGCGGCGTATCCAGTTTTTCAGAGGCATGCTCGGAGTGCTCACACTTTCACTCTCCACCATCCTCGTCATCATCGCTGCTGATTACTTTTTCTCACCACTGTCCACGGTAGTCAGGTCGGTCTTCTTCGGCGGATTAATCGCTGTCGTACTCACTTCATTCTGGCAACTTTTTCTCAATCCTCTCAATCGAAAAATCGAACTTCTCCAAGTCGCCCGATGGCTTGAGGTTCGCCACCCGGAAATGCAGGAGCGTATCAGCACCTCACTCGAACTCGCCGGAACATCAGATGCAGGTGTCTCAGCCGACCTATTAGAAGAGCTCATCATCGAGGCCGAACTTGACGCCAAGTCACTCAACCCTGTGATTGAAGTGCAGTCCAGAAAAGCACGCGTCTGGCTCCTGCCCGCTCTTGGTATCGCAGCGACGTTCATACTGCTCTTCGCCTTTTGGCCAGCAAAGTTTGGTCGACTCCTCACCCGTGCCGTCGCGCCGTTTTCAGAACTTGGAAACGCAGGGGCATTTAGCTTCGATATAGCCCCCGGCAACCTCGAACTACTGGAAGACGACAGCTTGGAAATACGCGTCCTCTACCAAGGTCCCAAAGATGACATCCTCACCATAAAAACCACCAACGAAAATGGTGACGTCACCCAAGAACGACTGAGTTTCACCGGTGTGGAAGAGGGCAAACAAATTGCAGTCTATCAGCTAACCACAGCCCGTGAGAGTTTCAGCTACAGAGTGAGTGCCGGCAGAAATGAAAGTGATACCTACAAGGTCACCGTCTGGCCAAAGCCGCGGCTATCACATCTAGACGCCACCTATGATTACCCGCGCTACACCGGCTTGCCACTAGCTAAACGTGAACTTGGAAACGGAGGCATTCAAGCCCTAGCTGGAACCAAGATTAGTCTTAATGCCACAACTAACACACCAGTTGAATCGGGAGTGTTTTTCATCAACGACAAGGAAATTGGCCCCATCCACGTTGAAGGAAGCGCTAAAGGAGGTCGTATCTCGATCGATTTCTCCATGGCATTGAATCAATCAGGCGTCGGTAAAATAGTTCTTAAACATCGCCTCGGCCAAGTAATCGAAGCCGCCCGTTTCCCCGTCAAAGCCCTACCAGACGAAGCCCCATTAGTGAGTATTCTTAAACCCGTCAAAAGGGAGCTCAAAGTCAAACCAACCGATCAACTTACCGTCACCTATCAAGTGCTCGAAAAAGTTGGTCTACAATCAGCCGAACTCGATCTTGTTATCAATGGGGAGAAAGTCCCCCCACTTTCACAACTTCTACCCCGCCGGGATAAACAATCGAAAAAGTCACTCTGGAAAGGTGCATTGAAAATCTACATTGGTGCCATTCTTGATCAACATCCGAAAGCGCGGGAAATCCAGCTCAAGGTCAGAATAATGGATAACCGCCCAGCAGATCTCGGTGGTGCCAATATTGGAGAATCAGAAACGATCACCCTCAAGCTCTCACGAAATGCTGAGTCGCTCGTTCGTCAGGAATTAAAGGCACAAGGGTCCGATATCCGAGAAACCGCCGAAAAAGCCGTGAGAGAAATCCGCGAGGCCGCCTCAAAGATGGATGCCAATAGGGAAAACATCAAAAAAGAAGAGCTTCCCAAGCACGCAAAAAAACAACTTGAGGAAGCCCGCGAAAAACTCGCCAACGCCGAGAAAGCCCTCGAAGAACTTGCCGAACGCATGAAGAATAGCGTCCACGCACCCAAAGCGGAAAAGGCGAAGAAAGCGGCAGAGAAAGCCAAAGAAGCCCGTGAGAATCTTGAAACCGCTCCACTTCAAGACACACCTGAAGCCCGCAAAAAGGAACTCGACCAAGCCCGTGAAGCTGCGAAAGACGCACTCAAGGAGTTGGAGCAAATGCGGAGGGAAATCGAGCAAGATAGCAAGAAAGTAGAGGATATTGCCCAGCTCAACGAACTCGCGCAGAAGGAACAGGAACTAGCCCGTCAGGCCGAAAAAAAAGCCGCTGAAGATCCCGCTGAAAAACTGGAGGCTAATAATAAAAAAGACGAGGTCGCTCAGCTAAAAGAAGATCAAGAATGGAAAAAAAAGCAACGGGAAGTCCAAGAACAACTTCGCAGAGAGATCAACGAACGACCAGAAGCCAAGGCAGAGGTCGCCAAACAACAGGCAGAAAAAGCGCGCGAACTCGCGGAGCAGGCCCGTGACTTGAGTGACAAGCAAGAGGAACTCGAAGACCTCGCTCGACAAGCCAAGGAACAAGAACAGCCAGAGGATCAAAAAAAATCCGCTGATCCAAAAAAAGTAGTGGAACTAGAGGAAGCCATCCGTGAGCAACTTGAGAAAGAACAAAGAGGACTGCTCCAGGAAGCCAAAGAACAACTTGAGGAAGCCCAGAAACAACGTGAGGACCGTGCCGACCAACTCCCTGAAGCCGTAGCTGAAGCAGAAAAAGCTCTCGATCAAATCCGTAAAGACAAGCCAAAGGAAGCTGCCGAGGCTGCTCGCGAAGCCGCTAAAACTCTCAAAGAACTCGCTAAACCTAAGTCTAAGCCAGAAGCAAAACCTGAAGCAGGCGAACAAGCAGGCGCGAAAACTGATACTCAAAAGGAACAAGGAGATCAAGACGAGCAGGAAAAGCAAAACCATGGGGCTGAAAAAAATGACGGCGATGCAGCTGACCCTGAACTTCGAGATCTAGCAGAACGTCAGGAAAAAGTCGCTGAAGCTCTCGAAGACCTCGGAGAAGGAAAAACTGATGAAGCTCTGGAAGCCCTACAAGAGCTCCAAGCAGACGCCGCAGATGAACTGGCAGAAGACGTCAAGACCTTACCAGAAATTGATGGTAAATCTAGAGAAATGGCACAAGCCGAACAGCAAGCACAACACGCTGACAACCATGCCGAGGAAGCGGCCAAACAAGCCGCCCAAGATAATCAGAAAGCGGCCGCTGACCGGAATGCCCGGGCTGCCGATGCTCTGGATAAAGCAGCAGAAGCACTGGAGGCCGAAGCCGCCAACCTCGATGCCAAGGCCGAACAAGCCGCCGCCCTAGCCCAACAAGCACAGACTAAAGAAGCACAGAAAGAACAGGCTCCTGCCGATGGAAAAAAACTTGCAGAAGCTTTTGATAAAGCAGCAAAAGCCGCACAGGCTGATAGCCCTGCCGCAGCAGCCGAGGCTGCCCGCGAAGCTGCCGAAGCCCTCAGTGAACTCGCACAGCAAGCGATGCAAAACATGCAGGAAGGAAAATCCGGTGAACAACCATCACCAAAACCAGGTCAGGAACTAGCCGGCAGACCAAGTGAAAAACCAAGTGAAAAACCAGGCGAAAAACCAAGTGAAACGCCCGGCATTAAAGCTAGCTTACCCACCCCGGATCCCGGAGTTCCACCTGAGCTCGCTAAATTAGGTGTCTCATCAGGCGACTGGGAAAAACTCAAAGAAATGATGCACTCCGATGTCGCAGGGGGCGAAACCTCTGGTGTACCGGAAGATTACAGGACTCTAGTTAAAAAGTACTTTAAGGAAATGGCACGAGAAGGGAAGCAGACAAAATAATGTTAAAACTCAACCACATCAATCGCCGCATTACGAATGGCATTATCACCTTCATCGCCCTAGTCGCAGCAGTAACCGCCGTCGCCCAGGACACGACACCAACGGTCTTTGCAAAGTACAAAGACAAGGCTGAACCCAGCATTGAAAAGGCTCTCAACTACCTCGCTCAGGTCCAAAATAAAAACGGTTCATTCCCGGGTAGTTTCGGCGACTCAACAGGGATTCCAGCCCTCGCTGGCATGGCCTTTTTATCGAAAGGCCATCTCCCAACCGAAGGTCCTTTCGCTGAGAATATCAACCGCAGCATCGATTTCATCCTATCCCATCAGAAGCCCACTGGTGTGTTTGAAGCAGGCAAAGCGGGCGCTGGCCCCATGTATGCCCACTGTATAGCATCGCTCTTTCTCTCCGAGGTCTCTGGAATGGTCGACCCGTTCCGACAGAAGAAAATAGACGCAGCTCTGCCCAAAGCACTCAAGCTCATTCTCCAAGCCCAGAAGGTAAAAAAAGATAAGCGTAACCAAGGTGGCTGGCGTTATCATCCAGGGTCAACCGACAGCGACACATCCTGCAGCGGATGGGCTTTGATGGCATTACGATCAGCAAAGCTCAATGGCGCATCGGTTCCTGACAAAGCTATCGAGGACGCCGTGGCCTACCTCTACCGTCATCAGAATAAAGAGACAGGAGGATTCGGTTACACCTCTGTGAATGGCCAAATTTCGCTCACCGGAATGGGCCTACTCTGCCTCGAACTCTGTGGTGAGCACGGTAAGCCATCAACCCTCAAGGCGGGTGACTTCATACTAAAAGCACTAAACTCATCGGCTGAAAAAAAGCACGAATTCTACGGGAACTATTACAACGCTCAGGGTATGTTCCAACTCGGAGGAAAATACTGGGCGGAATACGCCGCATGGATGTATAAAAACTACCTTCCCAAACAAAAGGACGACGGCTCATGGGATAGCAGAGAAGCAGGCAACGTCTATGGCTCCTCCATGATGGTACTCGCCTTCACCGTCCCCTACCGCCAACTCCCGATTTATCAACGAGACGAAACAGTGGATGAAGAATGATCCCAACTAAGCTTTACTTAAGAACCTATAAAATGAAACAAATCAAAAAAATCACGCTGACAATCTGCTGCGCCGCAGTTTGCGCAGCCACTCAAGCAGCGGAAAAACCTAACGTCATATACATCCTCGCTGATGATTTAGGATATGGCGACCTGTCTATCCTGGGGCAGAAGAAATTAAAAACACCAAATATTGACCGGCTTGGCAGCGAAGGCATCATTTTCACCCAGCACTATTCTGGCAACACGGTTTGTTCTCCATCGCGGGCTGTTCTGATGACCGGGCAGCATCCTGGCAATGTGCATTGCCGAGGGAATGTGGGAGTGGAAAATAGTATCGCTCTGAACCCCGCGATGACCACCCTTCCACGCCTCTTCAAGAACGCAGGTTATGCGACTGGTGCTTATGGAAAATGGGGGCTAGGCGTGACCTCCGAAAGCGGGGCGCCCAACCCATTGACCCACGGGTTCGACCATTATTCCGGCTGGAAAAGCCAGAGGATCGCACATACTTACTATCCCACTAGCATCGTTCGCGATGGTAAAGAGACTCCGCTGGCGGAAGGAACCTATATTCATGATCTGATCATGGCCGACGCCTATCAATTCATCGAGCAAAGCGTCACAGACAAGCAGCCATTCTTCTGTTATATCCCTACTGCCATTCCCCATGCCGCGATGCATGGACCAAAGGAGCTGCACGAGAAATGGTGTAAAGTTTTTCCGGAGTTCAACAACAAGACCGGAAAATACGGTGCTGGTAAAGGTGAGCCCTGTCCAGATGTGCAAAATCCGATCGCCGGTTTCGCCGCAATGATGGAGCACCTCGACAGCCAAGTTGGCGAAATCCTGGCCTTGCTCAAGAAACTCGAAGTGGATGACAACACGCTGATCATTTTCACTAGCGATAATGGCACCCACAGTGAAGGAGGGCACAATCCTCGCTTCTGGAATTCTAACGGTGATTTCCGTGGGATAAAGCGTGATGTCTATGACGGCGGTATTCGTAGCCCATTCCTCGCCCGCTGGCCCGCAGGCATCAAGCTTGGAACGACCAGTGATCATATCAGCGCATTTTGGGACATCCTCCCTACCATGGCAGCTATCACGGGTCAGCCAGTTCCGAAGCAAGCCGACGGGCTTTCCATGTTACCTACTCTAACAGGGAAGACGGCCGCACAGAAACAGCATGAGTATCTGTATTGGGAATTCACTAGAGGTGTAGATCAGAAGATCTTTTCGCAAGCGGTCCGGATGGGCGACTGGAAGGCCGTCAAACTAAAGAAAAATGGAGACTCTGGGCTGGAACTTTATAACATCAAGAATGATATCGGCGAGACCAAGAATGTGGCAAAGCAACATCCTGAAATTGTCGAGCGCATCGAGAAAATCATTCAAGAGGCGCATACTCCCCTTCCCAAGCAGTAATAAAAAACCAGAAAAATTTTGACGAGGTATTAAAACTCGGCAATAATCACCTTTAACACATTCCATATTACTACAATCATGAAAATACTCATCGTCCTATTCGTTTCCATCCTATCTCTAAGCGCACAGATCACTTACAAGAGCGACTCTGAGGCTAAAGACAAAAAGCACATCGTCTTCGTGGCATCAGACCATGAATACCGTGCTGAAGAATCCTGCACCGCTCTCGCTAGAATCTTGGCAAAGCATAATGGCTACGACTGCACCGTCCTCTATGGAGTGAACGAACAAGGAGAGATCACTGCTGGTGCCTCTGATATCAAAGGGCTAGAAGCCCTGGAAAAAGCAGATCTCATGGTGATCTTCACTCGTTTCATAGATCTACCGGATGATCAGATGAAACATATCGATGCCTACATCAAGCGTGGTGGACCAGTGGTAGGACTTCGCACCTCTTCCCACGCGTTTAAGATTCCAAAAGGAAAGACCTATTCCCACTATAGCTTTAGGTCTAAAGATCCAAAATTCGAGAAAGGCTTCGGTCATCAAATCCTGGGTAATACTTGGGTAGGCCACTATGGAAAAAATCACACCCAAGGCACCCGTATCAAGCTGATCCCTGAACAGAAAGGCCATCCTATTTTAACAGGAGTGAAGGACAATGCATTTTGCTATGCTGGAGGATACACTGGAATAGCCGACGAAACCTTCACAGTGCTCGCCAATAGCCAGCCACTGGTCACAATGAAAAGAGACGCAGCTGCTGATCCAGAGAAGAAGCCAATGCCATGTACATGGACGCGTCACTACACCGCAGAAAACGGTAAAAAAGCACGGGTTTTCCACTCTACCCAGGGCGCATCAGAAGATCTAATCGATCCAGATTACCGCAGACTCATTATCAATGGTATCTTCTGGGCAGCTGGCGATGAAGCGAATATCAAGGCTGAGAATAACATTACCTTCGTAGGAGAGTATCAACCGACAACATTCAAATTTGATGGACACGTCAAAGGAGTGAAGCCTGCTGACCTACAGAACATGAACAGCCCGATCATGCCTAAGAAGGAGCAGTAAAATCAATGGTAGGAAACCCTCCATTAGCCTCAGTATTTTTATAGGAGAAAGCTTGAGATGCTCAAGCCACAATCGCACTTATATCGAGGTAATAAATTACTTTCAGAAACTTTACCCACTCAAAAACTATCAGGTTTTAGGCTTTGATTGATCGGCTTGTTCACCCTCCGATCGGACCTTAAAATAGTCGCCACCTTTCAATTTTTCGTCATCAGTATTCCAGACAATCTTTTTACCCTTAGGCTCTAATAATGGTATATGCTTCGAACATTGTATATAGGCTTCCTCAATAAAAACCTTAACCCATCTTTCTGCTAATGGGTCATCCACGCAATCAATCTCAGTCTCGATTGAAGCCACACCATTGATATGAAGTCCAACTGTTGAGTCATAAAAATCTACCATCAGAATACCAATATGGGGATT
>JBLHQF010000010.1:0-26674 GCA_047624885.1 Cryomorphaceae bacterium | reverse complement strand
TAAAGAAAACACTACCTACTATGAAAAAAAACACGCGCGTGAAGTGTGAATAAAAATACACCACTGCGGTGACGCTGTGATTTTCAAGTACTAAAGAACAGGTCAGGGGAAAAAAAAAATCAGCGGTAGTCCACGTAATCTGCGGCTAAAAAGAGTTCACTTTGAGGTGTTTCCCCTAGCTTGGTCGCCCGGCCAAAAAAGCGGGTATTATTTTGTAAGTAATACGGTTTTCCATCCGTATACAGCCTATGCAAATACCCAAATTAGTAGCATGTGCAGGATTGATGGCCGCCGGACTTTTTTCCCCACTCGCTGCACAAAAAATGCCGCGAGAAGATGTCGTTGAGGTTCCTTCCATCGGAGACGGACTATTCCTTAATAATCTATTTCAGTCAAATATGGTTATCCAGCGGGATAAGCCAGTCAGTCTATGGGGCTGGGCAGATCCTGGTGAGAAAGTCACCGTAATGCTCGCTGGCAAGGAAGAGACTGCAACAGCGGGAAAAGATCGCGCATGGAAAGTCACTTTCCCCGCGATGCCGGCTAACTCAAAGCCGATCAACGTCACGATAAAAGGCAAGAGCAAGACTCTCACACTTAAGAACATCCTCGTTGGCGATGTCTGGGTGCTTGGGGGGCAGAGCAATATGGAGTTCCCTCTTCATAAAGTTGAAGATGGGAATCTTGAGATTGCCTCAGCTAATTTTTCTAATATCCGTATTCTCACTATACCCAGTGTCAGCGGTCCTAAGCCTAAGAAAGGTTTCGCACGCCTACACGAATGGAGTGACTGGTCAAAACGTCATTTCCGTAAGGGCGACTGGGACGTCTGCTCGCCTGAGATAGCCAAGGAGCTATCGGCGATTGGCTACGTTTTCGCTCGTAGGATTCACATGACCAGCCAGGTGCCAATTGGCGTGGTTGATGTTTCTGTGGGCGGAACCACCTTGGAGACCTGGACTCCTGATGCAGTGATCCGGAAAGTCGCTACCACACCAGCAAAAGATCTGATGGCCACGTGGGATAAGAAGATTGCCGACTGGGATGGAGCAAAGGATTTGGAAGATCAAATCAAACGTCATCATGCTTGGGTGAAAAATATGAAAAAACAAGGCAGGCCAATCCCAGCGAACCGCAAAGTCCCAACAGAGCAACGACTTGGACCTGCCTATGATAGAAACCGCCCAGGCAGCTGCTATGCTGGCATGATCGCCCCACTGGAAGGTTTCGCAGTAAAGGGAGCTATTTTCCACCAAGGTTATAATAACTGCTTCGGCGGCACAGAAGGAGCAAAGATGTATCGCGATGTTTTCCCAAAGATGATCACCGCGTGGCGAGCTGCTTTCAATGATCCTGAAATGCCCTTTGGCATCATGTCACTGTGCACGGCTGGTAATAAACAGAGCCTTGAAAATTATTCCGAGATGATGGGGGACACAGGTATTTATGTCCGTGAAGCGCAGTATCAGACCTTCCTTGAGTTCTACAAAGCTGGCGATAAGCACATCGGCTTCACCAGCACCTACGACTTTCGCAGAAGATGGTATCACCCTCAGCAGAAACTTCCCGCAGGAGAGCGCGTTGCACGCTGGGCTCTTGCCTCCGAATACGGGATGGAGAAAATGTATGGATGGAAACCGCCAATGATCTTAGAGATGAAAAAAGGCAAGGGAAGCATCATGCTCCACACGGATGTCGCTGCCAGAGGCGTGGATGACGGTGGGCCGATCGAAGGATTCGCAATCGCGGGCAAAGACCGCAAATTTCACCCAGCAAAAGTCGACTTCCTAGTGACAGGCAAGGACGAAAAGGGCCGGGAGAAAAAGGACAACAAGGTCATCGTGCTTACCAGCTTAATGGTCACCGAGCCAGTCCACTATCGCTACGCATGGGGCCGTAATCCAATGGGTAATATGCTGGACAAAGGCATCCCTTTAGCCACTCAACGTAGTGATGACTGGCCAAGAGAAGCGGCTTTTGTCGATGGGAAGCTCACAGTGCTGGAAGGCCGGGCAATTGGCAAAGAACTGCGCAAACTCGACGAGGAACGTGCAATGAAGGAAGCTAAGTATTTACTCGATAACAAATAAAATCTTAGGTTGATAGGTGGACGAAGTAAGTCCGCTACGTATGAAGAAGTGACCCTGCGTCGATAAGCTTAGCTTTGGTCAGCCTCTGGTTTTTGTCTTCCTTTCCCTTAGCCACGTTATCAACCCATTGCATCACCCGTCGCACCACGCTCAGAGGATCCCACTGAAAGTGGGCCACCTCAGGCTGACACCAGCCAAAACTCGAGTGGTAGTCGGTGCAAATACATAGCACCTCGCGGAAAGCCTGCCCTCGCTGATGCACAAGATAATTTTGTATCGCATAATACACGATCCAATCATCCACCAGAATGGCATCTGGTGGAGTAATTTGAAAGAGTGGATCGATACACTCTCTAAGTCCATCCGGCGAATTTTCCCAACTCGGCAAATTGTAGCCACCGTGTGGCATATGATACTTCTCTAGTTCCTCCAGAAACACCTTCTCAATCGCGCCCATCGGCTTATTTAGTTCTCCATGCGAGAGCATGACGATGCTCCGGTGATCGTTGTCAAAGAGACTGCGGATACAGTCCCGAAGTGCAGGCAACTTGTCCGGCCCAGTCCCGGCAATCGAGAGACCAGCCATCCGTCCAAAAAGCGCAAACGTAGGGACGGGTCCCTTGCAAAGCTCCTCCAGAAACGGTCGCGGCGCAGCTTGGATCACATACGCTTCCGCATTCTGCTCCTCCATCATTGTCGCAATACGCTTCACATCGAATTTAATCCCTCGCAATGTCATTGGGGCAAATGTCATGCTATGCCCGGCAGCATGAAGATGGTTTTGCAACTCCAGAATGTAGTTGTTGAGACTATCCTCACGCTCGTAGAGAATGATACAAACCCGCTTGCCGGGCTGAGCCTGCTTATGTTTCGTGGTGATTTGTCGGCGTTTGCCCGCTCCTTGTGACTTGAGCAGACCTTCCCGCTCAAGCGGCCCCAGTGCGCGTTCGATTGTGCTACCATTCACTCCCATTTCCCGCGCCAAACGATCGCGCCCCAGTATCACGCCTGACCAACGCCCCTGCATCAGCTGCTCGTGCAGGTGAGTGACCACTTGATCGACAATGGAAAATGTTTTCAGCGCAGATGAGATCTGTTCATTTATATACGAGTTGTCAAATGCAAAAAATATTTACCCCAGCTTGAGTTAGGCGCTATAGTATTCTCGGAACGGAAATCAAAGTCGTTCACTTTTAAAACTAACCAACAAATATGAAAACTACAAAATACTTAATTCACTCGCAGCAGCCGCGGGCTTAATCATATCAGGCAGTACAGCCAATGCTGCCACAGTTTTCTCTCAAGCGAAAGGTCTTCAATCCAATGGCTTTGCAAGAGACGCCACAGTTGCCAGCGTAGGAAAATTTTCTGGAAGTGATTACGAAGTCACAGGATATGTAATATTCTCCGGTCAGAGTATCAATGCATCATCATTCACCCTTTCAGGTGTTACTGAAGGTGACAGTGCAAACGAATACGTAGCTTTCAAATACTCCTACAATGTAGGTAACTTTGCCTCCGACATGCCCTCAAACACAGTTCAATATCTAGGCGGCCACACACTCACACTCACGGCCGTCCCCGAGCCTTCCTCTACCGCCCTACTCGGTCTCGGTCTCGGTCTCGGTCTCGGTCTCGGTGGACTTGCTCTCATTCTGCTCCGCCGCAAGCAATAGACCGCAGCAGAGTATGCAAATTGCTACAAATCTAAACATTTCGGGGTGGTCTTATTTTAGACCGCCCCGCTTTGTTTAGATTAAAAATCCCTGTATTTCTGAAACCCGTGTTTAATTTCTTGGGCTATGATCATGAGTATGGGAAGTAAGACTAGGGCAATTATAGTGGCGAAGAGAATGCCGAATGCGAGTGATGCAACCATGGGTTTTAGAAATTGAGCCTGAACCTCTGTTTCTAACAGAAGCGGCGCAAGACCGAAGAAGGTAGTAAGGGAAGTGAGTAGAATGGCTCGGAAACGATCTACTCCAGCGCTGCGGCAAGCATCTAACAAGACACACACCTTAGGCTCTCAGATCATTGATCAGGCAGACGAACACGAGGCTATCATTGACCACCACTCCACTGAGCGCGAGGTGTTCCGAACACCGATAGAATACTGACGGGAATACCGATGATGTAGTGCCCCAATAAAGCTCCGATAATGCCAAACGGAATCACGGACATGATGATAAGCGGCTTGGTGTAGCTTTTCAATGGGATGGCGATAAGAATTTAAATGATTTCTTTATCTAAAAAGGGTGCGCGTTGTTTTGTGATGAAGATAATATGGAGGACAACTTGGGACGATGACTGCGGCATGATGGAGTCATAACATATTCCTTGCTTCAGGACACGTTCAAAGCATCAACAGCATGAGGTTGCGCACTGAGCCAACATTTATTATTTCATTCCTTTCATAGGGATGCGGCTTCGCCTTTCCCTATGCTAGTATTAGTTTCACCTTCAGCGAAAAAAGACCGAGTGACTGTAATTTCAATTACATCTTATTATTCATCTAGTCCCAAATTCCATAGCACCAGCCACGTGGTTTTGATATCCTTAGCGATGATAAGGAGCATGGGGAGAAGTATTAGGGTGATGACTGTGGCGAAGAGGATACCGAAGGCTAATGAGGCCGCCATTGGCTTCAGAAACTGAGCCTGGACTTCTTTTTCTAATAGCAGTGGACCCAGTCCAAAGAAGGTGGTGAGCGAGGTGAGGAGGATGGCGCGGAAACGGTCTGCTCCAGCACGGCGACAGGCATCAAGAAGTCCGGTGCCATCGGCACGGATGTCATCGATCCGGCAGACGAGGACCAGCGAGTCATTCACCACAACTCCAGAAAGGGCGAGAATCCCAAAGACGGAGAGGATGGAAACTGGGATGCCCATGATGTAGTGACCCATGAGCGCTCCGATGATTCCGAAGGGGATGACGGACATGATGATGAGCGGCTTGACGTAGCTCTTGAGCGGGATAGCGATGAGAATATAGATGAAGATGATGGAAGTTAGGAACCCTAATCCAAGTGACTTCATCGACTTCTCACGCTGCTCCGCCTCACCACTCTGGCTGATGGTGATGGAGGGGAACTTTGCTTTCATTTCTGGGAAATATTCCTTTTCAAGTCTTTCTAGCACAACTGCTGAAGTAATCAGAGTTTTATCTACTGAGGCTTCGACGGCGACTACGCGTTTACTGTCGTAACGCTCTATCGAGGCGAGTGATTCTGAGTAGGTGGTGGTGGCAACTACAGAGAATGGGACGGTGGTTCCATCTCCTTTGCGGATACGCATATTCCTCAGAGTTTCTAGTGAGCCACGTTCCTCTAGTGGATAGCGAACCATCACTTTCACTTCATCGCGACCGCGCTGGACTCGCTGAGCTTCTCTACCAAAGAAGGCATCACGGACATTTCTGGCGAGGTCGAGTTTGGTCAGATCTGCCGCCTGACCAGCTGGGGTAATGCTGTAGAGAATCTCAGGTTTTCCGGAGTCGAAGGTGTCGTAGATATCATAAACGCCATTGTAGGTGGCGATGATTTCTTTGAGCTCATCTGCTGCCGCTTTGAGCTCATCTAAATTATCGCTTTCTAGATTAATAGCGATATCACCGCCTGGAGGACCTGCGCGGGATGAGAGTGTGAGCGAGCGTGAGCCAGCTACAGGGCCGATAGCTTGACGCCAGTCTTTTACGATCTGCTCGGTGGACAGATATTCGCGATCAGTGGATCTTGTTAGCTCCGCGGCAATGGAAGCCACGGTATTAGTAGAGGCGGAGATCTGGAGTTCTACGAACGGGTTCACGCCATAGGTCTGCTCGTATTTTTTTCCGAGTTGTCTCGCTGCCTCGGCTATTCGCTCGGCATTTTCATGAAGGTAATCCACCGACTGACCCTGCTCTAATTTTAGCAGGACGGTTGCATTGTCTTGATAAATATTGGGGAAAAAGACGAACCGTAGCTTACCTGCTGGGAACAGTGAGATTACTAGGGTAAAGATCCCAATGAAGGTGGCTAGGACGGCGTAGCGCCACGGGATGAGAAAGCGGATAGCAGGACGGTAGAATTTATCAATGACCGCCTGAAGCCCATCAGCAACTGCTTTCTGGAACCGCGCCCAGCCACGAGTGATAAAGTTAGTGGGCTTTTTGTGGACGTTAATGTGGGCAAGGTGTGATGGAAGAATGAGCTTAGATTCTATAAGGGAAAAGATAAGGCAAAAGACAACCACACTGGCGATCTGCCCGAAAACATTTCCTAGACGACCACTCACCTGAGTGAGTGGCAGGAAGGCAGCAATGGTGGTGATGACTCCGAAGGTAGCGGGTGTGACAACCTTACTCACTCCTCTAACAGTGGTGCGAAGTGCGGATTCTGGATCATCTGGATGCTTAGCATTTTGCTTCTCAGAATAAATGGATTCACCGATGACGATGGCATCATCCACCACGATACCTAACACAACCAGAAAGCCGAAGGCAGAGATGACATTCAGCGAGAGATCAATACCTGGTAGCGGGAATAATATCATGGCTCCAGCGATGGAAACAGGGATACCAATGGCAACCCAGAACGCGAGGCGGAAATTCAGGAAGACCATCAAAATACCTAGCACGAGGAGGACGCCAAAGCCTCCATTTGCTCCAAGCAAGTAGAGTCTGTCACGGATGTTAGTAGCGCCATCTAACCATCCTGCGATACTGACTCCTTCAGGTAGGTCAGTGTATTCATCGACTATTTTTCTCGCCTGACTAACTGCATTTACGATGTCATCATTACCTTCGGTAATTATCTTAAGACTAACAGTGGGTAAATCTTTGTAACGATTTAGAGTATTCTGATCAATGAATGCGTCTCTAACAGTTGCGACGTCCCTCACGTAAATGCGCGTGCCATCGGCATTCGTCCGCACGGCGATACTCTCGAAGTCTCCCTTTTTATAAGCTTGGTCTCTTGAGCGGAGTGAAATATCTCCACGGTCTGAGCGGACCACGCCACCACCGAGATCTACAGAGTTGTTAGAGATCGCATCTGCAACTTCGGAAAATGTTAGATTATAGAAGCGGAGCTTTTCTTCTGATGGCTCGATGGAAATTTCATAGTCCCGCGCACCGAACGTTTCTATCTTTGATATGGCGGGTTGGCGTAGTAGGACATCTCGTACTTTGCGGGCAGATTCTTTAAGTGTCGCTTCTGGGACATCACCGTAGAGCTCCACCCAGAGGACGATGCTTTCACGTTTTTTCTCTGTAACGACAGGCTTTTCTGCCTGCTCAGGGAAGGACGGGATGGCATCTATCTGGACTTTGACATCATCTAACAGTTTTGAAATGGGATAGTTTTCCTTTGCTTGGATGGTGATAGTGGAAATATTATCTGAGCTCACTGAGCGGACGTGCTCGATACCGTCTACGGACTCTAGCGACTCTTCTATTTTAATCGCTACACCTCGCTCAACATTTTCTGGAGTACCTCCACGGATCGGAACGGTGACGATGACGGACTCTGAGGCGAATGCCGGGAAACCCTCTTTCCTGACAGTCAGAGCGCTGAAAAAACCGCCGGCTACGATGCTGAACATCAGAATGTTCGCGACTACGGGATTCGTAGCGAACCATGTGATGAAGGGATGTTTTTTAAGTGGAGACATCAGAAAAATTTATTTGGCAGATTGCTGGTTAGACTCGTCCTCTTCTTTCACCTCTTCCTCTACTTTAATGCCTGAGCGGAAATTACTAAGTGGCCGGGAAACTACCTTCAGGGGCGGCTCTAGATCCTCTGGTTTCATTCTGACGTAGGCGAATGAGCTATCGCTCTGGATACGGATGGCTTCTGCACGGACGAGATTTTGTTCATCATCCACGAGCCACACATACTTGTCATTCACTAGTGCGGATTCGGGAATCTTGTAAGCACCTTTGATCACTGCTACCGGGATGGATATATTGACAAAGCTTCCTACTGGCAGTGGAGAAGTTTCATTGGTGTAGGGGTTTTCTATGGTGGCGATGGCGTAGCTGACCTGGTTTTGTGGGTCGAGCGTTGGTTCCATACGGGTAAGTTTTGCAGGCCACTGTAGATTGGGTTTACTGGGGCTTGTTAGAGTGATTTCTAGCGGTTCGTCTGATGCGAATTGAATGCGTCTCATCTGCTCGGCAGTGAGCGGGATGCGCACTTCTGCCTTCTCGGTGGCGATGAGGGTGCCGAGTGAATTTTGTGCTGTCGCGTAGTTACCTAGTGAAGCTGTGCGCGCGGTGACTACGGCATCATAGGGAGCCTTTATCTTGGTGCGGGTGAGATCCACTTCAGCTTGATCAATGGCGGTTTGAGCGGCAGTAATGTTCGCTCTTGCGGCGGCGAGCTGTGGCTTGCGCAGGACGAAGTCTGAGGCGGAAGCAGGGTCTCTACCTGATGCTTCCCAATCTTCTGCCGCTTGTTCAGCGCGGATTTCTTCTTCTGCAAGTGCTGATTCCTGCAGGATTAAAGTTGCCTTCCGAGTGGCTAGTGCTGACTGATAGTCTGAGTCATCAATAGTCGCTAGAGTATAACCTTTGGTGATCATTTCTCCTACACGGAACTGTGCAGAAACGGAGGTTATTTTTCCGTTTACCTCTGGTGTGAGCTGGGTCTCGAAGTAGCTCTGCACGGTGCCGTAGCTGTTGACAGACGGGCGATAATCCCCAAGCGGAACAAGAATGGAATCAATCCGAGGAGTGGCTGTATCCGGCTTCTTACTTTTCTGCTCTGGCTTTCCCGAGATGAGGCTTTGCCCAGCTAGGTAGAACACGGCAATGATGAATAGTGAGACGATAGTTCTGATGATGATATTCATAATTTTAAATCTGTTAGAGTCCTGTTCCAAGGGCGAGTGCTAGGCTGACACGGTTTTGAAACCTTAGGGCTTTGGTGTTGATGAGGGATTCCTCGGTGCTGAATGATCGGCGCTGAGCAATGAGTAGGTTGAGGATTTCGACTAAGCCAGTCTCGTAATTCCGCTGGGTGCGGGACTCGGCGCTCTTGGCGGCTGTTAGGGCTTTCTTATAGGAGAGTTGTTGGCGTTTGAGATAGTGTTCAGAGCCGAGTGCATTTTCGACTTCTTGAAATGCACTTAGGACCGTGGAGTGATAATTTGCGAGTGCTTGCTTGGCGCGGGCATTGGCAGCACCAAGCTCAGAACGGCGGCTGCCGCCATCGATCAGCGGTGCTGTTAGATTCCCCGCGATAGACCAGACATTGAAATTTGCATTCGCAAGATCCTTGAGGATACTAGACTGCTGACCTGTGCTGGCGGTGAGCGGAAAGCGCGGATAGAGGTCTCGGTGAGCGACGGTGACTCGGGAATCTGCTGCGCGGATACGCTCATAGGCTGCATAGATATCTGGGCGGCGGAGCATGACGCTAGATGGGATGCCCGCGGGAACACTACGTTTTAACGATGGATAGCTTTTAGCTGAAGACTTAGCATCTGGGTAACTACCTGTAAGAGCTGCTAGCTGGCGGGCGGCTTGGTCGCGGGCGTTCTTACGCTGCTCCAGCTGGCCGCGGGAGTTTTCTAGATCGGTGCGAGCTAGATCGAGATCACTGAGGTTACCGGTGCCTGACTCGAAACGTCGGTTTACTAATGATACTGTTTTCTCAAAGCTGGATAGACGTCGCTGCGAGAGATCTAACAATTTATCAGACGCGATGAGTGAAAAATATGCCTGCATAGTCTGAGCCGCGATAGACTGGCGAGCTGCTTCATGATCTGCTGCAAGCGATGCCTGGTCACGTGATGCAGCATCGACCCCAGCGCGGATACGCCCCCAGACATCTACTTCCCACTGGGCATCGAGCGTGGCTGAATAGAGCCCGATATTCGATCCATTTGACCCTCCATCGAAAGCAGCTCCACTTATCTTGCTACGTCCGAGAGAAGCTCCAGCGGTGAGAGATGGCAGGCCAGGAGCTTGGGATTTGCGAGTATTAAATCCTGCTTCCTCTAGTCTCGCGAGACTGTTCTGGAGATCTGGATTTGCTAATAGCGCTTTGTTTACGTAACGTTTGAGCTGTGAGTCTGAGAACAGGGAGAGCAACCCTCTAGCGACTTCCGGTACAGGTGGCGTAGTGGTGTCGAATCTGTTTGGGATGCTTAGTGATTGGTTCGCGTTTTGCGCCTTTGAATTAGGCTCCAGAGGCATGTTACTGCATGACGAGAAGATGGTCAGTAGCGGTAAGAGTGATGTGGAAATAATTAGCTTAGCGTTCATGGCATGTTTACTTTGGAAATTGTTTAGGCATTGCTTTTAACGCAGCAAAGATCGCTTTTATCTGGTACTCGATCATCGAGTTGATCTGGCTCTGCTTTGGCTCTTTCTTAAAGAGATGCTCCTTTGCTCCAAGTGGGCATTTTGAAATCATCGTGGCCAGTGAAATAAATAGCGCTACCGCCCAAGCGATCAGTTGCGGGGACTCAGTTTCTAAAAATTCTGCTAGTGCTGCGGAGAGGTACTTTAACTCAAAGTCCTCCACCTCGGTTAGAATCATCTCCACCGGTGAGCCCGGCACATGCATCGTGCGGCTCATGATACGGTTGAAATCCCCAGCCTTTCCTTCATCGAAAGATCGTATTAAAATAGCACGCGCAATAGCGGCTATCTTTTTTTCTGAGGATGCAGATGCTGGCAGACCTCCCCTACTTGGATAAACCTCATCAGCATCTGCAAATGCCTGCCTAAGCGCCGCTACGAACAACTGATCCTTAGACCCAAAGTGGTAGTTTACTGCAGCTATATTCGCGCCAGCGCCTTTAACGATACTTGCAATCTTGCCATCACGATAGCCTTTCTCCGAGAAAACTTCTATCGCGCTACGGATCAGTTTCTCTTTGGCATCGAGTTTCATCTATGGAGACAGATAGACGAATCTAACTCAAAATCAAATCATTTTTTCAAATCATCATTTGAATTCCTAGGGCGGTTGCCTAGCTTCGCTGTGAAAGCTCTAGGCTAGAGGGTTTTTCACTTTGCGCTAAACATTTTCGTTGAAATGATCATGTTAGCTGAGTTATGAACTTTAATCATATTTGCTCACCTCTGGATTTAGTAAAGGCTTCATACGCCACAAAAGCGAATTTTACGTCGACGATAAAAGCCCTAAAAAATATTGGATTTACCCTCTTGCAAAAAAAGCACAGCAGCTTCTTTCCAACTCATCTCCACTCCCCGATATTTTCCAAAAAGGCACCTCAGAAGGATTGGCAGGAGCACGCTGCGCTCTGGACTGCAAGCACCTGCGCAGCCTCTCGGACGCATTTTACACCCTAAAAAAACGAATCGACTCATCAATGACTCAGGAGCAGAAGGCCTCTCCGCCATTAAAAAGAACCAGAAAAACTACTATAAATACGCAGAAAATCTTCTCGAAGGTCGCGAAGTAGATCTCATAGGGGGCTTGAACTGGGACACGGCAGATTTGATATACGCGACATCACGATAGCCGCTGTGGACACTGAAGTGAGTCCCTTCCCCCACATAGCCAAGATCATCAAATGCAAGCGCATTTGCTGCTCAACGAAAGAAGGCAGCGAACCTGAAATGTCAGTTAGGCTCTTTGGCACCTCGATAGAGTATGGTGCTGAGATTGCTGCACAAATAGGACGTATCATCCGTGGTCACTGGAGTGTGGGAAACCTCAACCACCGGAAGCGAGACGCCGGCTACTGGGGAGAAGATCGCGGACCGATAAGAAATGCGTTGCTTACCGTGATCCCGTTCGAGGAGTTTGACTCACTCAAGCTAGGGGGGAATATTGCATTCCCGCTGATTTCGCTGATTTCGCTGATTTCGCTGATTTAAAACTGATTTAAAACTGATCCTCAGTGCGATGATCTTTCTTCACACGCTTATGAAGACAATCCGGGAACTCCTGTGGTCTTTCGCTGACTTACGGGCGGTCCTAAAACCTCACCATAAATAAATGCTGACCGTGCTGCAGCTGGATCTTTAAGACTGGAGCGCACAGAGCCAAAAGAACTCCTTTTTCGACGCTTAAGTGAACTGCCGATTTCGCCCACAGATTTTACCCCACCTTGAGCTGAATTAGATCGGAGTCGAGTAGCTTCACGCTTCGAAGCCTCAATATTTTTCAACTGGCGTTCCATCTCGTCATCGTAGGGATCATCGGAATTACCCCAGGAAAACCCACTGGAGTCTTCTTTTTCGACTTCCTGCCTCGGCATGACTGAGCTGGGAATAGGTTGTTCTTCGCGGGTTTGATCTTGAACGGGCTGAGAAGTTTGCCCGGAATGCCCACGCTGTTGCATAATCTGCCAGAGAGTTTCTTCCTGCTCTTGGCGCTGGCTGTCTGCTTCTTCGGGATCCTCTTCCTGCTGCCCCGCGGGCGACCCATCCTCAGTGTCACCCTTCTTGGCAAATAGTTTTCCCAATACGTAGATAATGCCGAAGATCAGCGGCCCGATGATTTCTAGAAGATTATCCATAGAAACTACTTACTTCGACTCATCGCCTTTCGAAATTGAATCACGCATGTCAGTATCCGCTTTGATGTTATTCATACGGTAGTAATCCATCACACCTAAATTTCCAGAGCGGAAGGCTTCGGCGAGCGCGAGCGGCACTTGCGCCTCTGCTTCGACTACCTTTGCATTCATCTCTTCGACACGTGCCTTCATTTCCTGCTCGAGAGCAACGGCTGCGGCCCGGCGCATTTCCGCCTTGGCTTGAGCAACGTTCTTGTCGGCTTCGGCCTGAGACTCCTGGAGCTTCGCTCCGATATTCTCGCCGACGTCGACATCAGCAATATCAATCGAAAGGATTTCGAACGCAGTGCCCACATCGAGACCGCGAGCGAGGACTGTCTTAGAAATCGTATCTGGTGATTCAAGAACCACTTTGTAAGACTGGGACGAACCAATCGTGGTCACGATGCCCTCACCAACACGGGCGATGATCGTCTCTTCGAGGGCGCTGCCCACATAGTTATCTAAATTAGACCGCACTGTTACGCGGGCCCGGGCTTTGACTTGAATTCCATCCTTTGCAACACCATCGATGGTGGTGCGTCCACTACTAGGAGCCGGACACTCGATCACCTTCGGATTGATCGAGGTGCGCACCGCTTCGAGCACTGACTTACCAGTGCCTTTAGTTGCGAGGTCGATCGCGCAAGCGCGTTGCCAATCGAGCGTGATGTTCGCTTTGTCTGCAGCGATCAACGCCTGCACGGTTTGGATCACGTTACCTTCAGCGAGGTAGTGAGCCTCCAAGTCGTTCGCACTGATTTCGATCCCTGCCTTCACGGAAGTGATACGGGCATCTACGATCTGCGATGTGGGCACGCCTCGAAGACGCATTGCGATGAGAGTTGTGAACCCTACAGCGGCTCCCGAAAGATACGCCCTAAGCCAGATATTAAAGAAACTGGTAATGACAAAGCCAATGATCAGGATAATCAGTCCTAGAACAGCAGTGATACCTAATTGGATGTTCGACAAGTCGAGTAAGATGGAGAATGTATTCATAGTTTTCTAATGGTTAATTTAAAGTTGTTCTGGGCTACTAATGTGATCGTTTGTGCTACATTTATATGATCGTATTTGATGGTCGTCAAGCTGAGAAAGAAGGAAAGTCGGAAGATATAGTTATCGTTTTTTTATGGTTAGTTTAAAATTCTTCTGTGCCACAACGGTGATCGCCTGCTTTGCATCCATATAACCGTCTTGAGAGCTCGCTTCGTAAGTATTCCCGTCGATGATCACTCTGCCACTTGGGTTAAGGCGGGTCAAGGCCACGCCCTCTTTGCCAATCAAAGAAACCTCGGTTGTCGGTCCAGTGTGCCCTGTGACCGTCTCCTTCAGGAAAAAGGCATTTCCCAGAGAGGTGTTTTTGAGCAGCTTAAACTCGATCATAATAAGAGCGAAAATCAACAACCCCGAGCCAAAGAAGACCGCCACAGCGACCCAGGCACCATAGTCTATATGTGATAAGACCGTAGCGGCAACGACACAGATCCCAGCTATCACCCCAAGGATGCCTCCGGGAAGGACTACTTCAAAAGCGACCAATACCATGGCCACCACAATCAAGATTAATATTAAGCTCATTCAGCCACCTCCACGATGAGGGTGTAGTTGCGCACATCGATTACCTGCACCGCGCTACCATGGTCGATCGCACCTAAATCAGAGCGAGCGTTATAGCGTTTACCTTCAATCTCGATCATACCGCTAGGGAAAAGATCCGTCACTGCCAGTCCCTTCGAACCAGTCTGTGGAAGCTCCGCTAAAAGGTCTTCCTTCGCTGGTCCACCGACAGATTCTGCGAGGACCATTTTGCGCTCCATCCTCGATCCGGAAAAAAAACGGGAAAAAACCAGTATACCGACAAAAGCAATTGTTAGCCCATAAATCAAATTAACCGTTGGCTGCAAGAGCACTTCCGGCGAGATGACAACCCCCTCATCAGGCCAGACATCGACCATCGACCAAAGTACAGAGCCTAGCATCAAGAAGAGCCCACTGACAGCAAAGAGGATCACGCCCGGAAAAAAGAAAAGCTCTATCAAAACCAGCATCACTCCAAGCGCGAAGAACAGCATCGGCTCATTCCCCGCCAGCCCAGCAATATTTTGAATAATAAAAAATACAGCGATCAGCGTGAGCCCAGCAATTCCAAAGATTCCGAAGCCGGGCGTCTTGAATTCAAAAAAGAGAAGTAACAGTCCCAAACCAATCAGACCTGGCGCGAATGTAAAAGCCCACTTCGCAAATCCTTCAGAATAGGTCACTTCAAAATCTTTGATCACATATCCCTCTGCTCCTAAACGAGCATCTAATAGCTCGTCGATTGAACCATAGATGCCACTCCCGAGAAGGCTTATGGCCGGGTCCCCATAAGTGCGGTGCGCTTCTGTAGCAGTCAGGGTGAGTAGTTCCCCCACTGGTTTGATGACATCGTCACCAATTTTCAACTCAAAGTCCGCGTCCAACATGGCCCGTATGACATCAGAGCGATAGGTGTAATCTTCAGTCAATGAGCGAATGTCGGCCCTCAGATAACTTTCGATCTTCAGGCCCGCCGTTTCATGTACATCCTGGCCACCGCCTTGAATCACTGCTGAGGCACCCATTTTCCCCCTTGGAGCAAAGTAAATGTCTTGCGTCGCAGCGGCAATAAAAGAGCCCGCTGAAATTGCATTCGAATTAACATAGGTCGCAGTAATCCCATCGAATCGAGCCAGCATATCCATCATCTCAAGGCAATAATCGACCCTGCCGCCAGGGGTGTCCATATCCAGAACGACCATATCGACGTCGTTAGCAATAGCCTCTTTCAATCCACGCCGCAGGATGAAAAGATTGGGCTTATCAATGGTTCCTTGAATGGGGATCACATAGACAGATTTTTTCGCCTCCGGCTTAACTGGCGAAGCGCCCTGGCCCGAGCTGAGCAGCGAGCTTATTAAGAGGCATAGTGCGAGGAGGCTTAACCTCAGAGCCATCGTAGCATACGGAATGAAGCATACCTCAGATAAGGCAAGACTACCAGGAATTTGCTTTTTGAGTGCGGTGGTTGAGAGCATCATATTGAATCGGAAAAAACGGGGCTACGAAGGTAAAAGAAATGAAATGGCTGAAACAAGACTATATTAAGAGTGGTCTGCGCTCAGGCAAGGGAAAACTATCAAAATATTAATAGGGGGTTAATGATAATGCAAATCCAGCAACGACATGCTCTCATAGTTTGTCTGTATTTATATATGCTATGTTTATATATACTATGTCTTTATATGTTCTAGTTAGCCACCATTCACCCCTATTATGAAGGCAATGGCAGGACTGCAAGTCTACTCACCAACCTGATACTCCATATCTCAGGATAAGGTCTAAAAGGCATTTACTTGTTAGAAGAATGCTACGCGCACAATTTACCAGTTTACTACACTGTTATTAGTGTTGGGAAGTCGCATAATTATTATCTAGGACGCGCAGAAGCAGGCATGAGTCACTGGGTAGAATACTTCTGCCAGGGCATGGCTGATTCATTTGCCAAGGTCAGAAATCAAGCCGAAAGGCAGAAGCCACAACCAGACCAAACTCCTCCGCGAACTTGATACCAGACAGACAAGAAAGCTAGAAATTTTCAAGGATAGCCGCTACCTCACCACCAGAGAAGTTGCTGAGCACTTGGGAGTGTCTACGAGAACAGCTTTAACTTATGTAATGGTTGGGTGGAAGGTCGTTTTATGATCCAAGAAGGGGAGTTTAAATCCAGAAGGTATGAGTTGGCTGAATGCTGGATTGAGTTGCTTTGAATTCTCGCAGTGCGATCAAGCTAGGGAGGAAATATTCTATTACCGCTGATTTCGCAGATTTAAAACTGATTACCAATGCGATGAAACTACTTTTTATTAATCAGAATACATAAATATGATGAAGATGAGATTTTGAAGCACCAAAGAATAGGCTAAGGTAAAAAAAATCAGCGGTAATCTGCTTAATCAGCGGCTAGAAAGCGTTTATTCTGAGATGTTTTCCCTAGCTTGATCACCCTGTGAATTCTCGTTTTTGTTTCTATTGACTCTTCAGGTGATTAATATATAAAATCTAGAACACTTTCCTCCTCAAGCTATGAGATCTAAGATTTCATAAACAACTACACTCACCACACCAAACCATTATGTCAGAAGAACCCAAAAAAGAGAATACGTCAGCTTTCGGATTTCCAAAATCAACACCAAAAAAACTTCAAGAAGAGCTCGAAAAATTGATCCCTAAGGAACTCCACGAGCAAGCCATTGTTATCTTACGTGACAATGAGAAACAAAGCCTTCGTGATATTCTC
This sequence comes from Cryomorphaceae bacterium, assembly GCA_047624885.1. Taxonomy (GTDB): domain Bacteria; phylum Verrucomicrobiota; class Verrucomicrobiia; order Verrucomicrobiales; family Akkermansiaceae; genus Rubritalea. The sequence goes on along the minus strand of JBLHQF010000010.1, from coordinate 9,743 downwards.
TCATCTAATCCTTACAAACTTACTCCAAGTATGACCGCGATGCTGTTGAAAAATTACTATTCTCACGGATGTGACACAGCAGTTATTTTGGACAAAGCAGGGCAACTTGTGCAGCTCATGGGTAAAGGGAAATAGTTCCACGCAACATTTCTGCCCGTAGGCTGTATTTAATCATTCCAGCGATGCTCGCTAATCCTGAACCAATTCAAATAAAATGAAGGGTTGGTTGGGGTTTGCTATCATCGCTTTTTTTGGCTTATTGACTTCGCTCTTGTCCGCGGAGGAGAACAAGTTGCTAAAAAAATTCCCGTTTAAGGTAAGTCAGGGAGTGGCTGTGGATGCCAACTACTTTTATGCGATCAATAATACCAAGGTCGTTAAATGTGAGAAAAAGACTGGAAAAGTGGTTGCTACATGGATAGCGAATAAAAAAGAGAAAGCCTACGCTCATTTCAAGCATCTCAACAGCGCCACGGTGATCGATGGTAAACTCTATGGTGCTCACTCTAGGTATGGCTCCGATCCCGGTGATTGCTCGGTGGAAATTTGGGACGTAACAGGAGCAAAGCTCAGCCATATTAAAACCCTAAAGCTCCCAAGAAAATATGGATCACTCACTTGGATTGATCAGCATAGCGATGGTTCATGGTGGATGTGTTATGCTGTTTACGGGAAAAATGAAAACAAGGCCACGAGACTTGTTAAATATAAGTATCAAGATGAGAAATTTACCGAGCTAAAGAGCTGGGTGTTTCCAGAAGAAGTATTCAGCCATTGGGGTGTATTTAGTTGCTCAGGCGGGTCATGGGGGCCTGACGGGCTACTCTACACTACCGGACATGGTGAATCCTTGGTCCATGTATTAAAAATAGATAAAGAGAATACACTGAGCTATGTTCGATCAGAAAAGGTAACAGGACTTTCGGGACAAGCCATCGCTTGGGATCGGTTTTCAAGGGAGCCGACCCTCTGGGGGATAGTAAGAAATAAACACGTTTCTTCATCACTCATAAAATAAGAATAGCCATACCAAGTTCTGTTGAATTAGCACTTAGCATATACATGAATAGGTTTATTCTGTAATTGGTAAGATGAATAAATATTGCTTAAAGTAGTGCATGAAATCGAGTCTAACAAAGTGAATCTTAATCATCACTCTCAGAAAAAAGGATTAAGAGGATGGGGGATAGTTCTGACCATCATTGGGGCTATTTTCGTAATGACCGGGATGGTCAGTTTTTTCAAGTTTTGGATCATTCGGACCACCTAAATATTTCTGGTGTTGTTTCATCGGATTACCAATGCTTGGAATTGGGGTCACGCTTGTGAAATATAGCTACCTAGGAAAAATCACACGTTACATCGCTGGTGAGACTGCTCCTCCAATAAAGGACACATTTAGTTACCTAGCTGAGAATACCCAAGAGGGGATGAAGACGATTGCTAGTAATCTAAAGCAAGGTTCAAATGATCAAGACGAGAAGACAGTTGAGGAGAGGTTGTCGAATCTGGATTCTCTTAGAGAGAAAGGAATAGTCACTGAGGTGGAATACACAGAACAAAGAGACCGAACATTAGAGGATCTATAAAGATGACCGAACTGGTAATCAAGGCCGCCCCATTAACATTAATAATAATGACAGGAATTATACTCTATAAAATAGGGGATGCTATTTGGGGTAAAGCCAATCGAGGAGCCGTGTTGTGCTTGGTGCTTTTCGCTATCGCTATCGCTATCGCTATCGGTCTCGGTCTCGGTCTCGGTCTCGGTCTCGGTCTCGGAGCTATTGTGATAAGTGTGGCTATGTTTTGCTGTATTGATTTTAAATCACCAAAAGAACTATTCTTACATTGTCTAGCGGTCATTTTTGGAGTCGCTGGTTCGTGGGTGTTACTCGTGAGCTTTTTTTCCAAACCCAAAGAATTAGATAAGAAATTTGATGACATTATTGATAGCCTTTAGTGCATCCAGGAAGGCTCGTAGCAGCCTGTTTTTTTTTGGAGGAGCTCAACAGACTGTTTAGCGAATTCGCTGATACTCTTTTTCGAGTGCTTCAGAAACGGCGTGATCTGTTCAATTTGCTTCTCATCAGAGATCGTTGACGCTCTTAAATGGATTAGTGCTTCTTCGATGATGTATTTATTTTCATCTTTCAGAGCCTCTAGTATAAAGGGATTAGATTTGGTCTTAAACCTGTGAACGATCACAGAGTGAACCTGACTTCTCACTGAATTCGAATTATCGTTGCTCATCTTCTCTAGTTTTTTAAACAAAGCATCCATGAAATATTCTTCATGAGGGAGTTCACCTAGAACCCTGACTGCAGCATCTCTTACCCCATCCGTAGGGTCATCTAATAACTTGTAGATAGCCTGTGCCGCGCTTTTTCCATTCTGAGCTAATCTTTCAACTGCCGTCTCACGCTCATCAGCATCTATATGAGTTAAAAGAGCTAGGTTTCTGTCTAAAGTCATTTTGGGAGCCATTCTAGCAAATGCTTCCAGAGCTGCAGTTCTAGGTATTTTATCCTCGGAATCTAAATAAGGGCGAATCACGATTAAAGAGTCGACCCCGAACACGGGGAGATCACTGATCAAGTCTTCACGTGCCGCCTTAGTGTGTCCTAATTCTTTGAATACGTTCAATACTTCAGGCTCTAAATTTTTCAACCTTCTCCAAGCAGCAATATTAACTGCGGCCTCTCGAACACTCAGAGATTCTCTGTCACTTAGGAAGTTTTTGATCACACGCTCTGCGTGCTTCAGAGGAGTAATTTCTACATAGCGACCACCAAATAGTGCCATCACTTCTTCCTTTTCGGTATCTGTCTTAATGCTAGCCAAAAAAACATCTATTTTAGCAATCATTACTACATCATTTACCACTTTCAGGCCCAGGCCCTTTTTGCGCTGGAAGTCATGGACTCTTTCCGTTGCTAGTTGGTCCTCACTTTTTTCCTGCCCCGCGACAGGTATAATAAACAGTAGAATCCATAGCTGAACTTGGTAAATGATCTTCTTCATGAATAAGATCCTACACTAAAATTTTCTGATGTTTGTAAAACATAGGTGAAATTCCATCTCAGGATCAAACTAGAGGTAAGTTTTCATGATGATTGTTCTGGGCTAGGCGGTTACCATCCGCCGTCACGCATTTTTCCCCTGAAGGGAGTACATTTCCAAAGCATAGGGCTTCAGCCCTATGTTGATGTATTTTATTAATAGACCGTGCTGGAGGCACGGGGGAGAATTGGATATTGGATGTCATGGGTGTTGTGTGGAATACGCAACATGAATTGAACTCCTTTACTTTTCGTTATTTCCAATCGAGAGGAGATGAGCAAAGATGATGTATGAAGAAACGTGTAGTGATAAGCTCAGCGCAGAAATTGAATAAGACGGGGCTTCACCCGAGAAATGCGCACCGTGGGGGCTATGATTTTGCGGCATTGATGAAATCGGATCAAGCGCTGGCGCCACATGTGAAGCTGAATGAGCATGGAGTTGAATCCATCGACTTCTCTGATCCTGTAGCGGTCAAGACCTTGAATCGTTCATTGCTGAAGCATCACTACGGGATAGATGGCTGGGATATCCCTGATGGGTTTTTGTGTCCACCTATTCCAGGTCGTGTGGACTACATTCACTATGTGGCAGAGTTGTTAGGAGTGAGTGAGCCTGGTGAAATTAATGATACTGTTCTGTCTGACGGTGTTTCCCGATCTGTGAGGATGCTGGATATCGGCACTGGGGCAAATGGAATTTACGCGCTATTAGCCTGTAAGGTTTATGGTTGGAGCTGCACAGCGAGTGATATTGATGCCACCTCGTTAGACAATGTTGCGGCTATCATTGCGCGTGATCCAGGGCTCGAAGAGCGCATCAAGTTGCGCTTACAGAGCGATAATAGTCACATTTTCGAAGGCGTGATCAAGGAGGGAGAGTTCTATGATTTGAGTGTCTGTAATCCTCCCTTTCACGCGTCATTAGAAGAAGCTCTTAAAGTCAGTCAAAAGAAGGTAGCGAATCTGAATAGAAACCGACATAAGCGCTCAGCTGAAGGAGTTGGCGATGGAGCAGTTGATCCATCACTATCTCAGCCCGAGACAGTGTTGAATTTCGGCGGACAGAAGGCGGAGCTGTGGTGCAAAGGCGGAGAGATTCGGTTTCTTCGCAAAATGCTCAAGGAGAGTAAAAGATTTGCAACGCAATGTAAGTGGTTCACCAGCTTGGTTTCAAAAAGTGAAAACGTTAAGCCATCGCTAAAGATTTTAGCGAAGTTGGGTGCCGTTGAGGTGAAGGAGATCAACATGCAGCAAGGTAACAAGCTGACGCGTTTACTTGCGTGGAGATTTTAGTAGGTTCATTCTTTCCTAAATGATAGGGTCGAATCCCTTGTTTTTCTGGATTATTGGGTCGTTGAGACGCGCCATTCTTGCCAATTTTTCTTCATCGACTCGAGTTTCTCGGGCATAGATGGCGCGAGGTTGTTGCTCTCGTTGTTATCTTTGGAAATATTGTAAAGCTCCCACGGCTTGTTTTTACCCCAGAAGACCGCCTTCATATTACCGTCACGGATGGCGCCGCCAGACTGCCACTGCCAGAAGATCGGTTTGTTGCGAACCAGTGGTTTCCCTGCGAGCGAGGGTAGTAGGCTAATGCCTTGCATTGGGGTGATCAGTTTATTTTGATAGTTTTCTGGGTAGTTCGCACCGCTGAGTTGCACTAGAGTTGGCATGATATCGATCAGGTGCCCAGCCCCGTGGTAATAGCCACCTGGTTGGCTGATCTTTCCGGGCCAGCTGACGATCAATGGTGTGCGTATCCCTCCTTCGTGGCTGTAATTTTTCCAATTGCGCAGTGGAGTATTCTGCACCGTCGCCCAGTTTTTTCCAACTGCTTCATAACTTGCCACCGTGCCAAAGTCTTCGAGCTTTGTGGATCTTTTTTTTGCGCCAGCTCCTTTGGCGCAGGCACCATTGTCGGACGCGAACATGATCATAGTATTTTCAAGCTTCCCTTGCTGTTTGAGTTTCGCCAGCACCTTGCCGATGTTCTGGTCGACGCGATCGAGCATCGCCGCGTAGATCTCCATGCGGCGTTTCTCTTTTTCGAGTTCTATACCTTTGAGCTCATTCCAGGCTCGGCCCTTCCAAGGCTGCATCGGTGACTTGACAGGATCGATCAGGCCCATCTTGACCATCCGCTGGTAGCGCGCCTTACGGATGGATTCATAGCCGCCGTCGTATTTCCCTTTATACTTTGCAATGTCCTCAGGCCAAGCGTGCAAGGGGTAGTGCGGAGCGGTGTAGGAGAGGTAGAGGAAAAAAGGGTTGTCTTCAGCCGGTTTATCATCGAGCCATCCGAGCGCTTTATTGGTGACGGCATCGGTGAAGTAGAATTTTTTATCCTCTGGGGTGAATGGGTGATAGGTTTTGGCATCGTCGCACCAATAGCGAACTCTGTTCTTCCTCCCTGGCTCTGGTTCGCCCGGACGTTTTACCCCGGGGTTCCAGAGGTTACTACAGCCGTCGCGCAGTCCGTAATAGTGGTCGAACCCACGATCATACAGATTTTCCGTGCCGTGGTGTTTTCCCGCTGCTAATGTTCGGTATCCTGCGCTGCGAAGTACTTCGCCTAAGGTGACTGCATTTGAAATTTTTCCAGGTCCCATCATGCCGCATTGCTGGGCATAGGTTCCTGTTAGCAAACAGGCGCGGGAGGTGTTACACTTCGCCGTGTTGTAGAACTGGGTAAACCGCACACCCTGCTTGGCAAGGGAATCGATATGAGGTGTGTCGATCTCACCACCGTAACACCCTATATCCGACCAGCCCATGTCATCGACCAGGATAAAAATGATGTTCGGTTTCTTAGCGGCACTCACGCGCAGTAACAGCGCGCCAATAACTAGCGCGTGGAGCCATATTTTCATGTTTCGGTTCATAGGTTCATCGTAGTTAGGAGCAGTATTTCTTTACTTCAGTTTGGAGAAGTCAGTCGCAGTGAGATAATGGCTTTCGATTTGTTTGACGAGTTTTCCATTTGCTTTCGAAGCGGCAAAAGCGGCTTGCCACCTAGAGTCAGCTCGGAAAGCCTTCCAGCTTGCCATAGCAGCTTTCTTGTCCTTATGAGCTATCATATAAACGAGTTTTTGCGTCTCGCCTTCTTTTTTCTCAGTGAGCCAGTAACCGATGTTTGTCATCCCGTGAGATTCAAAAATTTTCAGAGTGTGATCGCGGAATCTAGTCTGGAGGTCATCTAGCTTCCCTTCATGCGGCGTGTAAGTCCTGAGTTCATAGACAGTGGCTGAGGAAGGAAGACTAAAAGAGATGCTAAGGAGAGCGGTGAGTATTAGGATGATTTTCATAGTTCGTTGAGTAGAGCTTTACAATAGAGATAGTCATAGAACATCACGGCTCATCACTATGACAAGTAAATAATAGCAGAACTAATACAGCCAGGGTAATCCATCCAGGAAGAAAAGATGATTCCGGAAATATTGCGAAATTAGTTGCAGAAGTATTTTTCATGACTTAAAAGTCTGTTATGACTCATTCAAAATGGTTAATCGGCTTCGGCGTATTCCTCTTTCTCTGCGGGCTCGCGGGGTATCTTTCTAATCCCGTCGCTGCGAAAACCGCCCTGATGTCGGGTTCTTTATTCGGTGCGCTTTCCGTCCTTTGGGGGTTCCTGCTGGGTAAAGGGCTGGGGTTTGCGAAATGGGCTGCACTGGTGACCACCCTCTTGCTTTGCGCGGTATTCTCATGGAGATCCATCGTGAGTTGGCAGAAGTTCGCAGAGGGGGAGCCTAAAGCTTTCGCTGCTTCACTGATCACGCTTATGCTGATCGGCTCCCTCGCGACAGTTTACAGGCTGCTAGCGAAAAAATCCTAGCGGGAATAAGTTAAGAGCTGCGGGGCATCGTATTCAACCATGGTATTTTCAGATACTTCTATGGGTACGCAAAATTCGTCCTGCTAGGAATGGTTCTCTTAGGGTGAGGTCCTAGAAGCGTCTGGTTTGGCGGGGCCAACGGTTCCGCCCTCGATGAACTTGGACTTGCTGATTACTTGGCGACGATCGTTCTCCCCGCGTGCCAACTTGTTCACCCATCGTATGGTGTTACGCACCCAGATGCGGCTGTCATAGCTGATGTGGGAAACGGTCTTACACCAGGCAAATGTAGGGTGGGGATCGCTGCAGACGATGGAGACATCTTGTGGTACACGGATACCCTTCTGGAGCAGGAACTGCTGGGTCGCGGCGAATAATTCTATCGTACCGATGATTAACGCCGTCGGTGGGGTGTGTTGGAAAAGGGCGGTTAGGCAGCGGGAAAAGCCCTCTGGGCTGTCCTCCCAGTCAGGAAGGTTATAGGATCCAACTGTAATTCCTTTCACTTGTAATCCTTCAAGGAATGCCTGTTCGAATATGCCTGGTATAGGTTTTCTTCGTTCCTTCCTACTTAATAAGAGGATGCGACTGTGACCGAGTTCGGCCAGTCGTCGTGTAGTCGTCGTGTAGTCGTGGCCATCGCGGTTGATTTTCGCGCTGTGGTGCCTGCGATGTTGACTGTAGGTTGCCGACCATGCAGTGCGAAGGCGGGAGTGGCTTGGTTGGAGAACCACTCTAGAACTTCAAGGGATCCGGCTTGAACCACCCAGGCATCCGCAGGACTTTTTTTGATGAAATCCGCGATCCGTGTTACGTCCATCTTGAGGTCGATAAGGCTATGGTTGGTTAGAAACGGTAGGTAGCCTTGCTCTTGAAGCTGGCGCCGAGCTCTCCGATGTAGTCCACAGATCTATCCTCTTTCTCGTAGGTTAGAATGCCTACCCTTAGCTGTGCTTGGTCAAGGTTCTCTGGTAACGCGATCTGCCGCCGTTGTCCTATTCCGCGGCCGACAAGTATCCCATCATTTTCTAGTAGTATCAGAGCTAGCTCGACCGTCTTACCGCTAACTCCTAGCAGCGTGGCCAGTTTTTTCTGCCCCGGCATTTCGCCGCTCCAACGCCTATTTTGGAGCTCTTGGCGCAGATATGCCGCTACTTGCTCAGTAAGAGTCTGAAATTTTGGAAGAGGCATACGATAAACCTACTTAAAAGTGAGTCGCTTGGTCAATGTGAAAAAATTGGCTCTCCGTCAGATACGCATGATATTTATTAGACTGCTAAGCTAACTTTTTGTTGTAATTAAGTCAGTCATGTCTCCCGCGATGCAATTCTATTTTAAAGAAATTTTGGCCTAATAAACTTTGATAGCTAATAGATCGCTGTGGCTTATGGAATATAGGTTTAACTCTCATAGGTATTCTGGATCGTTAATTTATCGTCATGCACATCTGACGGAGAGCCGTTTTTAGGCTATCGATATTCACCCATTTTGGAGTTCGACTAGTGGGAACCGAGTTTGTGATTTGGCTATTATTACATTTTCGTCTGCTATTAAGGCTTATACTCCATATAATATTAGTGCTCAAAACACTTCTGTCAGCGTAGGAACAATGGTTGATTATGGTGGAAGTGGAGTCGGGTCTAGTAACTCATTAATCTATGACTACAAGAGAAGAGCTGCTCAGAATAGTGCCGTCTTTAATAATGAAGATGGCACAGATCTGGTGATCGCGAGCCCAGGGCAGTCCTTTCGTGGATCCCATCACATAAAGAGCCGTTGCTAAGGCGTCGGCGGTGGTGTTGGAGGTGTGGATGACGGAGGCGGAGATGAGGGAGTTAGTCACGGCTTTACTGGTTTCTGGGTCAGTGATGTGGCTTCCTTTGAAGTAGTGTCCTGAGGTGGCGATGGAGTTTTTTTCTAGACGGACTCTGGGGCTCTTTATAGCTTCATGTCCAGGAGGGATGAAGATGCCTACGTTCCATGTTTCGCCCTTGGAGTTGACTCCCTTTGCTTTGATTTCACCACCGATGTCCACGAGGAAGGATTCGATGCCGAGGTCCTCTGCTAGGTAATCTGCAATCCGATCCACGGCGTATCCCTTGGCGATGCCAGAGAGATCGAGCCGCCCTGTCTCATGTTCAATATTGAACGCTCCGCCAGTCAGGAGTTCGATTTCCCTAGAGCGTTTGATGAGCCATTTTAGATCGTTGGAAAGAGGGAACTCCTCTTTATTTGCGGCTTGGTTGTAGCGGCTGAGTTCGGACTCATTTTTCCAACTTGATGCGATCCAGTCGATCCGATTGAGTTCTTTGTCGATGGCGGATTGGATTTCCTGGGGCTCTAATTTTAATGCTGCATTCGGTTGGTAGGTGACCTGGTAGTGGGTGGAGAAAATCTCACCCTCAAGCTTCTGGTATACGTAGTTCTTATCCGTGAGGAGGAGATAGCCTGCCACTGTCATTGCAGTAAGCGCGATGAGGAATGTCAGCAAGCGATGTGGCGGAGCTTTCATGGCTTGGCCTTTGCCGTGCGATCGATTTGGAGCAGAGCGCTATCGTAGAGATCGCGCGCGGTGGTGATGGTTTCATCGGCGTAGTAGAGCGACCACTTGGTTTCACCATCCACCACTTCATCCTTTGGGAAGCCAACAATTTCGAGCACTTGGTAGGAGCGCGGATCTTTGTTATCTACTTCTACTCGATAAACTAATGAGGGCTGATCTTCGTAGTGCTCGTTGCCGTCACCTGGCAGGTTGATTTCGATCATCACACGGTAGGGAGATTCCTTCGCCTTATCCTCTGGCACAATGTAGTCTTTGGGGTCGAAGCTGTAGTTATCGGTGGCGG